>JBKCDO010000234.1:0-15844 GCA_046304755.1 Flavobacteriales bacterium
TGTTTATTGGTTACAGCCTTTGTGCTCAACCATGAATCAAACTTCTTCGAAAAAAATTGCAGTTATCGGCGCAGGCTTTGCGGGTCTTGCTTCTGCCTGTTCTCTCGCTCACAAAGGCTTTGATGTAACCCTGTTGGAGAAGAATGAATCAACCGGTGGCAGAGGCCGCTCGTTTCAGCACGAGGGCTACACCTTTGATATGGGCCCTTCCTGGTACTGGATGCCTGAAGTGTTTGAGCAATTTTTCAATCGATTTGGTAAAAAGGTTTCCGATTACTACGAGCTGAAGCGTCTTGATCCATCGTATCGCGTTTTCTTCTCCGATGATAAACCCTTGGATGTTCCTGCGAATTACGATGAGCTAAAGGCTGTATTGGAAACACTTGAATCAGGTGCGGGCCCCAAACTCGATAAATTCATGGCCGAAGCCAAAATCAAGTATGACACGAGCATGGCTGATTTTGTTTGGAAGCCTTCCTTGAATATTCTGGAGTTTGCTCAACCTAAACTACTCATTGAATCATTTAGACTTCACCTGTTCTCGAGCTTTTCAGATCACGCCAAGAAGTACTTCTCGCACCCGAAAATTCTTCAGCTGTTGGAGTTCCCCATTTTGTTTCTGGGAGCCAAGCCGGAGAAAACACCGGCGATGTACAGCATGATGAATTATGCAGACATTATGCTGGGCACGTGGTATCCAAAAGGCGGAATGTGCAAAATCGCTGAGGCAATGACCAAACTCGCCCGTGAGTTGAAGGTGAAGATTATAACCTCAAGCACGGTCGATGCCATCGAGGTAAGCGGTCATGAAGCACACTCCATTCGCATGAATGGCGAGTTACATCATTTTGATGCTGTGGTCGCCGCTGCCGACTATCAGCATGTGGAAAGCAAATTGCTGAAGAAAGAACATCGCTCCTACAGCGATAAATACTGGGAAACGCGTGTAATGTCGCCCTCATCCCTCATTTTCTATTTGGGAGTAAATCGCAAAGTGGATGGAATCCTTCATCACAACCTCTTCTTCGATGAGCGCTTTGATATCCATGCGCAAACGATTTACGATACGCCTTCATGGCCTGAAAAACCGTTGTTCTACTTGTGCTGCACGTCGGCAACCGATCCGGCTGTTGCACCGGAGGGTAAAGAAAATTTATTCATCTTGATTCCGGTTGCTACCGGTCTCACCAGCACGGAAGAAGATCGCATGCGCTACTTGGATATTTGCTTGGAACGCATTAAACAGCACACCGGAGAGGATTTGAAACGTCATCTCGAATACGTAAGATCATACGCCCACGAAGAATTCATTGCGGATTACAACTCCTTTAAGGGTAATGCCTACGGGCTTGCCAATACCCTCATGCAAACGGCTGTCATGAAGCCCCGTCTGAAAAGTAAAAAAGTAAAAAACCTCTTCTATACCGGTCAGCTCACCGTTCCCGGTCCGGGTGTGCCTCCAAGCATCATCAGCGGACAAATTGTGGCTGACCAAGTAGAAAAATACCTCAACAAAAGATAAGCACCACTATGGCACATAACCAACGTGAAATCTTTGATATCGTTTCCTTTAAGAGTAGCAAGGCTGCAACACATGCCTATAGCACTAGTTTCAGTGCAGGTATTCGCCTGTTGCATAACCGCTTTCAAAATGCCATTTATGGTGTTTATGGATTTGTGCGCTTCGCAGATGAAATCGTGGATACACTGCATGAATACGATAAGCAGGAATTGTTGAAGAGATTTCGTCAAGATACCGTTGACGCTATCGAACAGCGGATTTCCATGAATCCTATTCTCCATGCTTTTCAGATGGTGTATCACCGCTACAATTTCGATTTTGAGTTGGTCGATCGTTTTCTGATTAGTATGGAAATGGATCTGGATAAGCGCGAATACGACAGAGATGGTTATGAGGCGTATATCCTCGGTTCAGCAGAGGTGGTCGGCTTGATGTGTTTGAAGGTATTTACCGAAGGAAACGATGAGCAGTACAGTCATCTTAAGCCCTATGCAATGCGCCTTGGTGCAGCGTTTCAAAAAATTAATTTCCTTCGTGATATGAAGGATGATTTCAATGGCCTTGGTCGTGCTTACTTCCCCGGCGTGGACTTTTCCCGCTTCGATGATGAGGTAAAGATGGAAATTGAGCAGGAAATTGAGCAGGACTTCGATTATGCATACAAAGGAATTCTGATGCTACCGAAAGACGCACGTTTGGGCGTACTTATCGCCTATGTATACTACCGCCGATTGTTTGCCAAGATTCGCTCCATTCCAAGTCATCGCATCATGGAGGAGCGCATTCGCATTCCCAATACGAGCAAGTACGCATTGTTGATGTCATGCTACATTAAGAATAACTTGAATCTTATCTGAACGTATGACTGAAGTAATCCTCGTCGATTTCCAGGATAATCCCATCGGTGTGATGGAGAAAATGTTGGCTCACGAGACCGGTAAACTCCATCGGGCTTTCTCCATTTTTGTATTCAATCAAAATGATGAGCTGTTGCTTCATCGCAGGGCGCTAACGAAGTATCATAGTCCCGGTTTATGGACGAATACGTGTTGCTCGCATCCCATGCCGGATGAAGAGGTTTTGGCTGCAGCGCATCGCCGTCTTCAAGAAGAAATGGGAATGGCGTGCACATTGGTCAAGTCGTTTGATTTCGTATACCACGCCGAGTTGGAGAATAATCTCATTGAACATGAATTTGACCACGTGTTTTTTGGCAGAAGTAATGAGTCGCCGGTGATTAATACGGAAGAGGTGTGCGAATGGAAATGGATGAAGTTATATGATGTCTATATTGATGTTCAATTGAACCCGGAGAAGTACACGGCATGGTTTAAAATTGCCCTTCCTGAGGTCATGAAACAATTCAAATTGCAGTTG
This sequence comes from Flavobacteriales bacterium, assembly GCA_046304755.1. GTDB lineage: Bacteria > Bacteroidota > Bacteroidia > Flavobacteriales_D > Sanyastnellaceae > JAIBBG01. The sequence continues at coordinate 2,900 of JBKCDO010000234.1, forward strand.
GTATGATGCTCGGAATTCTGATTACGCTGGCAACTTATATTCTGATGGAGGGCATTACATGGTGCACGCACAAGTTTGTGATGCACGGTTCAATGTGGTATTTCCATGAAGACCATCACCAGCCCCGCGGTGGTTTCTTTGAGAAGAACGATGCCTTCTTTCTCATTTTTGCTGTTCCTAGTTGCTTGTTGATTGTATTTGGTTCCATCGCCGCGTTCGACTGGCGATTTTTTGTTGGGTTGGGAATTATGTTCTATGGCTTTTCCTATTTCCTCGTGCATGATGTGTTAATACACCGACGGTTCAACTGGTTTGAACGCACAGACAATGTGTATTTCAGAGCGATTCGCAAGGCACACAAAGTGCATCATAAACATTTGGGAAAGGAGGACGGAGAATGCTTCGGAATGCTCTATGTTCCCCGAAAGTACTTTGTTGAAGCAGCAGCTTATCGCAAAAATATCACGCGTTAATTCTAGTGATTGCCGCGTGCGGACCACTCCATCGTGGAGGTGATTGCGTGGTGATCCGATAATTCCTCTTCCAGTGTTCGATATTCAATTGCCTTCAGCGATTCACTATGCAGGATATAGTCGATGCGGAAAGATGGGAAAGCCCCGATGTAGGTGTTGCCTATGCCATTGCCGCATTCCACGAAGGAATCACTCAGTATGTCCGTCAATGTTTCATAGGTGTAGGATACCGGGGGATCATTAAAATCTCCGCATAAAATCACAGGATAGGGACTAGCCTTGATACTGGTTGCAATACGATCGACTTGTTCCTGGCGCTTGACAAAAGCGGATTTCAACCTGCGTGCTATGCGCTTGCTTGCATCATCAATTTCGCTTTGTTCGGTCTTTCCATTAGCCAGATCGTAATCCTCAGGCTTCAAACGGATAGATTGCAGATGTCCGTTATAAACGCGAACAGTGTCTCCATCCACCACGAGATCTGCATAGATGCAAAAATTGTTGGCGTCACTGGAGAACGGCACGTAACCCTTGCGGACAATGGGATATTTAGAAAATAGCGCAACACCGAAATATTGCTGGCCACCCAGGGCATGAGTATAGCGCTCATGGAAATGAACGTTCGGTAAAAATTTCAGGATGGTGTCTTTTGTCGGAAAGAATTTTTTCTTCTCGGAATGAAAAAACTCCTGAAAACAAAGGACATCCGCCTGTTCTCTGTTGAGCAAATCAAAAATGGCATCGCGTGTTTGAGGTCCCTCTTTCTTATCGAACACATCGAATACGTGAACATTGTAAGTAAGCACTTTCAAATGGGAAGCAGTCTTATCCGCGCTTTTCGAAAAACTGATTTGAAAAAAATCCGTGAGGTGGCCGATTCCTAAGAGGATGAATAATCCTGAGAAAATACCAAAGCGAGGTCGCTTGAATAACCAGTAGATAATGAAAGCAACATTGAGCAGCAGAACAAATGGATACGCCAATCCAAACAATACTAAGTAACCCATAGTGGTGGGTGAAAAATGCGCTGCTGCATAACTCAGCAGCAATGCGAGAATGGCCCCGAGATTCAGGAATAGAACAAGTTTATCTGTTCTGGATTTTTTATGCTTGACAGCCGGGGTGGAAGGCATGTTTCAAAAGTAAACATGAACCCTAAACATGATGCATAAGGCGTTTTTTACTTCTGTGAATGTTTGAACAAAAAGTCTTTTTCTTCTTGTGTCAAACTTTCGTAGCCGGATTGACCAATTTTATCCAGAATGATATCGATACGCTTTTGTTTGTCGGCCCGCTCGGTATTGAATTCGTCATCGGTTTTCGGTCTGCGATGAACAACCTTCATGTTATTGCGCCTGGTGATGCGAGAAAAGAAGTCGCTTATAGAACCACTGATATAGCGGAGCTTACCGCGCTGAAATAATTTCAATCCATAGAGAAAGCCGAAAATTCCCCCGCCGATGTGCCCGATGTGTCCACCGCTATTGATGCCCTGTCGGATGCTGGCAAAATCGAGCAGCAAGAGAATTGCCGCAAGCCAAATCAGTTCCAAACGAACAGCACCAAACAAATAAACGATGCGGCGTGGTTGCATCGTCGCTGTGGCGACAACAATGGCCATGACAGCAGCGGAAGCGCCCAAAATTCCATGTTCTTTTCCTGCATGTAAAACCGGTGAAATGGAGTATGCACCAGCGAATAAACTATAGCCGGCAAGACCTCCCAATAAGTAAACTGTCCATAAGCGCGCAGGTTTTTCAATCGTGATAAACAATTTGCCCATACTGTAGAGCGCAATCATATTGAAGAGAAAATGTCCTGTATGGACATGTGCAAACATGTGCGTGATTAGCGACCAAGGCCTGTTGCTCATTACCTCTACGTTGGAATTTGCAGCCAGCATGAGGTCGTCACCCAGTGTGGAAGGCAATGGCATCTCCGAAAACCAAAACCACAAGCGGTATACTTCAATGCCCAGGAAAATCAGTCCGTTGATGAGTATCAACGTGATGAACGGATCCCCTTTGCGTATGCGCTGCAACAAACTAGTCATTGGAATAGGTTATGAATAGAGTCGGCCCTGTTTCTGCCAGATTTTTAGAATGATGTATCCGAAGAGCATTCCGCCAATGTGCGCGAAGTGAGCTACATTATCATCCTGACGGTTCATTAAACCAAGCAGCAGTTCTATTGCACCGTATCCAATCACGAAATACTTCGCCTTAATGGGGAATGGAAAGAACAAGAGCATCAGTTCAGAATCCGGGAACATCATACCGTAGGCAATGAGTAATCCAAAAAGACAACCGGATGCACCTACCAAGCCAACGTTAATGGCGGCATTTAAATTAGCTAAATCAGGGTCGGAATAATTGTGATTGCTCATCAAAATCTCTCTACCGTTTTGTAGCACCTGTTCGACCAGTTCCGGTTGCAGTTGCGACATCATATCTTGTATTTCGATAAAGCTGATGAGCTGATGCAATCCAAACGCTCCCAGTCCACACAGTAAATAGTAATTGAGAAAACGCTTGGCACCCCAGTAGCGTTCCAGCAGAGCACCGAACATATAAACGCCGAACATGTTCATGAAGAGGTGAGTCACATTGCCATGCATGAACATATGTGTGATGACTTGCCAAATTTGAAAGGAATCGCTGCCGAAATAATAGCCCTTCAACGGTGGCTCCAGTGCCGGAATTGCTCCGCACGCCAGGAATACCAGGACATTGATGATGAGAATGTTTTTAGTGACAACAGGTAGTTGAGCAAACATGGCTATTGAAAATAAGTTTCGAGTTGTTGAGGGTCGAGTTGGAACATTGTCGGGCTTTGATGCTGCGCAGCATAGGGCTCTGAGCAGCGCATCAATTGCTGAAACAGGTTTTCCATTTCAGGCTGTGTGAGCATCTGTCCCGTTTTTATAGCGTTGCTCCTAGCCATTGACCAAGCAATTGACGCTTTGCGCTCTGCACTATATTCCAAGACAGACTGAGTATCCTGCAACAACTCCAGGAGTGATTCGGAAGAATAACTTCCGTGATAGTCAGTAGGGATAGCCATCACTGATACACGCTGTTTGTTCGCGTTTTCAAACTGAAAACCGAGTGATTCAAGCTCCTCCCTGCACGCATTGAATTGCATCCATTGAAGAGCATTGAATTCCATTGAATCGGGAAAGAGTAATTGTTGCGAAGCGCTGCCTCCGGAGTTAATCGCATGGATGAAACGCTCGAATAGAACACGCTGATGCGCCCGTTGCTGATGCAACACCAATACACGACCATTGGCTGAGCAAATCACATACTTCCTCGCATGTTGCATGAAGGATAGTTCACCGTCATGTTGCTCTTCCGAAAAGAGCGCTTCCCTATTGGTTTGCTTGCGCTCAATTTCTGTTGCAACAGTCATCAACTCTTGCCAACCGGAAACGTCAGCGGATTTTCGATCAAACCAGCCGCGAAGCGCGTGGGATCGTTCATTGTTTGTTGACGATTTTTCGAAAGGATTGAAAGAGGTATTGACGTGTACCTGTGGTGGAGTGAGCTCGGCGCCACTGCGCATGGGTTCAATGTGAATGGAAGTTTCCTGATCAAAATCCAAACTAGGAACAATGTTGAACTTTCCCAATGCCCGCTTAATGGCTGCATGTATGATAGCATAAACGGAGCGTTCATCCTGGAACTTGATTTCTGTTTTCGTCGGATGAATATTGATGTCGATTTGATCGGGTGCTATTTCCAGGTAGAGCAAATACAGCGGGAAGGTGCCGCTTGGAATCAGGCTTTGAAAGGCCGTACTCACTGCATGATTCAAGTAGGTGTTCTTGACAAATCGTTGATTGATGAATAAAAATTGTTCACCGCGCGGTTTCTTCGCGGTCTCGGGCTTCCCAATAAATCCGTTAACGGTAACGATGTTTGTCGACTCTTCTACGGGCACAAGTTTGTCGGAGTACTTTGATCCCAGAATATGCACGATACGCTGGCGTATGCTTGCGGCCGGTACTTGATACACTTCATTTCCGTTGTGACTAAAGTGAAATTCAATATCCGGATGGGCGAGAGCGACACGCTGGAATTCATCCATCATATGGCGCAATTCAATCGTATCACTCTTGAGGAAATAACGACGCGCAGGAACATTATAAAATAAGTTCTTGACAAAGAATCCTGTCCCTTCAGCGCATTGCGTCGGGGTCTGATTGATGACTTTTGATGCTTCAATGGATACGTGTGTTCCCAACTCATCATTGCCGGGACGTGTTTTCACCTCGACCTGTGCCACAGAGGCAATACTGGCTAGCGCCTCTCCACGGAATCCTTTGGTATGGATGCGGAACAAATCGTCGGATGAAGTAATCTTGGAAGTAGCATGACGCTCAAAACACAATCGGGCATCTTGAGGGCTCATACCCTTGCCGTTGTCTGTAACCTGAATCAGTGTTTTACCGGCGTCCTTGACAAAGAGCTTAACGCATGTGGCCTCAGCATCAATGGCATTCTCCAACAGTTCTTTCACTACGGATGCCGGCCGTTGAACGACCTCACCGGCGGCTATTTGATTAGCCACGTGTTCCGGGAGAAGTTTAATGATATCTGACATCGACAAAAAGCACGTTTTGCGCGCTTTGCAAAACTAATCGCAGACCGCTACGGTGCGAAGTATTAATTATGCCTTCGGAGGCATAAAAGATGCCAACGCCTCTTCGGTGGAAAGGGCTTGAGGAAACCAACCGGCAATGGTGGTGATGACCTCTTCCAGCACGGTGTCCGGGCAGGATGCGCCGCTGGTGATGATGATGCGCAAGTCTTGTTTTTCGGGCAGCCAACCTGCTGTTTCTCGCAAGTTTTGAGCGGCATAATCGAAATGCTGAATAAGCTCCCGCGACTTAATTTCCGTTGCGTCCTTGATGAAATACGTCGGAAAACGTTCGGAAAGAATCGTCACAATTTGTGCAGTATTGGAACTATTGTATCCGCCGATTACCAGCGCCAGGTCTGCAGTTGCTCGTGATGCTTCTATTGTGGATTGCTGATTATCGTTGGTGGCATAGCACAAGGTATCGCGCGTATCAGCGAAGTGATCTTTGAAGTGGTCACCATACTTTTCTGCCATTATCCCTTTGAAGTAGTCTGCGATTTCTTGTGTTTCGGTGGCGAGCATGGTCGTCTGATTCACCACCCCCACACGTTCAAGATCGCTTTCTAAGTTGAAACCTTCAGACATTTTGCCGGCGAAGTGTTCCATCACCGCTTCGCTTTCTATAAGTCCAAGGATATAGTCTCCCAAAAGACTTGCTTCGCGCATGTCGCGGACAATAATGGACGGCGCATGTTCATCACTGTGCGAAAACGTAGCGCGAGTTTCCTCATGCTTGTATTTGCCGTGAATAATGATGGAATAACCTTTCTGCCCAATTTCAGCAGAGCGCTTCCATACTTTTTCCACAAAAGGACAAGTAGTGTTGTAAGTGGCTATTTCTACCCCCTTGGAAGCCAGAAGGGATTCCGTTTCTAGGGTAGTTCCGAATGCGGGAATGATGACGACGTCTTCAGGTCCAATATCCTCCCAAGGATGCAATTGGCGACCTTCCGTGTCCATAATGAATTTCAATCCATGTCCTTCTAGATCCTCATTTACGGCAGGGTTGTGAATCATCTGACTCAATAAGAACAGTCGTTTACCCGGATTTTCACGAATGGCTTTGTAGGAGCGCTCGATCGCATTTTCTACACCGTAACAAAATCCGAAATGGCGCGGAAGAATAAAGGTCAGCGGACCGAGAGAAAATTCAGCGGGTGTGAAGTCTTGCTTACGAGGATCCGCGGTTTTTCTGCGGTTTTTAATCTCGCCGATAATGGCTGAGCGATAATGGTCGGGTATGTCGAATTTCTTCACGGTTCGGATGTGCGGGCGAGTTGTTCCTCTACGAAGGTCTGCAGTTTATTTTTTTTGTAGGCTTTGAGCAGTGGCTGCAGCGCCTTTTCTTTCTTTAAAATGGCGTCAGTTTCAATCATAAAACCAACGACAGAAAAACCACCAAGCATAGCCTCAAGTTCACTTTCGCAAGCGGGTTTACCGAGTTTTTTGAGTGCTATACCCTGAATGTAGGGGAATAGCAAGTCCGGGTAGTTGTCGTAGAAGGGAAGAACGGACGAGTTAATGGAAATTTTCAGGCGCGGACTACCGGCAATCCATTCCATGACAAACAAGGTGGCTTTACTTCTGTATTCGACGCCGGCTGATAGGGGATTAGTGCAAAGCCATTGCAGCGTGCGTACAACGAGATCCTCATCGCGTTTGTAATCGCGAACAGTTTTCCATTCATAATGCTCAGGTATTCGCGGAGCGGTCGATGACTGAGCCAGAACATCTAAGAGGCAAAGCGCCAGTGTTATGGTCAGCAATCCGGCTTTCATGCGCTTTCCTGCACTGTTTCTTTAAATTGAATTCCCAGACTTGCCAATTCTTGAAGCACGGGAAGGTAAATGTTCTGCGTTGTAGGCAGGCATACTCCTTTGAGGTTCCATTGCCCCGTGAGAATGTATTTGGCAGCTATGGCAATGGGTAAACCAACAGTCTTGGACATGGCAGTGTGCATGGGATCATCACCGGTTGTAATCAGAGTGGATTGCATTTGATATCTTTTACCATTGAGGGAATAGAAGAATCGGTGCCACATCACAATCATGTCCTTATCTCCCTGATTCAACTTCCACCTCGCTTCAACCAGTTTTTGAAGAGCAAGAGCCGGGCTTCCTGATTCAATCCCCAAGGGCTGATCTTCGAAAATACCCAGCCACTCGAGTCGTTGCATATCACCTGCAGAAGCATTCAAGTAAGATTGAACACGCTCACTCAATGTGCCGGTCGAAGATTCAGGTAGCAGTGATGCAGTGAGATCTTGCCAGGTCAGCGAAGAGGCGTTTGGAATCGAAAAACTATCATCAGTTAATCCGAGTTGGACCAGCAAATTCCAGGATGTGCAATACCCTAACTTTCGCAGAGTACCGCGATAAAGTGTCGGTATGTTTTCGATATCATAAAGCTTCAGATACTTGAGGGAGTCTCTGTTGGCATAGCCTTCATAAAAACCATCTTCACCAAGATCCACGGGAGTTATTCGTTCAAACAGGCGGTGATAGGGGATGAACTTGAGAGTGTTGTTTTCTCTGTAACGTGCCGTTCCGCCGTAACCTGCGAGAATAACATTGCGGGGATTCCAGGTGATTTTATAGTGCCAGGGATTGTCGTCGCTCTCAGGAGCAATCAGACCACCTGTAAAGGATTCGAAAGACTGTAGTGTCGCGCCTTTTGATTTGAGGTCGTCGATAATTTTCATGGCCGACATATGGTCGATACCGGGGTCGACACCCATCTCGTTGAGCATGACAATTCCCTTATCGATGGCTAGCTGATGCAAATCCCACATCTCATCAGGTATGTAGCTTGGAGTGATGATATGCTTGCCAAAGTGAAGGCAATCTTTGGCGACTTCCATATGCATTGCGGCCGGCAGCATAGAGATAACCAAGTCGGCCTCGGCTATCTCTTTCCTGCGTTGATCTTCTTTGGATGCGTTTAGTTGAAACGCTGTACCGCGCGGTGAGTCACCAATTTTTTGTCGGGCAAATTGTTCATCCATATCACCTACTCGAATATGCCAATCACATGCGTCGGCATGATCGAGTAGATACTTAATCAGGTTTGCACTGCTGCGTCCTGCACCAACAATCAGAATCTTTTTCATAACAGAGTTCTGCCTTCAAAATTAGCCCGCTTTTTTCGACCTCACACAAGGCTTTGAGTATTTTTGGCACAAGGTTGGCCATGGCCAAAAAAATCATTTAACCTTTTATACGATCTTTTACATGAAACAAATTGTTACGCTGTTAGCCTCTGTATTGCTGAGTGCACAATTAATCGGACAGTCCTCTGCGGTAGTTTTTTCAGAAGTAGGTGAAAAATTCACCATTTATCTGAATGGTGAAAAGAAAAACACTACACCACAATCCAATGTGAAAATTACCGGCCTAACGTCTGAATTTTACCAGGCCAGAGTGGATTTCGAAGACCCTACGTTGCCTGATTTTGCTGAAGGCAATTTCGCTGTGCAGCGTGGATTTGAGTTCACCTACATTATCAAAAAGAATAAAAAGGGAGAATACGTGATGCGTTATTACGGTCAGACAGAAGCCGATGCTGCTTCCGTTGCGCCTGCTCCTCAAAATGAAGTGAAGCGAGTGGCTGAGGTAGATGATGTTCCGGCAGCCGAAAATGTTCAAATCAACCAGTCAATCAATATTCAGGAAGAGCCCGTAGGTGCTAAAACAACGGTAACTCAGACCACCACCACTACCACCAAAAAGCAACCCACCGGCGCGACAACAGGTGCGCCGGCCGGTGGAAACGTGTCAATGGGAATTAATGTGGATGGTGTGAATATGGGCATCAGCATCAACGCTAGCGAAATGGGCGGCAACATGGACATGAACGTGAGCGAAGAGACGGTTATCACCACGACCACGACGACTACGACGTCAACTTCATCACCTGGTCCGCCACCTGCTCCTGCAGCGAAGCCTGCTCCTCCACGCCCGGCTCCTCAGCCCGCAGCTCCAGCGCAACCTGTAGGACGTTGCGCCTCATCAATGTCTCCGACTTCTTTTTCAAAAGCAAAGGATAACATTTCAGGCAACAGCTTTGAGGATAGCAAAATGACCGTTGCCAAGCAGGTAACCAAAGCCAATTGCATGACTGCTGAGCAAATCAAAGATGTGATGGGATTGTTCAGCTTTGAAGATTCCAAATTGGAATACGCTAAATACGCCTATGACTTCTGCTTTAATCAAGGTGATTACTATGAAGTGAATGAAGCCTTCACCTTTGAATCAAGCATTGAAGAGCTCAATAAATATCTGGAGTCTAAGTAATCTGTCGGCTTCACCTTTATTTACACCGTTATGAGTGCTGTTAAACATCTGTTTTTTGCGTGTCTGCTTGCCTTAGGCGTGAGTGCCTGTCATAGCAGTAAGCACTACACTAAAATGGCGGTTAAACAGGAGAACGGCGGATTGTTGCCCGAAGCGGCCAATAGTTATTATACCGCACTTCAGAAGAAACGCACCAATGTGGATGCACAGATTGGTATGAAGCGCACCGGGCAACTTGTGTTGAATAACCTGTTGAATGACTTTGCCAAGCAGCGCAACTTCGGCGATCATAAATCAGCTGTCTACGCGTACCAGCGTGCAAAGGATTATCGGGATCGCATTCAACAAGTGGGTGTGTCGTTGTTACTCAGTGATGTCTACGATGACGACTATCAAAAGTCGAAGGCAACTTATTTGAGAGCCTTGTATGATGAGGGCAATCAGTTACTCAGCGAAAAGAAATATGCCGAGGCTGAAATCCGATTCAACGAAATCAAACAACTCGATCCGAGTTATAAAGATGCCGGAGACCTGGGTGATATCGCATATCTGGAGCCGCTTTATCAAAGTGGAAAGGCTGCAATGGAGGTCGAGCATTACCGAGAGGCTTATAGCAATTTTGAAAAGGTTGTCGAGCGCAAATTGAGTTTCAAGGATGCGGCAGCATTAAAGAAGGAATGCCTGGAGAAAGGGCGCTTTACAGTGGCAATAGTTGATTTCAAGAATGCGAGTCAAACGCCTGGTCTCGATGCGAAAATTTCCGCCTACATGTTGAATGCGCTTACGACATCCGGTGATCCTTTCTTGAATGTAGTCGATCGTGATAACCTGCAAACAATACTCACCGAGCAACAATTACAGATGACCGGTATTATCGACGAGAATTCGGCAGTTGCAGTGGGAGAGTTGGTAGGTGCCAAAGCGATTATCACCGGCACGGTGTTGAGTTATTCCGAAAAACGCGGAAGTCTGCGCAGCAAGCAGCGTGATGGCTACACTTCCTACCAGGATCGTGTACTGAATAAGACGGATGGTAAGTATTACATGCAAACCATGTACAGGCCCTGCACATTTACGGAGTATTACAACACGGAGAATATTACCGTTTCTTTTCAATACAAGCTCACGAACATTAAGACGGGCGAGATAATGGCCACGGAAATTATTGAGAAGACACTCGAAGATGAAATCATCTATGGTCGTTTTGAAGGTGATCCGAACACGCTTTGGCCTGCCGGTCAGGGTGGCCCGAATATGAATCAAGCTGATAAGCGAGCATTGATGGCTATGATGAACGGACGTCAGGAATTGAAGCCCTTCCCTGAATTGTCCAATCAGATTTTTGATACTGTCGGTAAACAAGTGGGATCGGCTGTGGGTGACGCCGTAAAGGAGTATGTAAAATGAGGAATATTCTAATCATCTTGTGTGTCCTGTTTATTGCTTCCTGCGGTAAGAAGAAGGAGACGGTTTCAGCAAGCCGCAACGCAACGGTTGCAACACCTCCGCCCGAATGGGTAGGCAATCGCCCGCATTCATCAGCCTATTACATCGGTATTGGTTCCTGCAGCAAGTTTGCTCAACCTTATGATTTTCAAACAGTCGCCAAGAAGAATGCGTTGAATGATTTGGCATCAGAAATTAGTGTGCGCGTGCAGGGACAGACTTTTCTGAATTCGCTGGAGGTGAATGATAGTTTCAGCGAAGAGTTTATTTCCAACGTTTCTACATCCACCGATGAGAAGATTGAAGACTACGAGGTGGCCGGTTCATGGGAAGATAAAAATGAGTACTGGATTTATTATCGCCTGGACAAAGCACGTTATCAAGCAGCCAAGCAAGCCAAGAAGTCGGCAGCGATGAATATGGCCAACGACTTTTACCAAAAGGCATTGACCGCAGAAGGGGAGGCCAATCTGGTGGTTGCTTTCGATCTATATATGCGCGCCTTGTTTGCTTTGAAAGAATACTGGAATGAATCCAACGAAATGCTTACGGAAAAGGGTAAGGTATTTCTGGATAATGAAATCTTCAGTTCAGTGCAACGCATGTGCAGTGGCATTCAGCTGCAGGGTGATGTGCAGAAGATTTCCTTAAGTGCAGCGAATGGATATAAGCACGCTGCCGTGCTCTCGGCAACCTATGCGGGAAAGCCGGTGAAGGGACTCACGATTGACTACACATTTAAAACCTCAGGGGATCAAAATACCTTTCATGCGATGACTTCCGATCAGGGGCAGGTTACATGTATGGTAAGTAGCGTGGATTATACCTCGACATCCAATACTCTTCAGGCGCAAGTTGATTTGAAACCGTTACTGGTGGCGGATCTTGACAAGGAGGTACAGGAGGGATTGCTGAAATCATTTAAAACAGAGAAACGCATCATTCCTATTGAGGCCGTGCTGCCTGCATTTATTATCTCCTCGAATGAGTCGATCTACGGAACAGTAGCTTCGGGGAAAGTGCTTCAAAGTGCTTTGAGCGGAGCTCTTGTAAACAAAGGAATGCGCATCGCAAGTAATGGAAAGGAGGCAGATTATAGCGTCACGATTACTGCTGATACCAAGGAGGGAGGGTCAGCCAACGGCTTTGTGGTTGCCTTCCTGGAGTTTACCGTGGTGGTGAGAAATACAGAGAATCAGGAAATTGTATTTAACGAAACGCTATCCTCTATTAAGGGATTGCAATTGAATAAAGATGCTGCCGGGATTGAAGCTTACAAGAAGGGCAAGGAGAAAATTGAACAGCAACTTGCCCAGAAACTGATACAGACGATCCTATAATACTTTGTATAAAATTCGTTTTGGCATGATTGTAGAAATTACATTCGCCAAACCAAACAAGAATCAATTTAAAATTTGTCCTATGAAAACACGACACTTGACCCTGTTAATGCTTGTTGCAGTAATGACCATTTTCGGAACAGCTTGCAAGAAGAAAAAGAAAGTTGCAGAAACTCCAAAGCCCGTGGGTGAGGTCCTCATCAATGAGTACTGCACCGGTGAACAATATCAAAGCACTAAGGATGCTTTCCGATCTACAGCCACCGGCGAAAGCAAAGATCGTGAAACCGCTAAGAAGAAGGCGCGTTCAAACGCTCAGTCTGAATTGGCTAAAACCATTAGCAGCACGATGAAAATCGTTGGTGACAACTACGTAAACTCAACTGAGTTTAATAACAAAGAAGAAGTTACAGAGACATTCCAAGAGATGGCTCGCACGGTGGTAGACCAAGAGTTACGCGGTGCAATTGAGATCTGCGAAAAATTGACTCAGCGCGAGGATGGAACATTTGTTAGCTATGTCGCCCTTGAGTTGAGCGGTTCAAAGATTGCCGATGCATACAATAGCGGTCTTTCTCAAAATGAAAAGTTGAAGGCAGACTATAACTATGAGAAGTTCAAGGATACCTTCGAAAAGGAGATGGAGAAAATGGCTAATGGGAAGTAATTCTCAATCCGAATCTGCATAATAAATCCCTACTGAATTCCGTCGGGTTTTTTTTGTGGGCCTCATTTATCCATTCATGCGAC
>JBKCDO010000235.1:0-12916 GCA_046304755.1 Flavobacteriales bacterium
AGGCACGCGCAGTGGGTCAATCACCTTCACTTGCACAGGACCGCCGCCGGGGAGGTATTCTGCTTCTTCAGCGTAATAAGGCGCAGACAGGATTTCATTCTCAGTCTTCGAAGAAAGGTTGAGCAAGTTCTTACCGTTACCGGTTCCTTCCAGACGCACCAATGGAACACCATCGCCATAACCCGCGTTGATGATGGTACCGCCGTTTTCGGGGGCGGAGCGGTGCGGAATCGCACGAATCAATGGTATCTCCAGCAAGGCTGCTTTGCGCGAAGGCAGAAACGCTTCGTCTTGTCCACCCAAAGTTGAGTAAGAAAAATCCGAATAGTTATTATAACCGTACGCAATGATCATGAAGTAGTATGTCTTGTGGTTAACCAATTGTGGCGCGCCTAGTGCAAAGGCATCTTCAGTTACACGCAATGAATGAAATACACCTTGGTTAGCTCCCTGAACTTTCAACTGCGCCACGATTTGACCCGTAGTGGCATCGCGTTCGAAGTTGATGATGTTGCTGACGTCATCCTGAACATCACACTGCGCAATCAAACGTGCTTGATTGATGTCCTCCAAATCAGAAGCAGAAACGCCATCATTGGCCAATTGATAAATCATGTAGCCTTGAAACACATAACTGCGCTGTGCTGAAGTGTAAGGCGTGCCGTCGGGAGCAAACTCGGGGATAGTAGGATCTATCAGGGAATAATCTTCTTGAAAATTATTGCTGAGCGGATTTTCATTTGTCCACATCAAAATCACTTCGTTCTCGAGTTCGCGCACTGCTACGTCGGGTGCGTCGGGTCCGGAAACCAGTTCGAAACAGTTATCGAAGAGCGCTTGTGCTTTATCATCCGCTACACGCACAGCTTCCACACTGGCAACAGGATCACCGGTGTTGGATCGCGCATACACTACACCAACGGTGATGTTGTTATAATCGCCGGGCTCCAGGGTGAAGGGACCTGCACTTTGCATGAAGCGACGATCGGCCGGCGGATTGCCACTGCTGACTTCTGTCCAGGGTTCGGTGATCACACCACTCGTTCCGAAATGATACGGGTCGGTATCCCCTGGAAACATGAAGTCCGCCGCAATCGACAGATCCGCACCGCTGCTCGGTGTGAGCGCATTGCCGCCATATGCCATGCGCTGACCGTTTTTCCAGAAGCCACGCAAATAGTTGTAATAATGTACGGCTTGGTCGGGTGGACCATTGATCGATTGTCCTGAATTATGATAGAGAAATTTGCGCATGCCAAATCGCTCATTGTCCACTACGCCATCACCATAACCGATTCCAATGCCTTTATAGGGAATACCTTTTTGTTCGATGGCTGTGGCGATATCGGTGGTCAGTGGATTGTCGAAATTGTCTTCATCCTGATAAGGTCCTTCGAAGAAATCGACACCGACAGCCGGTGGATTTTCGCCATATCCGAGCGATAACCCTGTTGGACCATCGAAGGCGTCACCGTTATAGCCATATCCTAAACCACGCTGCACATCGCAGCCAACGTAGTCATCAACGTGGCCGCCGATGTCGAGGTCAATCCATGTTCCGAAGTACGTTTCTTGCAACGTCTGCGAGCCTTGATTGATGAGTACATAGTTGTAGAACGTCATGTTGTTGACTTCATCGTTCGTGCTGAACGCGAAGGCTTGCGCACGAATCTCCATACCAATGGGCTGTCCGCCTGTTTCGGAGTGGATGTTTCCTTTGTCGTTGAAAACCCAGTAGAACGTTTGGTCACCATAGAGCGGAACGATGTCTTCCCGACGACGTGTTTTACAGTTGATTTCGCGACTGAGATCATACCACGGGTAATCGCCGTTTTCGGGTTCATACACACCGTTGCCATCGTAATCGTAAAATGGTGCGATGTAAAAATCCTGTCCTTGTCCAACGTTGCCATGCGCAGGGTAATCCAAAAAATAAGAGGGCATGGAGTAGCCATTGGGAAATAAGCGATCCATATCGCAATTCGGATCTTGCTTGCAATCGTGGTATTGACGGTGCAATGCGGCATCCGTGCGAAGACTAACTGCGAATTTGTCCCAATCAAGGCAGGTATTGGCGGTAATCTCAGCAGCTCCGTCATTGGTGAGCGGGCCGGGCCAGTAGTCGTTGCCACTGTAGCGATAGAGCAGTGCCGCAAGTTTGAGTTGCTGATCGGGTGATACACCACCGAGCCAGAGGGATCCGGCGAACATCACGCCTGCATCGCCGTTTTTCGGTGCGAAGTAATGCGAACGTCCATTGGCACGGTCTTGCCAAAGTGAGCCACCTGTTTCAATCAATGCGTCGATGTTGTTCCATTCCAAATCACGCAGTGACGTGGCAGGAGCGCAGGCTGCTGCGCGACTTTGTTCGCTCACAGTGTGACTTAAATGATCGAGTTTTCCCGAACTGATAAGTGGATGTTGTGCGCTCGATAGAAACACATTTCCTAAAAGGAATGCAAGCACAGCAAGGACTGATTTCATGTGTGGCGTTTGATGCGCTAGAATACAAAGAAAACGCTATCACACTTCGATAACTTCCAGTGGTCTTGTGTATACCAAATAGCCCTTCGCAGGCTTGTTGTAAATTGTTTTTAATTGATGCTTGTAGGCGTCAACCTGTTGCACGTGACGATCGCTTTTTGTGCCTGTTTTATAATCAATAACAACAACCGAATCGTTAAGCTCTACAACGCGATCGGGGCGCACGATGTCACCGTTGGTCGAACATAGTTCGCGTTCATTGATAACAGTGCCTTCGCCATTGTACCAGGCAGCGAGCTTGGGATGTTGACGGATGGCATTTACATCGTCGCAGAGTTGCTGAATGGTCTCTTCGTCTCTGGTGATAACGTTTTTCAATGCGATTCCTACAGCCGCTTGCGCTGATGAAACGCTATCGAGGTGTGATAAAGCTTCGTGTAGCATCTTACCATAAGCCATAAAGGGCGTGTCACGCTGTTTGGCCGGAATGACCCTTAATCGCGGTAATAACGATGATTCGCCTTTCAATCCCGCCGGATGAGCCAGTTGCTTGTTGTTCTCTTTGCTATGATCCACAAAAGGCTGACGCTCCCCGATGGCGCATGATCCATTAAGCAAGAAATCGGGATAAAGCTGCCCGATGGTTTCCTGCACGCGGGTATTGAAATATGTTCCTCCTCCGCCATAGATAAAATACATTCGTTGCGCAGCGCGTGTAGTGGCGACATACAGTGTGTTGGTATCATCCAGCAACATGTTGTACGCTTCGGGTTCGATTTTAGGGTGCTTCGGGCGTTTGATTTCCTCGTCAGGTTTTGTACTTAACGGACTCGAAGAAACCAAACCTACCGGTAAGCCAAATACCTCATCATCCAAGTCTATCCAGATTTCATTGGTTTTTGAGAAAGCTTTGAACATGGGCACAATTACCGCGGGAAACTCAAGGCCTTTTGATTTGTGGATCGTCATGATGTTCACGGATCCCGGATGTGCCGCAGTCATAATCTTCAGTGTGTTTTTCTTCTCCTTCCACCACTGAATGAACTGCGCAAGATTGAGATTGTGTTGGATACACTCCTGCTTGATGTGGCTGAGTAAAAATTCAACACCACTATCGGATTGCAACTTAAGTTTTCGCATGACGGCAATGGCCAGTGAGAAAACACTTTCGCTTTGATGGACGGCAGACATGTCTCCAAAATGATTGCTCAGGAAGCCGTGCAGGTCGATATCGACCTTTCGCTTCTCGCGTTTGATGTGATGGGTAATGAACGTTTCAATACTAATCCCGGTGTGAATTTCTGAAAGGGCTTGGACACAATCAAAACCGGCGAAGTGATGCTCAGGGTATTCCAGAAATTCCAAAAAACCCATGAGCGCTCGCACATGGATGGATCGCTTCAATAAAAAGCTGTCACTGGTTGTGCTTGGGATTTCATTTGCATGAAGCCACTCGGCGCATTTCGTTCCTTCTTTTCCAGTGCGCACGAGTATGGTGATTTCGCCGAGTGGAAATCCATCCTTCGCACACTCCTGAATACACTCAATGAGCTGGATCTGCCAGCTTTCGTATTCGGGGTTGGAAGTGGGTTCTTCTAGATCTGTGTTCTTCTTCTTTTTCTTATCACTTTTCGGTTCATTCAGCAACTTAACATAACCGGTTTGCTTATTCTTTGCCGTTTGCTTTAAACCCTTATAGACATCCTGATGCTCTCGGAGTAGCTCGGCGAATGCTTTATAAAAAGTGTTATTGAACTCCACAACGGCGATGCTGCTGCGGAAGTTCTCTTCAAGCGGATAGTGAAGGTGGTTTTCATGAAAGGTCTTTGAGGCCTGCGGATTGTCAAACTCTTTTGGTACTTCAGGAAGCTCTGTAAATTGTTTGACGTAACTCGCTCGCCAGCGATAGATACTTTGTTTGGCATCTCCCACGACCAAACAATGGCTGCCCTCGGAGAGTGCGTTTTGAACCAACGGAATGAGATTTTTCCATTGTGTTTTTGAGGTGTCTTGAAACTCATCAATCAGTATATGCTTGTAGCGATTACCGATGCGCTCATAAATGAAAGGTGCGTCGTTGCCGCGTATTATGTCGTTGACCATTTTATGGAAGTCAGAAAGCAATAGCGTATTTTCTTCCGACCTCAGCAACTCTGCCGATTTCGCCATGTATTCGGAAAGCCCCAATTGCGCAATGTTGCTCTGAATTTGTTTGAGCAGAAAATAACGCTCTAACGCAACACCCTCCAGCGCCGTGCGGATGGTATCAGCCATATCTCGAACCGCTGATGCTATGGGTTGGAAACGACCCGCTGCAGTGTCATTGACCCACTTATCTTTTTCCAGCGCATCCGCGAAGCGGCTTGTAACCTTGGCCTCGTAATCTCTGTCCTTTAACTTTCGAAGCATGCTAACCCAACCGGCTTTTTTATAGGGGATGTCATCCATGGAGATTCCGACATTTTCCAGTAATTGAAAAATCTGATCGGCAAGGGAGGTCATCTTCACATCAAACGCTTTGTTCTCCGCCCGAATCTTTGAACGCACCTCCTTGAATATACTCAAGTCTATTTTCTGCAGTTCACTCAAGGGTTCAACACCCGCTTCTTTAAATAGTTCCGAAGCAATGGAAAGCAGGTTTACTCGCGGATTCCAATTGGTGCCGTCTTCAATTTTGCTCAGCGAATATTCTTTCATGTATTCTGTGAGAGGCTGGTTCACTCCCAAGTCATCGAGCAAGCGATCAACCATCTTTTCTTTGAAGAGCGGCTCATTCATTTCAATCGTAAAATCGTGGCTTAAGTGAAGATCCTTGGCAAAAGCACGTACCAAGCGATGCGTGAGGCTGTCAATCGTCATGATACTCAAATCGCGATAATGATGCAGCATATGATTGTACACAGCCGTTGCGCGTTCCCGGAGTTCTTCCGGAGATATATTCAGCATCTCGAGTAGTTCAGGCTCGAGGTGTTTGTCACCTTTTCCCGCTGCGAATTCCGACAACCGTTTCATCACGCGCTCTTTCATTTCCTTCACCGCAGCGGTAGTGAATGTGATTGCCAAAATGTGTTTGTAGTATCCCGGTTCCTTCGGTTTATTCAACGCCATGTATAAGTAATACCGCACCAGCTGGAATGTTTTTCCACTGCCGGCACTGGCTTTCATGATGACAAATCGTTCGGTGGTTTTCATAGAAAAAGGGTGTTCGCGTTGGTCTCGAAGATCGCTTGCTTTTCGCCATTTTTCGCAACATGTAGGGGAATTGTCGGTTATTTTTGTATAGAATTGAAAATGAAGAAGTCATGAAAAGAGCGTTCCTGTTTGTTGCTGCCCTTTCTGTTATTCTCTGGTCTTGTAAGGATGTAGAGCCTGAGCAACCCGTTGCATCCACGGCAGAAGTGAAAGTGAGTTTTCATGCGTTGTGGGATGATCAGCCTTTCGTTATGCAACAAGTGTATATGGACGACTTCGGCAATCGCCTTCGCGCCGACAAGCTCATGAACTACATCGCTTTTGTGACGCTGGTTGCTGAGGATGGTTCTGAAACGCAGCTCAAGGATTTTATGCTGGTTGATTTCAGTGAGAACAATGAAATCACGGCCACATTACCGAAAGGAAAGTACACGCAAATGAAGTTTGGCATCGGTGTTCCGCGTGATTACAACAAGGATCAGGATCCGGCTCAATACCCGAGTTCAAGTCCTCTAAGCGTGGCCGGTTCACAAGGAATGTTTTGGGTATGGAACACCGGGTACATTTTCGCCAAGTTTGAAGGGAAGTGCGATACCACAGGTACGGAGGGTACTGAGTTGCTTACGCCAATCGCCATTCATGCCGGTGATGACATCAGCTATCGCGAATTCGCTTCTGCTCCATTCGTGTTGGATTTGAATACAGGTGCAAAAGCGGTCAATATCAATTTACACATCGATCAGATCTTTTCACCGGTGAATGGTAACGATGTGGATTTGGCGCAAGACGCCATCACGCACACCAGCACCAACGCTCAACTTGCTGCTGACTTTATGGACAACTACCTGGCGGCACTTACGGTTGACCTATGAAATGGTGGTCGTTGCTCGCGTGCGTCCTGCTGTTTGAGGCCTGCAGCGAGCCTGCGGCAATCTTGCCGGACGACCAACCCCTTGAGGTAAAGAAGCCACCGATTTTTCCTGTATTTGATTATCCTGATGACAATCGTCCTACGACACTGCGTGTGTTATTGGGTAGAAAACTCTTTTACGATACACGGCTTTCTGCCAATGGAACTACCCACTGCGGTTCATGTCATGTCTTGAGCGCAGCATTTACCGATGGCCGAGCAACGAGTCCCGGAATGACGGGAGCAGTGGGTACTCGCAATGCGCCAACGCTGGCGAATATCGCATGGATGAAGCGGTTGATGATGGAAGGTGGAGTGCCCACTTTGGAGACACAAGCGTTAGCTCCGTTGCATGATAGTTTGGAAATGGGGCACAACATGATGCATGTCGTTGAACGCTTGAATCGCGCCGGTGATTTGAATTCGCTGGCCAAAAAAGCTTACGGTCGTGACAGTATTGACCCTTACGTCATTACCCGCGCGTTGGCTTGTTTTCAGCGGACATTCGTGTCGGGCGATTCCCGTTATGATCGCTTTAACCTGGGGCAAAAAGATCAAATGAATGCAAGTGAATTGCGCGGAAAGGAACTGTTTTTTTCTGAACGAACACAATGTGCCTCCTGCCATAGCGGTGTGTTTTTTACCGACATGGACTATCACAACATTGGCCTAACGCAGCATTATGCGGATGATGGAAAGGCACGCGCAACGCATCTTCCGGAAGATATCGGCAAGTTCAAAACACCCACGTTGCGAAATATTCAATTGACATCACCTTATATGCACGATGGAAGTTTGTCATCGCTGGAGGAGGTCATTGCGTTTTACAATCGCGGAGGAGAGGCTCATGAAAATCGTGATGCGCGCATACACCCGCTGAATCTGTCGCAAGAGGAGAGCGCTGATTTGCTTGCTTTTCTGACATCACTCACCGATTGGAATTTTGTTCAGAATAAGGATTTGTTACCTTTGGAAGGAAGATGAAAACCCCGCACATCATCGTGTTTTTGTTCATGATTACAACGTTTTCCTGTTGTAAGCCCAATGAACCCGAACCACCGGATCCGCCTGCGTGGAACGCCACTCCTTACGAGTTGGTCGTTCCCCCGCTTTTCCCTCCGATGGATATTCCTGCGGATAATCCGTTGACGGTGGAGGGCATTGCACTGGGGCGTTATCTTTTTTGGGAGAAAAAACTCAGCGCAGATGCAACGCAAAGTTGCGGCTCTTGTCATTTGCCCGAACATGGATTTTCGGATCCGAATCGATTTAGCACCGGCATTACCGGCGAACAGGGCAATCGTCAATCCATGGCGCTCGTCAATCTTGGATGGGCGTATAATTATTTTTGGGATGGACGTGCTCCGACGCTGGAGGCCCAGGTTATCGAGCCGATTACCAACCCCATTGAAATGAACAACACTTGGGAGAGTGCCTTGCAGGCGCTGCGCAATGATCCTATCTATCCACCCTTATTCAAAGCGGCCTTCGGCACAACGGATATCACTCAGGATCGCGCTGCGAAGGCCATGGCTTCGTTCCTGCGCACGATGATTAGCGCGAATTCGAAATTCGATCAGGAGCGTGCGGGAACCTATACGTTTACACCACTCGAGGAAACAGGATTCAATCTCTTTTTGACTGAAGGTGGAATCAATCCCAATACCGGTCAGCCTTGGGGCGGTGCAGATTGCTTTCATTGTCACGGCCCCGCAGGCATGCAAATGGGCGACTACCTGATGCACAATAATGGATTAGATACTCATTTCTCCGCCGACCCCGGCTTGGCAGCAGTTACAGGTAATCCTCTCGATAGCGGACGTTTTAAAACTCCATCGCTCCGTAACATTGAACTCACCGCACCCTACATGCATGATGGACGCTTCCAGACATTGAGTGAGGTGATAGCGCACTACAACACGGGAGGTCAAATCAGTACCACCATTGATCCGTTCATGGAAGCTTCAGGCGGTGGTTTGTTTTTGGATGAACTCGACGAGCTTGCGCTCATTGCTTTTTTGAAGACCCTGACTGATACATCATATATCCATAATCCGGCATTTAGCGATCCTCACTAATGGCAGAGCAACTACCGGAAGCACTGGGCAAGCACCTGGCTCGTGCGAATCAATACAAGAAAGAAAACAAGAAGTTTCTCTCCAATCTTACGCGTAAGAAGGACATCGACGATACTTTTCATCAGTTACATGATGAGGCTTTTGAACAAATCGATTGCCTCACGTGTGCGAACTGTTGTAAGACCACATCACCCATTTTTAGGGATGTGGATATTGATCGCATTGCAAAGCATCTCAATATGCGTCCGTCGCTGTTTACCGAAAAGTATCTGCACATTGATGAAGACAATGACTGGGTATTAAATTCTTCCCCCTGCGCTTTTCTGGGAGCAGATAATTATTGCAGCATCTATGATGTTCGTCCGAAGGCTTGCAGAGAGTATCCGCACACGGATCGAAAGAACATGACTCAAATTCTGGACTTAACTTATAGGAATACTATGGTGTGTCCGGCTGTGGCATCGATCGTTGAGAAGATGCGCACGGGCAAGGTTTGAGCACTAAGTGATAAAATCAACGGAATATTAAATGGAATACACTATGCCTTTCAGGCATAACGCTGTTTGAACAGCGGGCTCATGTTGGCGGAAAATTTTACACCATGAGTCTTGCTTCTAATTTCGGTTTGTTGCTGTTCCCGAGCTATTGTTCGTCGTGCAATCGCAACTTGATGCACTATGAAAAAGCAATCTGTCTGCATTGCCAATCCAAACTTCCGCGATTGTATTTGTGCGATCAGCAGGATAACCCTGTCGAGAAAGTGTTCTGGGGTCGTATAGCAGTGGAAAGCGCTACAGCACTGCTGAAGATGCCCCGTAATGGCGCAACCCAGCGGCTCATTCACCGCCTGAAGTACCACGATGATCAGGAAGTGGGTGAGCGCCTTGGTGCCATGTTAGGCGCCGAAATGCTCGCCTCTCAGCGGATGAATGACTATGATTTCATCTTGCCCGTTCCCCTTCATCCAAAGAAGCAGCATCTGCGCGGATACAATCAGTGCGACAGTATAGCCAGGGGAATCGCAGAAGCCATGCACTGTTCGCCAATGATAGGGAATCTTGTGCGCACGCAGCACACGAGCACGCAAACCCGCAAAGGGCGGTTATCCCGGTGGAACAATGTCAGCAATATTTTTTGGGTGAAATATCCCGAGCAGCTGGAGCATAAACGCGTGTTATTGGTAGACGATGTAATCACTACCGGTGCCACGATTGAGGCCTGTGTAGCAGCGTTGCAAAAAATTGAAGGCATTCAAGTTTCGGTTGCTTCGCTGGCCATTCCGGCGTGACAGGCAATGAGCGAATGCCGTTATATTTGCTCATGCCACGATTACTGCTGTTGTTGTTTTTGCTCATTCCATTTTGTGCAGCTGCGCAAGACACCCTTCTGCTCATGAACGGTCGTCATATGAACTGTCACATCCTTGCTGATACAGGAACGGTTTTCGAATTTGAATTGACGAAGGCAAATGGCAAAATCAAGCACCAAGAGTTGCACAAGAATGATGTGTTCAGTGTGAAAAAGGCAGGACAGTCCGAAGTGATTTTATACGCGCAGGACGAACTCCTCGGCGATATCTACAGCGTAGATGAAATGCGATTTTATTTAGCAGGAGAAAATGATGCGCGTGAAAACTTTTCTGCGTGGCCAACGTTTGCTGTAGGTTTCGCTGTATGTGCAGGTGTTTCCTTATGGGGTGGTGATGGTTACATCACAGCGGTAGGTCCTCCTATTCTTTATACCATGCTTCAGTTGGTGCCGAAAATCAAGATTCGCGAAAAGACGATGAGCAGACCGGAGTATAAGTACAACGATATCTATGCCGATGGTTACGAGCCACCTGCCCGATCCCGCAAATTGTTTCGTGCCATGGGCGGTTCCTTCGCCGGATCTGCCACCGGTGTTGCCTTGTGGTTTTTGCTGATTAAAAAATGAAACTGATTGCCTTTCTGGTGCAGTCCAGAATCTGGGTTGCACTCGCTGCAGCCGGGCTCACCTATCAGAGCTACGACTTGTTTGGTGAATGGGTCCGCGTGACGATGGTCATGCACGTTTTTTTTCTCACCTGGACGGCCTATCTCTTCATTGATGATCAATTCACAGGCCGGCGAAAGTGGCTCATCCATATCGCGCTCATGGGACTATTTGTTTCCTGGCAAGGAACAGAATCACTTTGGTTGTGTGTTCCTGCCGCATTATCAGTGTTGGCATACCGATTTCACTGGTTGCATGATTTTCCGACAGTGCAACGGTATGAGTTGCGTCGAATTCCACTGCTCAACAACGCACTTATTGCGCTGTGCTGGGTAACCATTTGCTACGTTCGTCCATTGAGTATTGCACACATTTCCTTTTACCAAATGGCATCGTTCGTCATGGGTGATTTTTGCTGGATTATGGCGCTTTCCATGTGTGAGGATCTCATGGGGGATTTCGAAATGCCGGATGCTACAGTGCGAGCACTAGGCGAGAAATGGCTGCGTTTAATGGCTGCCATCTTGATTATAATAGGTGCTGTATTCCGCGAATTTTCTGACCGCGATGTGGTGTTGTCACACGCCACGTCATTGGCGGCTTTGGTCCTTGTGGTTGGTTTAAGGGCAGGTCCTCGTCATCCCATCAAAAGTCTTTTCGTGGATGGCGTTATTCTGTTGCGCATGCTTCGATAATCAACCTTCAAAGACCACATCCAGTGCATGCTGCATGGCTTGGATCGTGCGATCGATATCTTCTGTGGTGTGCGCAGCCGAAACAAATCCGACTTCATACCCGCTAGGGCCGAGGTAGATGCCTTGTTCGAGCAGCGACCTGTGGAAGGGCGCAAACTTTTTCATTTCATCACTATCAATTTCATCGCTGCGACGAATTGATTTTTGTGCGGAAAAGCTCACCCAGAAAATGCTGCCTACACTGAAGATATTGAATGCATAGTTTTTACTGCGCGCGTAATTCAACACATTGTTCACGAGGTAATCCGTTTTCTCTTTGAGCTCTTCATAGAAGCCCGGACGCAAACACTCGGTCAATTGGGCAATTCCCGCTGCCATGGCTACCGGATTTCCGCTGAGCGTGCCGGCCTGATAAACGGGGCCTTCCGGTGCAACGTGATTCATGATCTCGGAGCGTGAGGCATAGGCGCCAACCGGTAAACCACCTCCGATAATTTTTCCGAAAGCCAATACATCAGGTTGGATGCCATAATAGGCCGATGCACCTTCAAAGCCAACACGGAATCCACTGATGACTTCATCAAAGAGCAGTACAATATTTTCTCGTGTACATACTTCACGCACGTAGCGTAAGAATTCTCCTTCCTGCAGCAGCAAACCGTTGTTGGCGGGAATGGGCTCAATGGCGACAACCGCGATTTGATCTTTGTATTCCTTCACGGCCGCATCCAGCGCTGCTTTGTCGTTCAATGGAAGCACGATGGTTTCTTTCGCATATGCCTCAGGAATTCCGGCTGAACTGGAAGTACCCAGGGTGACCAATCCGCTTCCGGCTTTTACCAGCAGACTATCGACATGACCATGATAGCATCCTTCGAATTTGATGATTTTATCGCGGCCTGTGTAACCGCGTGCAAGTCGAATGGCGCTCATGGCGGCCTCTGTTCCGCTACTCACAAAACGAATCTTCTCGATGTATTTGTGATGCGAAATAATCAAATCTGCCAATTCATTTTCCAAACGTGTTGGAGCGCCGAAGCTGCTGCCGAGCGCAACGGTTTCCTGAACGACTTTCACCACTGATGGATGTGCGTGACCCAGAATCAGTGGCCCCCACGAACAGCAGTAATCGATGTATTCATTGCAGTCTTCATCCCACACTTTGGAGCCTAGTCCTTTAGCGAAAAAAATAGGCGTGCCACCTACCGAGCGAAAAGCACGTACCGGTGAATTCACTCCTCCCGGAAAATAGGTTTTGGCCTTTTCGAAGAGTTCTGCAGAGCGTGTCGTGTTCATAGGTTCACAAGTCAAATTTTTTGCATCGGCAGGAATGCCTTTGCTTTGCAATGCCAAAAATGCGGCGCAAGATACTCGTCGCATGAGCAACACACTGTCATGGAATTTCAATACACCCTCGATTGCGCGCAGTCGCTTGATAATGCCGATCCGTTGGCATCATATCGCGAACGTTTTTTGTTTCCTCAATTTGAGGGTCGAGCCGTGCTCTATTTTACCGGAAACTCTCTCGGACTTCAACCAAAGGGCGTTAAGGAGGCTTTTGCGCAGGAATGTGATGATTGGGC
>JBKCDO010000236.1:0-1547 GCA_046304755.1 Flavobacteriales bacterium
CCAGTCCCCAGTCATTACTAACATCCTTCGGTCGAAACTCTCCTTCACCCTCCGATTTGGCCTCAGCATGCGGGATTATGTTTACGCATCCAACATTCTGAAATGCAAAAACTCATCCTCTTCACCCTCGTTGCGGCAACACTCGCATCGTGCGCTACCAACACCAGCACGCGCAGTACGCAGCGCAAAATGACTCGTCCGGCTTCGAGCAACTCCGGTAATCTCGACGTACTCATGCGCCCGGTTTTGGCCGATGTGGCGATTAGTGAGAAGCGTGAAGTGTTTGTGTACACCACAACCAGCGAGGATATGAGCACGGCACTTTACTTGGGCGGCGATAAAAAACGCGGCAACGACATCTTCGTTTCATCAAGAGAAATCATGAAGAAGGAAGCGGAGAATCGTGCGCAGTTCGCCTTCCTCGAGGAATACAAATGCGACTTCCTTATTGATCCCATTTACCTGTTTCAATTGGAGAATTCCTCAGAAGACAATACCGTCAAAATCAAAGTGCAGGTTTCTGCCTACACAGCGAAATACAAGTCATTTACGCAACCCGATAGTTTGCCAAAGAGTGTGATTCAAGCCAACGCACTGGCTGATCGCGAACTGCCCATGGTCACCAATACCAACTCATACATCGACCGCACCTTCCGTGCATGGGCATTCACCGTTGGTGCTGATGGTGTGCTTCCTTTTGGTGATTGGGCGGATAATACACCCTATGGTTATGGTGGAAGCGCAATGCTCACCTACGCTTTGGGCAAAAAGATGGATGTTATCGGACAATATGGAATCGCCAGTTTTGCCATCGACAAAGGAGTGAGTGATACCTTCAAAGAATCGCTTTTGCGTCCGGCGCAAATCGGCGTAAAAGCCTACTTCGCGCAGCGCGATAAAGGGCCTTTCGCTTTCGCACAATATGGTTCCTATTTGTTTACGACTACTCGCTACGATGTTGCGGAAAACTTGACTACCACCTACAACGACGTCTTTGATGGCTTTGCGGTAGGAATCGGTTATCAAATCAATAAGGACGTTGACATCTCAGCCAAGTTTACTACGCTAGGCACGCCCGTGCAGAACTCGAATTATGTAGGGCTGCGCATCGCGTCTCGCCTGTTCGGCTCTAAGTAAAATGGCGAATGGCGAGTGGCGAGTGGCGAGTGAACGAAGTCAGTTCTGTCGCCCTTCGCCCTTCGCCCTTCGTCCTTCGTCCTTCGTCCTTCGCCCTTCGTCCTTAAATTTGCTCCATGATGATTCCCGGTTTTGATATGCACGCCCTCGTGGGCGATGCGGTGCGTAAGGCATGCAGTGATTTGTTTTCAACTGAACTTACTGAAGGGCAGCTGCAACTGCAGAAGACGCGCAAGGAGTTTGAAGGCGATATTACAGTCGTTGTTTTTCCCTTGACCAAACTATCAAAGCTCTCACCGGAAGCCACGGGCGAAGCTTTGGGAAAATACATCACCGAAAAGGTGGCGCATGTCAGTAAGTAAAATGTGGTGAAGGGATTTTTGAATCTCTCGATGAGCGCTGAATTCTGG
>JBKCDO010000237.1:0-12800 GCA_046304755.1 Flavobacteriales bacterium
GAGCGTTGGCAGATTATTGAGTATGTGAAGCTGCTCCAACAGGGAATTACTGAACCTGAGTTCGACAAAAATGATATGCTCGTAATGCAAGCGGCAGCAGCACCTGCAGCCGATACCACATCGACAACTAAATAATAAGAAACCACCGCGCTACAGATAAGCTATGGGACAAGCAAAGACACATTTTGAAATTCCGTCAAAGACCAAAACTTGGTCTACCATTTTTATGGTAATCGGAGCGATCGCCGCCGTGGGTGGTTGGTTCTTTGATAAAACGGATCATCATCAATACTGGTGGGCGAATTTGCTCATCTGCGGATTTTTCTTCTTCGCGCTTTCAATTGGAGCGATGTTCTTCTATGCCGTGCAGTACGCTGCAGAGGTAGCCTGGACGGCCCAATTGAAGCGTTTGTTTGAAGCGATGTGGTCGTACCTCCCGATAGGTTTGGGAGTGGTGTTCGTTGTTCTGCTCGCAGGACAGTTACACATGAACCACCTTTACCATTGGATGGACCCGGAAGTAGTTGACCCGAATAGCCCATCATACGATAAGCTTATTGCGAACAAAATGCCTTTCTTGTCGAGCTGGTTTTTCTGGCTTCGCTTCGTACTTTATGCAGTAGTGTTTGTAGTATTTGCACGCTTATTCCGCAAGTGGTCGTTGCAGGAAGATGCAACTCCAAGCCTCGAACTTCACTTGAAGCAGTATAAGCGCAGCGCATTGTTCTTGGTATTCTTCGCCGTATTCTCCAGCACTATTGCCTGGGATTGGCTCATGAGTATCGACGTTCACTGGTTCTCGACCATGTACGGCTGGTATATCTTCTCAGGTATGTGGGTAACAACAATGATTTTCGCAACATTGCTGTTGATTTGGTTGCGCAATCAAGGCTACATGCCGGGCGTGAACGACTCACACGTACATGATATGGGTAAATGGATTTTCGCAGTGAGCATGCTGTGGAGCTACTTGTGGTTCTGTCAGTACATGTTGATTTGGTACTCCAACATTCCGGAAGAAGTTACTTATTTCAAGGAGCGTTATGACCACTACATGTACGGAATGTGGGCCATCTTCTTCTGCAATTTTGCGATTCCGTTCTATACATTGACATCACGTGATGCCAAGCGCAATCCAAAGTATTTGACACGCGTGGGTATCATTATTTTCATCACTCACTTCCTAGACTTGTATATGGCGGTTGTGCCGGGTACAGTGCACGGGCACTTGGAATGGGGAATGGGTGAGCACGCTTCACACATCACCTTTGCATGGTGGTTTGAAATTGGTTTGTTTATCGGTTTCCTTGGTTTATTTGTAAGCACCGTTTTGAAGGCGTTGAGCAAAGCTCCGCTTGTGCCGGTAAACCATCCGTATTTGAACGAAAGTGAGAACCATCACATATAACGAATTGTTGTTTTAAGCGAACAGGAGTAAACACGAAGAGAAATGAAACTACTTATCATTCTGGTCATTGTTCTGGCGATCATCGCGGTCGTGCAATTGTCCAAAGTTTATGAGTTTACACGCGCATTGCGTAAGTCGAAGGAAGAGGATATTTCACCTGCTGACAATAAACTAAACGCCAACCTGATGCTGATTTGGATGTCGGCGTTCTTCATTGGTACACTTTATCTCTATGGTCGCTACGGTGAATACTTGCCGGAGCCTGCATCGGAGCATGGAAAGGACGTTGACTGGTTGATGAGCGTGAACATCTGGATGATCACCATCATGTTCTTCATCATGAACGCGATGTTGTTTATCGTAGCATGGAAATACCAATACAAGAAGGATCGCAAGGCACGCTTCTTTGCCCATGATAACCGCCTGGAGATGGTGTGGACGTTGATTCCCGGTGTGGCTATGGCGTTCATCATCGTGTTTGGTTTGATTACCTGGAACAAAATCACAGGCCCCGCATCGAAGGACGCTATGCAAGTGGAATTGTACTCGAAGCAATTCGGCTGGATTGCTCGCTATCCCGGTAAGGACGGTGAGTTTGGTGCAGCGAACTACAACCTCATTAGCACCAAGAACGAAATGGGTATCGTTTCGAAAGAACTGATTGCAGCGAAGATTGAAGAGTTGGATGCTGAAATAGAAGGCCTAAAAGCGCAACTAGAAGAGAACGAGAAACTTCCGGTGATGCCTGACAGCTACATCGAAAGTGTTCAAGATAAAATCTATCGTCTGGAGCGCCACAAGCAACGCATTCTGGACCTCGGAGAATTCAAGGAGCCAAGCGGATTAAGCAGCTGGATGACGGGCGCGGATGATAACATTGTTAAGGGTGAAATGCACTTGCCGGTAGGTAAGGAGGTGGAGTTTGTGTTCCGTTCACAAGACGTGATTCACTCCGCTTACATGCCTCACTTCCGTGCACAGATGAACACTGTTCCCGGTGTTCCAACCCGATTCAAAATGACACCAACCATCACCACAAAAGAAATGCGTGGCAAGTTGGGTGACGACAAATTTGACTACATCCTGCTCTGTAACAAAGTTTGTGGAAACGCTCACTTCAACATGCAGATGAAGATTGTTGTTGAATCAGAGGAGGAATATCTTGCATGGATGGAAAAGCAAAAATCTTTTGCCGGTGAGCCTGCGAAAGAAGGCGCTCCGGCTGAGGGAGAAGCTGCCCCTGCTGACACCACAGCAAACGCTATGGCACCAATGGCACAAGCCAGTTTAAAGACGACTCGTTAAACAAGAGATAATATTTAAAGTAAAGAACGATGGGAAATGCTGAACACACCGCTCATGATCACAGTCACGATCACGGGCATGCACATCACCACGAAGAATCCTGGGTTTCGAAATACATCTTCTCGCAAGACCACAAGATGATTTCGAAGCAATTCCTCATCACAGCCATTTTTATGGGTGTGATTGCGGTGATGCTTTCAATTTTCTTCCGCCTGCAATTGGGTTGGCCGGGAGAGAAGTTTCAAATTCTGAACTTCTTCCTGGGAGATAAGTGGGCACCGGACGGATTGCTCGATAAAAATGCCTACCTCGCAATGGTGACCATTCACGGTACCATCATGGTGTTCTTTGTATTGACCGGAGGTTTGTCAGGAACATTCGCTAATCTGCTTATTCCATTGCAGGTTGGTGCTCGTGACATGGCAAGCGGTTTCTTGAACATGCTTTCATACTGGGCGTTTTTGATTTCCAGCTTGATTATGGTGTTCTCTCTCTTCGTTGAGGGCGGAGCTGCCAGCGGCGGTTGGACCATTTACCCACCATTGTCGGCGTTGCCACAAGCTATGCCCGGCTCAGGAACAGGTATGACACTGTGGTTGATTTCGATGGTATTCTTCATTGCTTCGTCTTTGTTGGGTGGTTTGAATTACATCGTTACCATCATTAACCTGCGTACCAAAGGAATGAAGATGACACGTCTCCCATTGACGATGTGGGCGCTCTTCGTTACCGCCATCTTAGGTGTATTGTCATTCCCTGTTTTGGTATCGGCTGCGGTGTTGTTGTTGATGGACCGCAGTTTTGGAACAGCGTTCTACCTTTCTGACATCTTCATCCAAGGTGAAGCGCTCGACGTTACCGGTGGTTCGCCGATTTTGTTCCAGCACTTGTTCTGGTTCTTGGGTCACCCTGAGGTATACATCGTACTGCTTCCTGCATTGGGTATTTCTTCTGAGATTATTTCTACGAACTCACGTAAGCCAATCTTCGGTTACAAAGCCATGGTTGGATCTATCCTCGCTATCGGATTCCTGTCGTTCATCGTGTGGGGTCACCACATGTATGTAACCGGTATGAATCCGTTCCTCGGTTCGGTATTCGTATTTACTACCCTATTGATTGCGATTCCTTCTGCGGTAAAAGCCTTTAACTACATCACAACGTTGTACCAAGGTAATATCCGTTTCACACCGGCAATGTTGTTCTCGATTGGTTTGGTATCTACGTTCGTAACCGGCGGTTTGACCGGTATTATCCTCGCTGACTCAGCGCTTGACGTAAACGTACACGATACTTATTTCGTTGTCGCCCACTTCCATATCGTAATGGGTATGTCGGCGATCTTCGGTATGTTGGGTGGGATCTACCATTGGTACCCGAAAATGTATGGACGTATGATGAATACCAAACTCGGCTACGTTCACTTCTGGATTACACTGGTGTGCGGTTTCGGCGTATTCTTCCCAATGCACTTCGTCGGGATGGCAGGTGCTCCACGTCGTTATTACGACTACTCTGAATTCCCATTCCTGGATTGGGTAATGGATTTGAATCCGATTATCTCAATGTTCGCTATCGTTGGTGGAGCTGCGCAGTTGCTCTTCTTATTCAACTTCTTCCACAGTATGAAGTATGGTCAAGTAGCTACGCAGAATCCATGGGCCTCCAATACCCTTGAGTGGACGACTCCTGTTAAGCATATCCACGGTAACTGGCCGGGTGCTATTCCGGAAGTACACCGTTGGGCTTATGACTACAGCAATCCTGAGCACGAAGAGGATTTCGTTCCGCAGGTCGTGCCTATGAAGCCCGGAGAACACGCGCATTAAATATCTTGTTCAATAGAAAAAAGGCCCGCCATTTGGCGGGCTTTTTTTTCGCTCTACTTTCGCAACTATGTGTGTTCGCAGCGTATGTACACTCTTCATTTTTTTATCGTGCTTCACTGTGTGCTGCGCACAAACCGTGAATTTGAGTGATTCACTGCGCATGGTTTTCAAACAAAAGAAATCGCCCTCGTTCAAGTTTGATACGCGGAATTCGTTCATCACCGGGAGCACAGCGAAGGTTTATGGTATCAAGGCAGGGATCAGTTATGGTAAACGATTTAGCATAGGATTGGGCTATAACTTTATTGGAACAGAGTTAACGCAAGAACTGGAGCTATCCGATAATTCCATTGTGCCGGCGGATATTCGCATGAATTATTTAGCGCCTTATGTTGAGTACAGCTTTTATCAGAAGGGCCCTTGGGAAGTATCCGTGCCGATTCAGTTGGGTGTTGGGAAGAGTTTTTTACGCTATGTAAGCAATGAGGAAAAGATGGTCATCAATCGAAACACAGTTGTCATCTATGAGCCGGGAATGACCTTCGAATACAAGATTCTTAAGCTAATTGGTGTGGGAGCCGGATTTGGTTACCGCATCATGCTGCGAAACAATCGTGATATTGAACAGCAGTTCACTTCGCCGGTTTATGCCTTACGTTTACGTTTGATTTTTGATGAACTCTATGGCCGCTATAAACAGCACGTTTCATCACAAGTGACACCAACCAACTAACACATGAGCGACGATTTCAATATTCGTGATGAAGCTGAGAACGGACAAGAGAAGGATCTTGATCGCGTGCTGCGTCCCAAAACGTTTGATGATTTTACGGGTCAGCGGCAGGTGTTGGAGAACCTGGAGATTTTTGTCAAGGCGGCCAAGTTGCGTAGTGAATCGCTCGATCACGTATTGCTCCACGGCCCGCCGGGATTGGGGAAAACAACGCTTGGCCATATCATTTCGAATGAGATGGGCGTGAGCATTAAAACGACTTCCGGTCCCGTGCTCGATAAGCCTGCTGACCTGGCAGGTTTGCTTACTAACCTCGAGACAAACGATATTCTTTTCATTGACGAGATCCATCGCCTAAGCCCGGTGGTAGAGGAATATCTCTACTCCGCCATGGAGGATTATTGTATCGACTTGGTGATTGATACAGGGCCTAATGCTCGTTCGGTTCAAATTAAATTGAATCCTTTCACCTTAATTGGTGCCACAACGCGCAGCGGGCTTTTGACCGCACCGTTGAGAGCGCGCTTTGGAATCAACGCACGTCTTTCTTACTACGATGCACGCACATTGACAGACATCGTTCAACGCAGCGCGGAGATTCTGAATATGGAAATTCTGGAAGACGCGGCTTATGAAGTTGCGCGCAGGAGCCGCGGCACGCCGCGTATTGCCAATGCCTTGCTGCGACGCGTGCGCGATTTTGCACAGATTAAAGGCGATGGTAAGTGTGATTTAGATATCACGCAATTCGCGCTCAATGCGTTGAATGTCGATACGCTTGGACTGGATGAAATGGACCACAAGATTTTGTACACCATCATTGATAAATTCAATGGAGGTCCTGTTGGATTGAATACTGTGGCAACCGCTGTGGGTGAAGATTCCGGGACGATTGAGGAAGTGTATGAGCCGTATCTCATTCAGGAAGGCTTCATCATGCGCACGCCGCGAGGCAGGCAGGTCACAGAGACAGCGTATCGTCATTTAGGCAAACTCAAAGGAAACCGCGCCGGAGAATTGTTCTGATGGCTACTTCCTCGGATTTAAAGGCTGCCGAATACGCGCATTGGGTGAAGAACAAAGCGCAGGAGTTGGGTTTTTCTTTTTGTGGAATTTCGAAGGCTGAATTCTTGGAAGAGGAAGCGCCTCGCCTGGAGCAATGGCTCAAGAAGGGCATGCATGGCGAGATGACCTATATGCAGAATCATTTCGATATGCGCCTGGATCCTCGGCTACTCGTGCCGGGAGCGAAGTCTGTAGTCTCGCTTCTGTTCAATTATTTTCCTGACCCTTCCTATCGAACAGTCGATGGCGCACTCAAAATTTCGAAATACGCATGGAGCGAAGACTATCATGAAGTGGTGAAGGATCGCTTGAAACAACTCATGAGCGATATGCGCGCAGCCATTGGAGATATCGATGGGCGCGCATTCGTAGATTCTGCACCCGTATTGGATAAGGCCTGGGCCAAACGTAGTGGCTTGGGTTGGATAGGAAAAAACACTAATCTCATCAATAAGAAACAAGGATCCTTTTTCTTCATTGCAGAGCTAATCGTTGATCTTGAATTACAGCCTGATGGTCCCGTGACTGATCACTGTGGAACATGCAGGGCCTGCATTGACGCTTGTCCGACTGACGCGATTGTCGAGCCTTACATTGTCGACGGCAGTAAGTGTATTTCGTATTTCACCATTGAGTTGAAAAAAGAATTACCTGCGGAATGGGTTTCGAAAATGGATGGATGGCTCTTTGGCTGCGATGTTTGTCAAGACGTATGTCCATGGAATCGTTTCTCAGTGGTGAATCAGGAACCACGTTTTACACCACGCGAGCAACTCTTGCAAATGTCATCAGGAGAATGGCGCGAAGTTTCAGAAGAAGTCTTTCAACAAATTGCACGTCGCTCACCTTTGAAACGTAAGGGATACGAGGGATTACGAACGAATGCGGGTTTGCTGGAACGTGCAGAAAAGGATCGTAAATGATTCTCCTCAAGCGTAAAAATTGCACCTTGCTCTAACTACCTTTGAGCAGTTAATTGACCAAGCAAGGATGACACAGATTAAAGCAACCAAGAGCACATTGCTCAACTTTTCAAGCATTACTATTTTCTACAACGACGAGCTCGCCAAATTGACGGAGCTTGATAAACAACAGCTGAGTTTTTTCAAAAAGGAAATTGAACAAGAGAAGGATGTAATTACCCTTCAGGAATTGGGCTTGTATCACTACTTCGTTCCGGTGAAAAAGGAGAGTCCCAACCCGGATATGCTTGAGAAATTACGCATGAAAGGAGCATCGCTTTTGAGCGGCTTGAACAACGCAAAAGCGGGTGACGTGTGTATTATGAACCTCACGGGTGAAAAGGAATTATCACTTGCCATGGCCGAAGGTGTTGCCTTGGCGAATTATCAGTTCTTGAAATATTTCAAGGATAAAAAGAAGCGCCAGAATTCGCTGCATACCATACACGTTTCAGATAAATACGTTACAGCGAAGGATGCAGAGCAATTGCAACACATTGTTGAAGCAACATGTGTAGCGCGGACGCTCATCAATGAACCGGTTTCTTATTTGACAGCAGTGCAATTCGGCAAAGAAATGCAGCGTGTGGGAAAGGAATCAGGGTTTAGCGTGAAGGTGTTGGGCAAAAAAGAAATTGAGGCGAAGAAAATGGGCGGTTTGCTCGCGGTCAATGCCGGTAGTATCGATCCGCCAACGTTCACTGTGATGGAATACAAGCCGGAGAAGGCACGCAACAAGAAGCCAATCGTGTTGGTGGGTAAGGGCGTCGTGTTTGATACCGGTGGTTTGAGTTTGAAGCCGACACCAAACAGCATGGATGAGATGAAGTGCGATATGAGTGGCGGAGCGGCGGTTGTTGGAGCCATGATGGCGATTGCCAAAAACGAATTGCCGGTGCATGTCATTGGCTTAGTTCCCGCTACCGACAATCGTCCCGGAATGAATGCAGTTTGTCCGCAGGATGTCATTACCATCAGCGACGGAACGACCGTTGAAGTGCTGAATACCGATGCCGAGGGCCGCTTGATTCTTGCCGATGCATTGGTGTGGGCGAAGCAATACAAGCCGGAAGTTTGCATCGATTTGGCAACACTAACCGGCGCTGCGGTGCGTGCTATTGGAACATACGCCAGCGCTGTAATGGGAACCGCCGAACAGAAAGTGATGGACCAATTGGCGGAAAGCGGTATGCACGTGTGGGAACGCACGGTGCAGTTTCCGATGTGGAAGGATTACGGTGATGAAATGAAGAGTGATATCGCAGACTTGAAGAATTTGGGTGGCTCGTATGCCGGTCAAATTTCTGCAGCAAAGTTCCTCGAGCATTTTACCGATTACCCCTGGATTCACATCGATATCGCCGGCCCGGCCTACAGCAATGGCGCCAGCGGTTACCGCACCAAAGGAGGAAGCGGCGTGGGTGTGCGCGTGCTGTACGATTTCATTCGTAAAAACTATTGTTAAGCCTTTAAGAAAAAATTCATGAGTGATCAAAAAATACGCGTAGCGGTTACAAGCGGCGATATCAACGGAGTTGGATTGGAAACAGTGATAAAGGTGTTTTCTGATCCACGCATGGCCGAGACCATTACGCCAATCATCTACGCGCATCCTGAAGTCATAAAGGCACATCGCAAGGTGCTCGATGGCGAAGAGTTTCAATACAACTCCATCAACAGCGCCTCTGAAGCGATTGCTAAGAAGGTGAATCTGGTGAATGTTTGGAAAGACTATAAAGGCCAAGTGGAGTTTGGCAAGCCGGATAAGGAAGCCGGCATGTTTGCTTTCAAAAGTCTGGAAGCTGCGGTCAATGATTTAGCGGCGAACAAGGTGGATGTCCTGGTGACTTCCCCTATTAACAAGGATACCATCCAGAGTGCGGAATTTAATTTTCCCGGTCATACAGAGTATTTGGCGAAGTTCGCCAATACCGAAAAGGTGCTCATGTTTTTGGTGAGTGATATGTTGCGCGTAGGAATTGTTACCGGCCACTTACCACTGAAGGATGTTTCGCAAAACATCACCAAGGAGAGAATCCTGGAGAAGCTGCGCTTGATGACGGAAAGCCTCGCCAAAGACTTTGGTGTGCATCGCCCGAAAATAGCATTGTTGGGATTGAATCCGCATGCGGGCGATAATGGTCTGTTGGGCACTGAAGAAAAGGAAATCATTCTTCCAGCGGTGCGTGAAGCGAATGAAAAGGGCATCCTCGCCTATGGGCCTTTCGGTGCAGATGGCTTCTTCGGTAGCGGCGGTTACAAGCGTTATGACGCTGTGCTCGCGATGTATCACGATCAGGGATTGGCGCCGTTCAAAGCGCTGGCCTTCGACAACGGAGTGAACTTTACTGCGGGATTACCGGTAGTCAGAACGTCACCGGATCACGGAACGTGTTATGATATCGCAGGACAAGGAATCGCTGATGAGTCGTCGTTGCGTGCTGCTGTGTTCACGGCGTGTGATGTTTACAAACAGCGCAAAGACTTTCGCGAGTACGGTCTGAATCCACTGCGTATGCAGGATGTACGCGATTCGAAAGACGATAAGCGCGAGTGATCTATTCTTGAGTCTTTGAAAATTGTCATTCTCACACTGGGTAAAACGAGTGCTGCGTATTTGCGCGAAGGCATCGCTATTTATCAGGAGCGCTTGAAACATTACGCTAAGGTGGAATTCAAAGAACTTCCCGATGTGCCTGCGAAGGGCGTTTCGCCCGACGTGCTGAAAGAACGCGAGGGTGAAGTGTTGATGAAGCACATTAAATCAGATGATGTCGTGCTGCTGCTTGATGAGAATGGCGAGCACTTTTCTTCCCGCGGATTTGCGGAGCTGTTGCAACGCCGCATGAACACGGGCGTGAAGCAACTCGTGTTGATTATCGGCGGGGCCTTCGGATTTTCAAACGCGATGTACGCGCGCGCCAATGGTAAACTTTCCTTTTCCAAGATGACGTATTCTCATGAGATGATTCGCCTATTGCTGGTGGAGCAGTTGTATCGGGCCCATACGATTTTGAAGGGGGAGAGTTATCATCATGATTGAGTGAAATGGTGAAATAGTGTAAGGGTGAAATAGTGAAGTGGTGAAATAGTGAAGGAGTGAATTGGTGAAAAGCACAGGTCAGGGACGCATTGCAATGCGTCCTCGTCAGCGAAAATCCAATTTTTCGAGCGAATTGAACGTAATAGGAAACAAAAAACCGCCCCCAAATGGAAGGCGGTTTTTTATGTGTGATTTTAGTGCTTAGCGAATAACGAGGCGTGTGCTTTGCGCCGACTCTCCGCTGCGAATTTCAACGGTGTAGATACCGGCGCTCAATTCGGTGTTGAGCGCAATCAAGTTCAATCCGCCATTCAGGTT
Source organism: Flavobacteriales bacterium (assembly GCA_046304755.1). Lineage (GTDB taxonomy): Bacteria > Bacteroidota > Bacteroidia > Flavobacteriales_D > Sanyastnellaceae > JAIBBG01. The sequence goes on from JBKCDO010000237.1 coordinate 10,664, forward strand.
TTCTTGTGTGGTGTATACCACTTTTCCGGCCATGTCCATTACAGTAAGCTGAGCTGTGGTGTATGTAGATGCACGCACTTTAACGATAGCACGGTCTTCAGTCGGATTAGGGAAAACGGAAAGCTCAAATGCTGTCGCTGCATTTTCATTCACCGATGTGCCTACGACTTCTGCGGCTGATGTGAAGGATGGACACTGATCAAACTGTTGGATTTCGACACTGTAGTTTCCCGGAGTTGTCCAATCGAAAGTTGCGTTTGTAGCGCCCGCAATCGGGTTGCCATCAAGGTACCACTGATAGCTATTTGCCGGATCGATACAGGTAAGGGTAGTGTTGTTGAAAATGAAGTCAGGCGTGAACGGTGTCAAGTCACGGAAACGGATATAGCAAGGATAGGTCACTTGATCAATGAACGCATTGCGGTTGTGCTGCTCATACTGAATGTACTCGTTGCGGGTGATTTCCCAGCTATCGGGTAAATCCTGGAAGTGCCACTGCTTGAGCAAGTGTTCATTTTGTCCGTACTGAATCACCAGTGAAATTTGTTCCGGTAAACTGAAGTCGTCAGTGGCTGTATTGTTTTTGATGGAGTGATACATCACGGCACGCGCTGCATTTCCTTTGAAACTATCGCGCATTTCATATACGTTTTGACCAATGTCGTTGTTGCCGAGCATACAGTCCTGGTAAGTGCTGGTTGGGCTAACCACTTCACCGTAGGGGTAATTGCTGCGCACAGCATTGACTTGATCTTGCCATACCGGAACGAGGTTGTGTAAGTCGCTGACTTCCTCTGATTGATCAAAGCCTGCATCATTGTAGGTGGGCATCCAGCTTTGCGGGAAGTTGTGTTCGCGGCTGAGATCCGTCCACTGGAATCCTGCCTCAAAGAAATAAGGCACACCGCTGTATTGACATTCCACCATGTTGGTGGTTGTGCCATTCAACACGGTATCGCGCACATAGAAATTATTGATGAGTGTGCTGATGTAGTTGCTGTAGTAAATCTGGAAGTAGTTATCCGGATTCATCAACGTGGTTAAATCGGTTACTACGGTTGGTGCGTTTACATTGATGGCGCTATAGAGCGAACCGAAATTCGGCGCGGGAGTATCTACACTTGATGTTGTTGGGTTAGAGGTTAAATAGTTCTCGTAACCTAGTTGACCATTGAAGGCAAAAGCAGCTAAGTAATAAGTGAAACCGGCTTCAATTCCGCGTGCATCGAAGCTTCCGCTTTCACCTACATAAACTACTTGAGCATTGCCGATCCATTGACCACGAACATAGGTTGCGTTGTCCGCAGGGGTTTCAGTTACAGGCGCTCCTTTTTTGCGCAGAACGATATATCCTTCTGCAGGTGATGTGGATGCGGTAACAGTAGTTTGGAAATCCCATGATCGCACGTTGTCGAACGAAACGGAGGCCGCTTGTGCTGTCGGCTCTGTTGCAGCGCCTCCCGATACCGCGTAAAGATTTACTACGTAGGTAGGTTCACTGGTGTCGTTGCTGCTAATGGTAACAGTACAAAAGTGTGAGCCATTGAACGTAGGAGTGAAATCGATTGAAACCGGGTTCAAGCTATTGGGTGCTATTGAAAATGGCGTAAACGCAACGGAGAATTCGGAAGCATTTTGACCGGAAATTTCAATGCCGGTAATTTCCAGTGAAGCGTCTGAGCCGAGGTTTTCGACGTATAAGGTTTGTCCCAAGTTATCACCCATGAATACGGTGAAGCCGCTTGGGATGTTGTTCGTCGCATCTGTCACATTGATTTCTTGTTCGCTACCGGCAGCAGGAGCAGCCAAGGTAACTTCATCAAAGGCCACATTGTGACCGGAAACTTTTTCCGTGAAAAACCAACGGATAAAACGTGTTTCAGCAGCCGGCTGATCCGTGAACAGTGTGAATGCTGTTGCCGGCAATTCGCCATCCACTAAAGAGCGAAGTGTGGTGTAGGTAACACCGTCAACACTCTCTTGAACGGTGAAGGTTCCGTCAAACGTTCCGCCGCTGTTTTGACCTTTCAAGTTGTAGGTCAGCGTTCCCGGTTCTTCTGCAAATTCCACGACAACAAAGTCTCCCGTTGCATCCAGGCGGCAGGCCTGTCCGCTGAGACCGATAGCATAGCGTGTG
>JBKCDO010000238.1:0-17181 GCA_046304755.1 Flavobacteriales bacterium
CAAGGCGCTTTCTGACAGACTTGGCATTGCCAAAGAAGTGACGTTCACCGGCAAAGCACCCAGCGTAAAGGTTCGCGAGTACCTGACCGTTTCGCATATCGCTGTGCTTGCCAACTGCAATTGGTACAGCTCCCCCATCAAGCTCTTTGAATATGGCTCAAAACGATTGGCCATTATTGCCCCTAAATATCCCGGAGTGGAAGATGTCATGACCGGCGAAGTTGATGGTGTTCTGGTGGATCCGGATCAACACAGTTTATCCAAGGCTATCCAACTATTAGCAGAGAACCCCGAAATACGTGAACGCTACGCCTCGTCTTTTCACGAGCGCGTTAAGGCTCATTACACATGGGATGTCATCGCAGATCAAATTCTGACTTTCGCCCGATGAAGATTCTTCTACTCACCGATGGTGTCATGCCATTTGCCATGGGTGGAATGCAAAAGCATAGTCAGCAACTGGCCCTGCACATGGCTGAATCAGGCCTCGAGGTGACGTTAGTTCATTGTATTTATGGAAACCAACCTTTGCCTTCTAAGGCAGAGCTATCGGCTGCATTCGGCGAAAAAGCAATGTCTCATTTGGAAATTATTTCGCTGCGTTTTCCTCGGTTAGGAAAAATCCCAGGACATTACCTCAATGAATCTTATGTGTATTCGAAGATCATTTATGAAAAACTCCACGACCGCATAGCTACATTCGACTTTATTTATTCCAAGGGTTTTTCCGCTTGGTATTTCATCGAGCAGAAGAAAAAAGGTAAGGCCTTACCTCCAATCAGTGTGAAGTTTCACGGTTATGAAATGTTTCAGAAACCTGCCAACTTCAAAATGCGATTGCAAAACATGATGCTCAAAAGACCTGTCATGTGGAACAACCGCCATGCAGATTATATTTTTTCATACGGCGGTGGGATAACCTCTCTTCTTACTAAGCTTGGCCTTAGGCGAGAAAAAATAATTGACATCCCAACGGGCATTGACCCCTCATGGTGTCTTAAAACTCCCTTGAATCCTGTGTCTATGCCGATTCGATTTTGCTTTATGGGGCGTTTCGAACGCCGCAAAGGCATTGAGGAGATACACAAAGCGCTGAACAAACTGAATTCATCGAAAATCCAATTCGATTTCGTCGGCCCTATACCCCAATCACAACGCTTGAAGCGTGAAGGCATTAGCTACCACGGCAGCATAAACAACGCGAAAGAACTGATTCAAATACTTGACCGATGTGATATTTTAGTAGCCCCATCCCACTCTGAAGGGATGCCAAATGTGATTATGGAGGCCATGGCTCGGGGGCTCGCTATTCTGACTACCCGCGTTGGCGCTATTGAGAGCGTGGTGGACGAATCAAATGGCTGGTTCGTTGAACCAGGTGATAGCGACTCGCTCTGTAAAACACTTGATCAAATTTTAGCCATGGATTCTGAGGCTATTCTTCTTAGGAAAAAAGCCTCAATAGATCGTATTCGGCTTTTCAGCTGGGATAAAATCGCAAGGCAAACGATTGAAAAGATTCAGTACCTGTTACGGTAGGTTTATATTCGCCAAACGAATGGAGGGAAGCAGAACATATTTCGGCGGATTGAATAGCCTGAGGTTCTTTGCGGCAATGGCAGTAGTGCTTACCCATGTTGAGTTAGTAAAGAAACTACTGTTTTATGACTGCACACTTTGGCTCAAAACGGACGATTGGATAATTGGCAATGCCCTTCAGTCTATCTTGCGGGAAGGCCCACCTAAACCAATTTCCTGGCTCAGTCCGTTTGTGACATTTGGAGGATATTTCGGAGTCATCTTCTTTTTTGTTCTAAGCGGTTTTTTGATTACGTACTTATTATTGAAAGAAAAGGAACGCAGTCAAACAATTGCAATCAAGAACTTCTACATCCGCCGCATTCTTCGAATTTGGCCAATCTATTTTCTCCTTATTTTCCTTGGGTTCTTTGTGTTCCCTCAACTATCATGGTTCGACATCCCCTCGCAACATCGTGTATTAAGAGAACATTTTTGGTTCAATCTGATTACCTACAGCACCATGATTCCAAATTTCGGCTTCGCTTATCTTATGGAATCCATTCCAAATCTTGGGCATTTGTGGAGCATTGGGGTAGAAGAACAATTCTATCTCTTTTGGCCGGTCTTTATTCTTTATTCAAAAAATCATATCAAATCGATCATGATTTTCATTGCGCTTTTGATAGGTATTAAAGCAGGATCCTATGCTTTTATCCAGTTATTTCTCAACGCACCAACAGTCAATCCCGATCTTTTGCAGTTTACCGCAGTTGATGTTTTTCAACGCTTCCTGGGCTCACTAAAATTCGAATCAATGGCAATAGGAGCGCTTGGTGCCTGTGTACTATTTGAGCAGAAAGCATTCTATTTAAAACTCGTCTTCCACAAGACCACCCAACTTCTAGCAATAATCGCATTGCCTGCTATTGTTCTTTTGGTGCCTAGTAGTCTTTACAAAGCTCTTTATCTTCTGTTGAGTATACCGTGTCTGGTTGTCATCATGAACGTCGGGTGCAACCCTGATTCTCTTATTCGATTTGGCAATAAAGCGTTGAACTATCTCGGTAAAATCTCATACGGAATATATATGTATCACTTAGTATGTATTGCCTTTGCATTCCATTTGGTAAATCACTTTTCCAAGCTTCCCGTGCACATAACGTTTGGTCAAAATCTGCTGATTTACATACTCTCTATTTGCTTTACCATTGTTTTGTCGGCGGTTAGCTACCGTTTTATAGAAAAACCTTTTATCCGACTCAAAGAAAAATATACGGTCATAAAAAGCGGTGAGGCTCAATAACTAATCATGTTCACGCGAATCTCCATATTTCTCATTTTCGCCAGCATATACGGTTATTCATACCTGCTTTCCCGGAACATTTTCGAGTTCTACCTTGCTTATTTGATTTTTATCTTCTACTTCCCATTCTTTTTCGTAAAGTACGGTGTGCCGAAATGGCCGGTTTTAATTTTTCTCCCCCTATTTTTCTCCGGTCTGATTTATTGCTTTATTGAGCTAAACACAACGCAACAATTCTTTAAGACTTTCATTGGCTTCTTCGCCGCATGTATGTTCTACCACTATGTTGTGCAAAGTTTCCAATTCGATATCAGGCGAGTTTACGGTTATTACATGACTTCCGCCTACATCGTAACGCTATTGGGGCTCTTTCAATTAACCTCGTATTTAGTTGGATTCACCCCCGGCTACAACTGGAAATTTATTCTCAACAAATGGGGTCCAACCTATGGAGGTCTTGGAATACGCATGAACTCCGTACTTTCAGAACCCGCTTATTATGCCGCCGTTATTGCACCTGCATTCTTTACTTCGTTGTATAATGTCACACGAAGGGTTCCGCTTTACTTGAATAAATTTCAAAATCTGGTCATCGTCCTTGCGTTTCCCTTATCATTCTCCAGCCTTGGGATTCTTGCCATCTTTCTTGCTACAATCCTTCTTCTTATTAACTTCGGTTTCTTTCGCTATTTCTTTGTTTTCTTGCCAATTCTGATCATGTCGTTTAATTACGCCCATAAAAATGTTGAGGAATTCCGAGAGCGTTGGGACGGGACATTTGAGATTTATACGACAGAAAACATCTATGACTACGATATTCACGGGAGTAGCTTCGTACTCTACAACAACTCCCATGTTGCTTGGGAGAATTTTATCCGTAATCCGATATTCGGAACGGGACTCGGTTCTCACCCAACAGCCTTCGATAAGTACACCCTAACCAATATTGAAGGTGCTGTTCAAATCGACTTCAATAAAATGGATGCAAATTCCATGTTCCTTCGATTAATGTCCGAAACCGGAATTTACGGATTAAGCATAATGACATTGCTCCTTTTAAGATGCTGGATTTTCAAAGGCGGGGCAATGGATGAATCAGCATGGGTAATCTCCAACAGCCTGGCAATCATTATCATTATTTACCTTCTACGCCAAGGCCATTACTTTCTAAACGGCTTCCCACTATTCCTGTGGCTCTTCTATTATTTACACGTAGAAAACAAGGAAGTAATGAAAGAACGCAAAGCTGAAATCAGAGCTGCCGAAATCGCTCAATTCCGTCCGTCCAGCGCGACAGATCTGCCCTCCCTAAAGCATACTTGATTTTCCCTATTGACCAATCTAATTCAAGGTTGCGCCTAAAGATAAGTTGGGCATCCTTCGAGATTCCATTCAATCCGGGAAACGTTGTAAAATGATACCGATAATGCTCATTTATCAAAGTCTTACCTTGATGGCCGACCGATAGATTTGTGTTAACGATTGAACAAAAAGCACTGATATCCGCACCTGTCAATAGCGAAAGTTCCTGCTTACATCCCTCCACTTCGCGAATCGTCTTTACCTGATTGTCCGTTGCTCGCATCGTATGACTCATCGAGTGAGCGCCTAGCATGTGCCCTTGTCTTACCAGTTCCTTTAGTTGTGAAACTTCCAAGGGTAATGTATCCTCCGGTTGCCGGTCAAATTGAGGCAAGGTGTGTCTTCTTATCGCTGTTCGATAATACCGCTCTTGATTTTCAGCCTTCACAAAATCCGGAACAATAAAAAAACATGCGCCATAACCACGTTCATACAAAACATCAGCAACATGCTTGTTGTTTCGCAGACCATCATCAAACGTGAGAAGAACATATGGGCCACTATTCAAGTTGCCATTGAAATAGTCCTCGAGTTGATGAGGCGATAAAATGGTGAAATGACGCTGCAAAAACTTCATTAATCGCTCAAAAGCAGGCAACATGGCCAGTGGTGTGGAATGCAGGCATAACACCACTAACTCATCCGGCGCATATCTCCACGGACGAATGCGATACTCTACCGTACCGGCCAGCGCCTTGAACCAATCAATCATTCTCGTTTTCATCACCACGTATCAATATCACTACGGTGTATCCACCACGACGACCAATCTTGCTCACCTGACGCCAAAGGACCTTTTGCAATGAAGTAAATTTTGCGTTCAATTATCTTGAAACCGAGTGCCTGTAAAGCAATCTTCTCACTCTCGCAACTCGTATTGACTGCACATGACATCATCGTAAATGATGCGCATTTTCTCACTTCTTTCACTAAAGCGCGAAGAGCTTCCCTCATGAAAGATGCGTCATGGTGACTGAATAACATTTTGCCAATAATCAACTCACGGATGACACGCTTTCGGCGCTGAGCCTTCATTTCAAAGAAAGCGCGCTTCTCATCTTGCGTATAAGAAAAACGATAAAAATCACCTGTTTCGTAGGCCATTCGATAGTCGTCGAAAGCCTTCAATTGCGCAACAGCAATTCCTTTCTTATCACACGCAAAATCGATTTGTTGGCGATTGCCCCAAGCACGTTGAAGTTGTTTTTCCGGATTCGATAAAAACGACAACAGTGGATTCATCGGCTTTATGTACCACTGCAGATTGAATGGATTCAACCAACCATTGCGCATGAAAGAATTGTAAGATGCTTCCACCGGAAATCCAATCAACAATTCGCAATTGAAACCACTTCCGGGTTCATGTATGTAGTTGAGCATTTTTCCAAACAGCCCCTTCCCACGATAGTCCGGATGAACGAGTGAGTTACCACTCTGATACGCCTGAACATGCCGGCCACGCAGCATAACCGGCCAATAGAAAAACGATTGAAAGCCCGCAACACGCTCTCCATCCACGGCCACAATGCGTATACACATTTCTCGCTGAAACGGATGCTCGTAGAAACTTCCAAACAGGCGATCAAATTCGGATTCACCGGTACTGTATTCCATGTCGAACAAGCGAACTACCTGCGGACGCATCCAATCTTCATACTTTTGAATCGTCATAGCATGCCTTTAATTTGCAGCGAAGATGAAAAGAATTCTTGTTCTTTATAAGGAATTGGCCGGTTACTTTTTGGCTTGCCTTGATCAGCTGTGTGAGGAATACGATGTGCACGCCGACGTGATTGCGTATCCTGTAAATAAGGATGCCCCTTTTCTTCTGAAACATTCTACTCGCGTCAACATTTCTTCACGCACCGAATACACGCGTGCGAGCCTCCGCAAAAAAATACAGACCGGACAATACAATCTCATTTTTACCGGTGGTTGGTTTGACAAAGACTACCTCGATGCACTTTCTGTGAGAAATTGCCCTGCTCTTTTGGGGTTCGACAATCCCTGGCAAGGCACCATCAAACAGCGGCTAGCTGCAGTTTACGGACGTTTATTCATCAAATCCGGGTTTGATTACGCATTCGTTCCCGGTTCCAAACAAAGAATATTTGCGCAACACCTGGGATTTACCGACTCTCATATCATCACCGGTGCCTATTCCTGTGATGTCACAAAATTCAGCGCCATCAAACGAATTGGAGCGCAACCTAAACGGCTTGTCTACGTGGGGCGCTATGCTCCTGAAAAGTTCATCCCGCAGCTCTTCGAGGCATTTCTTGAAATCAACAATACCTTGAAGGATCATTGGGAATTGCATTGCGTGGGCGTCGGACCTTTGTTCGACCAACGTATAGAACATCCGCACATTTTTCATCACGGTTTTATGCAGCCTGAAGAACTCACCCGGTTTATGGCCGTCGGTGATGCCTTTGTGCTGCCCAGCCTGTATGAACCCTGGGGATTGGTCGTCCATGAATTCGCTGCTGCAGGCTATCCCATGATTCTGTCAGACGCCGTCTGTGCGGGTGAGGCATTTTTAAAGCCCGGCCTGAACGGCTATCGCTTTGAAGCCGGTCAAACAGACTCGCTCAAGCACGCACTCAACCAATTGATGAACCTCACCGGGGATGAGCTCGACCAAATGGGCGAACACAGTCGAGCGCTTGCTCAATCTATCTCGCCAGAATTGTGGGCTAAAAGCATTTACGCCCTGATGACATAATGCCGTAATTTGCGCCTGCATCATGTGTGGCATCACCGGCATAGCAAGATACAACCAGCGTGAACTCGCAGAGGAGCGCGTTCGCTTAATGAATCAATCCATTGCTCATCGCGGACCGGATGCTGAAGGCATGTGGTCGAATGAACTCTGCGTTTTAGGCCATCGCCGATTATCCATCATCGATACTTCAGCCCAAGGCAATCAACCTTTTCACTTCGAAAATGACCGACTCGTTGTTGTGTTCAACGGTGAGATCTACAATTACCTCGAACTCAAAACAGAGCTGTCAGCCGGTTTTTCATTTCAAACCCAAACAGATACTGAAGTCATCATTGCCGCCTACCTCAAATGGGGTATCGATTGTGTGAGCCACTTCTTTGGCATGTTCGCTTTCGCTCTATACGACCGCGATGCCGGTCGCGTGATGATTGCGCGCGATCGATTAGGTGTGAAGCCTTTGTATTACGCGCATACGAACGACGGACTCGTTTTCGCCTCCGAAATTCGAGCTATCCTATCAACAGGTTTAGTGAAGAAAAAAATCGCGCATGCAGCACTCTGCGATTATCTGCGCTACCAAACCGTGCACGCTCCCGCAACTATGATTGAAGGCGTGCACATGCTCATGCCGGGGCACATCATGCTGATCGATGCAGATGGCCATTCGATTCAATCGTATTGGGGCACGACCACGCATCGCGCAAGCATTTCACCGGAAATTACTAAAGCAGAAGTACAACGCAATGTGGAGGAACTGCTCACTTCGAGCGTGGAACTGCGCATGCGCGCCGATGTTCCCTTTGGTGCTTTTCTCTCCGGCGGTATAGATTCGAGTATTGTGGTTGGACTCATGAGTCGCATTTCGGAGCATCGTGTGAAAACATTCTCCATCACGTTTCATGAAAAGGAATTTGATGAGAGCCCCTATTCGGATTTGATTGCTCAAAAATTCAAGACAGATCACACACCTATCCGCCTTCGCGCAACCGATTTCCTGGAGCTCATACCGGATGCATTGCACGCCATGGATCATCCCAGTGGTGATGGTGCAAACACTTTTGTAGTGTCGAAAGTAACGCGCGAAGCCGGCGTTAAAATGGCACTGAGCGGCCTGGGTGGCGATGAAGTATTTGCCGGTTACGATGTGTTCAAACGCATGAAAGCGCTCGAGCAAAAGGCCTGGCTCAATCTGGCACCTAAGGTGCTGCGAAAAAGTGCAGGCGCGCTCTTGCGCAGCATTAAACCTTCGGTGGCCACAGAGAAATTGGCGCTTGCTTTAGGCAGCGACAGAATGGACCCGGAACATCTCTATCCACTCACCCGCCAAATTCTTTTTGAAGATGATATTCAACGGTTGACGCATTCTTCAACCAACATTGAGAACGTGGTAAAGACATTATCCGCCTCGATTTTCTCGTCGGACCTTCCTCTCTTATCGAAGGTCAGTGTGATGGAAATGGAAACCTACATGCAAAACACTTTGCTGCGCGACGCCGATCAAATGAGTATGGCGCATGCACTGGAGATTCGCGTTCCATTTCTCGATCATCGCCTGGTTGAATATGTGCTGGGTGTTTCAGACACTATCAAGTATCCGCATACACCCAAAGAGCTCTTGACATCATCAGTCGGTGATTTGATTCCTCGGGAGATCATTGATCGACCTAAGATGGGCTTCACCTTTCCCTGGGCGCTGTGGATGCGTAGCGAACTCAAGACATTTTGCGAAACGCAACTGCAAGCTCTGCAGTCAGTGGAAGCACTCAATCATGCAGAAGTCATGGCGCTCTGGAAACGCTTCATGAATAACGACAAGCACATCACCTGGTCGCGTATCTGGCCGCTGGTGGTGCTCGGCCATTGGGTGAAACAGCATGACATACACTAGAAAAAAAATACTGGTGTTTTCCGATTGGTTTCTGCCGGGTTTCAAAGCAGGCGGACCAATTCGCTCGCTGGTAAATCTGACGCAAACCCTGGAGCATGACTTCTTCATCGTCACGCGAAACACCGATCACGACAGCTCGCAACCTTATCCCGATATTGAAACGAATCGCTGGATTAAACAGAGCGAGCACGTGCAGGTTTTATACCTGAGTGAACACGCCGTCGACGCGACAATCATTCGACAACTCTTAACAGAAGCTTCGTATGATTTCATTTACCTCAATTCGCTCTTTTCTCCAAAGTTCACCCTTATGCCGCTGCGCATCGCCGCGCGGTTAGGTTTGCAGGATCGCGTTATTCTTGCTCCGCGCGGCATGCTGAAGCCCGCTGCGCTATCCATTAAATCGCGGAAGAAAAAAATCTTCTTGTTTATTTCACGCTTGTTGGGGTGGTTTTCCGGTATTCGCTGGCACGCGACTAACGATGAGGAGGCTGATGAAATTCGCAAGCACTATGGGCGGAATTCAATCATACGAGTAGCACCGAATCTTGCATCCGTAATTACGCACGATGTTTCACCCGCACACAAGGAATCCGGCACCCTGCATCTTGTCAGTATCGCGCGCATCAGCCCGGAAAAGGGAATTCTGGAAGCCTTGGAATTTCTCAAGCATGCGCACCTTGAAGGTGCTATTCGTTGTGCGTTTTATGGAACACAGCAGAATACGGAATACTTGCAACAGTGTCAAAATATCGCAGCCCAAATCGACAACGCTACAATCGAATTTCCCGGTGAAATCGCCCCGGAAGAAATTCCACAAGCTATTAGGGATGCTCACTTTTTCTTCTTGCCAACTCGCGGTGAGAATTTCGGTCATGCCATCGCGGAGGCACTGCAATTCGGCAAACCCGTAATCATCAGTGACCGCACACCTTGGCGCAACCTAACAAGCGTCGGCGCAGGATGGGATCTTCCCTTAAATGCCGGCTCGTTTGCTCCGATTCTCAAGCACTGTTTAACCATGAGTGCCGAAGAGTATTCCAACCTCTCACAACGGGCATCGTCCTTCGGCAAAGCTCACGCGCAAGATTCGGCCACAGTTGATTTGAATTACCTGCTCTTCGAGAAATAATCAAGTCGGCTTAACACCCTGCTAACATCAAGCGGTGTTATCTTGCACGCCCACTCTACTCATCATGAATATCGTTATTCTCTCCAGAGATTCGAAGCTGTACAGCACCCGCCGCTTGGTTGAGGCCGGCGAACAACACGGACACCATGTGCGCGTGCTGGATCACCTCAAATGCAACCTCGTCATTGAAAAGAAAAAACCGAAGGTCATTTACAAAGGTGAAGAAATCACGCATGTGGATGCCATCATCCCGCGCATCGGAGCATCCGTTACGTTCTACGGAACCGCCGTTGTGCGTCAATTCGAAATGATGCACGTCTTCAGTGTTGTCGAATCACAAGCTCTCGTTCGCTCTCGCGATAAACTGCGCAGCCTACAGATTCTCTCACGTGCCGGATTGGGTTTGCCGAAAACGGTTTTCAGTAATTACTCCAAAGACGTCGACAAAATTCTGGCGGAAGTAGGCGGAACACCTGTCGTTATCAAACTGCTCGAAGGCACGCAAGGCCTCGGGGTGGTATTGGCGGATAATGACAAAGCAGCTATCAGTGTGATGGAGGCCTTCAATGGATTGAAAGCGCGCGTGATTGTGCAGGAATTTATTCGCGAGGCGAAAGGCGCCGACATTCGCGCATTTGTGATCGATGGCCAAGTCGTCGGTGCTATGAAGCGTCAAGCTAAGGAAGGTGAATTCCGTTCCAACCTTCACCGTGGCGGAACAGCTGAAGTAATCACGTTATCCCGTCAGGAAGAAATCGCAGCTGTGAAAGCAGCAAAGGCATTGGGTCTTGGAATCGCAGGTGTCGACATGCTCCAAAGTGACCGTGGACCACTCATCATTGAAGTGAATTCATCCCCGGGATTGGAAGGGATAGAAGCGGCAACTCAAAAAGACATTGCCGGAGAATTTATCAAGTACATTGAGAAGCACGTGGATCACTAGTGCGAAAACATCGCGCGATCGACAACATAAGTGTCAACAGGATTCACACACAAAACGGGAATCTGTGCTTCGTTAGTAATGACCTGCTGTTCGTAGTTGCTGCTGAAGAAACTCATGATACTGTTATCATAAAAGTTCATGATGCAGATGAGATCCGCATCAATACCTGCAGCATACTTCAGCAAGTCACGCACGAAATCATCCGACTTGTTTTCGGTGATTTCTACTTCGTAAGGAATACCCTTGTCTTGCAAGTAATCCTGAGCAAATAGGATATTACGCTCGAGTTGGTTGCGTAAAAACTCATCTGTTTCTCCCGGAGAAATCAAGTGAACCTTCGAACCAAAGTACTTCGCCATATCAGCAACCAGGCTGAGTTTCTGCTTGGTTTCCTTGTGCAAATCGAGTGGCACAACCAATTTGTGGTAGCCATGTTCGCGGATCTCTCTTTCCTGCACAACGATAAAAGGCACTGAACTTTCTGTGACGATTTTCAACGCGCGGCTGCCCGTCAAAAACTGCATACCACGCATGCCGTGTGTGCCCATGATGATTAGGTTGGCTTCGATCTCTACAGCAACCTTATCAATGTCTTCGAAAATACTTCCGATGCGCGCTATCACGCTTATATCCACGTTTCCTTCACGCTTCACACGGTCTTTCAAGGCATCCAGCTTAAGGCGCGCTTCGGCGATATGCTTCTTGCTATCGACCACATGCAACATGTGAATGGAAGCTTTGATGGTTTTGGCAACCAATAAGGCGTGCTCTAATGCGGTTTCGCTAACCTTTGTGAAATCGGTTGGAACCAGTATTTTCTTTTCGTTACTCATGGACTTGAAATATCGCCGCAAATGTATAGCGGAGAAGGCAATTTTAACACCTGATAAAATCCGTTTTGCTAGTGTAAATATGCCATGGTGCGCTCAATGAACTGAGCAGGATCTTCGGCGTGCAACCAATGTCCCACCTCCGGCATGACCTCAAACGTGGCATGAGGCACCAATCGTTGAATCGCCCCCTTATCTTCCGGCAAGACGTATCGACTTTTGCCTCCCGTTAGAAACAACGTTGTTGCCTCAATACGATCCTCGGGTAATGCGGTCATCAAATGCGCTCTTTCGTTGTGTAGCACCGACAGGTTGAACCTCCAGGCTAATTTTCCGGGCTCCTTCCAATACAGGTTTTTGAGCAGGAACTGAAGAGTGCCCTGATCGCTGACGAAAGCGCTCAACCGCTCTTCGGCCTCTTTGCGTGAAGGGCAATTTTCCACATCAACAGCAAACAACCCCTTGAAGACCTCATCATGGTGCGGCGGGTATGCCTTCATTCCCATATCAGCCACGACCATGCGATCAATCAAAAAACTGTACTGCTGTGCAAAGCGCATAATGGTTTTCCCACCCATTGAATGACCAATCAATCGAACATCACGCAAACCCTCTTCTGCGATAAACCCAAATAAATCGCTCGCCATGATGTCGTAATTCATCGTGGGGTCGTGAGGAGAATGGCCATGATTGCGCTGATCCATCAAGTACACTGTAAAGTGCTCAGCGTATTTGCGCGCATGGGTTTGCCAATTGTCTGAACTCCCGAATAACCCGTGCAGGATAAGTAATGGCGGGCCTTCACCCAGCGTGCGATGGTGCAATTTCATGACGCTTCGAGCGCTCGTTTGTAAAGTCTTACCGTATTCTCCAATCCCCAATACAAGGCATCACAGATGAGCGCATGTCCAATAGATACCTCTAACAGTCCCGGAACATGGGTGGCGAAGTAGTGAAGATTTTCGTGTGAAAGATCATGGCCGGCATTCACACCGAGTCCGGCATTTGCTGCGGCCTCGGCAGTCTTGACAAAAGGCGCGACAGCTTCAGCCGGATTATGCGCAAATAGATGCGCGTATGATTCTGTATACAGCTCTATGCGATCTGTGCCTGTGGCCGCAGCGGCGGCTACCAATTCAGGTCGCGCATCCAGAAAAATACTGGTACGGATACCGGCTTCCTTCAATTGGCCAACAATCTCCGTCAAAAAGGCTCCTTGTTGCAGGACATCCCAACCGGCATTGGAGGTGATTGCCTCCGGCGGATCAGGAACAAGGGTCACCTGATGAGGCTTCACTTCGAGCACCATCTGCATAAAATCACTGCTGGGATAGCCTTCAATGTTGAATTCGGTTGTAACAACCTGTTTAAGTGCGTAAACATCACTGCGGCGGATATGCCGCTCATCAGGTCGCGGATGAACTGTAATTCCATCCGCACCAAAGCTTTCAATGCGCTGCGCCGCCTCAATAACATCCGGGCGATTGCCGCCGCGTGCATTGCGCAACGTTGCGATTTTATTGATGTTGACACTAAGTTTAGTCATGGCCGGAAATGAGGTGCAAAGTAACAACGGATGTACGCTTCGCTAATGAAGCAGTGGAATCTGACATCTGAACATTGGTGATGTGCAAAAGTTCAGGTTTGTTTCATCACAAAATCATTGAAAAACGCAACTTTTACCGTGTGCAACCTGTTTAAGGTTGTACAAAATGCGTCGTTCGAATGCCGATTAACTGCAATTCAAGCGCTAGTGCATTGAAACCCTTAAAAGCTACACCCTGTGATTACTTCACGAAGATTGCTTAACTCGGAAGTTCCTGCGCTCAGCGCCGGAGACGAGCCCATGTCAGCCCTGGATTTAATGGATCAGTTTCGTATTGCCCATTTGCCCGTGGTGGAAAACAATAAATACCTGGGACTAATTTCCGAGGATGCACTGATGGAACTGGAAAGTTTGCAAGGCGATCCGACAGGACTGCCTCTGCTGCGTCAAAGTGTTCAGCCCGACACCCACATTTTGGACATTCTCAAAATGGCAAGTGAACACCGCCTGAGTATCGTTCCGGTGGTGGACGGCGAAAACAACTACGTCGGTTCCATTCGACTGGAAGACATGGTGGAACAGCTTTCGGATATGCAAGGGGCCAACCAGCGTGGTGGAATTATCGTGTTGGAGATGTGGGACAAGGATTACAGCATGCAGCAGATCTCGCGCATTATCGAGGAAAATAACGCCAAAATCCTGAGCACGTCGGTAAGTCCGGGCGAAGGCGGCAAAATTGAAGTCAACATTAAAATCAATCAACCGGATTTGAATGCCATTCTGAGCAGCTTCGAACGTTTCGGGTATTCGATTAAAGCCTCTTACCAGGAATCAGCCTACACCGAGGATTTGCGCAAGCGTTACGATGAACTGATGCGCATACTCAACATTTGAAGATTCAACAAAAAATTGAGAATATCAAGAAGCCGGCTGCATTTGCGACCGGCTTCTGTTTTAATTTGCCGACTGAAAACCACCTGCCTTGAAAATTGCTCTCTACGGTAAGCGTTTCGATGACGAGTTCACCGATAGCATCGAAAAACTGCTCGAATCTCTGACTCGACGCGGCATCAGCATCGTCATTTTCGAAAAATTCTATCTGTACCTCACCAACAAGGTGACGCTTCCCACCACCGCAGAGATTTTCAGAAGTTCGGAAGACCTGCAGGGTGTTAGCTTTTTGCTAAGTGTCGGGGGTGATGGAACGCTGCTCGAAACGGCTTCCATCATTCGTGATTCACGCATTCCCGTGCTGGGAATTAATACGGGAAGACTCGGATTTCTCTCACCTGTTTCCAATGACTCCATCGATATGGCCATTGAAGCGCTGGTGAACCAGGATTACACGATCGACAAGCGTTCACTGATTGAGGTGCGCAGTTCGCAGCAGGAGTTTGGAGAATTTCCCTATGCCCTGAATGACGTCACGATCACCAATAAGCAGCGCAACAGCATGATTACCATTCATGCCTACGTGAATGATCAATTTATGAGCACGTATTGGGCCGACGGGTTAATTGTTGCCACACCTACAGGCTCTACTGCTTATTCGTTAAGCTGTGGCGGTCCGATTGTCATGCCCGAAAGCAACAATGTCATTCTCACGCCGATTGCGCCACACAACTTGAATGTGCGGCCCTTTGTAATTTCGAATTCGAGTAAAGTATCGCTGCGTGCAGAAGGCCGCGAGCCACAGTTTTTGCTGACGTTGGATAGTCGAACGTTCACTATTGACAACGAGACTATCATCGACCTGACGCGCGCCAGTTTTGAGTTTCATTTAATCAACCTGCCCGGACACGGATTCTTCAATACGATTCGTCAAAAAATGGGTTGGGGACTGGACGCTCGAAGTAAACGTATCTGATTGTGGAACCTTTTTTTGACCATCTTCGTATGAGAGGCAATAGCAACTAACCACCCGCGTTGAAGACCCGATGAAAACCCTTATAGCCATCCTCATTTTTCTGCTCAGCTTGCCTGTTTTCGGACAGAAGAACAAGTTTGAACGCAGCAAAGACGTGGGTTTGTTATACGGCACCAGCTATTACATCGGCGAGGTGAATCCTTACAAGCATTTTGGAACACGCATGAAAAGTGGCGGTGGCATTTCTTTTCGCAACAACTTCAATCGCCGCTGGACACTCAAATCAAGCGTTCTGTATCACGTGGTTGAAGCATGGGATGCTGACAGCGACGACCCTTGGATCCGCAACCGTAACTTGAGTTTCCGCAATCAGATTATTGAAGGAAGTGTGCAGGGAGAATTGAATTTCTTCAATTACCAACTGGGCAATCCAAAATACCGTTTTTCGCCCTACCTCTTCTCAGGATTGGCTTATTACCGCATGCGTCCCATGGCACAGTACCGCGGCACCTGGTATGAACTTCAGCCATTGGGAACAGAAGGTCAAGGAACCGAATTTGGAGACGCCAAGTACAAAACCACGATGTTCTCGGTACCGTTTGGCGCGGGGATTAAAACCAATCTCTTCGCTGTATTCGGGTTGAGTATAGAATGGGGAGTTCGTAAGACTTGGACTGACTACATCGATGATATTTCGGGAAAATACATTGATCCGGGTTTGCTCGCCGATCTCAATGGTGAACTAGCCGCAACACTCTCTGACCGCAGCATTCAGCAAGAAATACCCAATACTGCCGGAAATAATAACGGTGGTTTGCAACGTGGAGACCCCGGTAGAAAAGACTACTATTTCTTTTCGATGGTTTCCCTCAATATTCGTCTCGATCGCAAGGCCACGACCTGCTGGGAGCATGAATAGTCAATAACTCAGTTTTTCAACCTTTTTTATGAGTCGTATCAGGGCATGAAAAGCCCTAAATTTGCGCGCGTCGGAAAGATTTTTCCGTCGTGGGAGCGACATGAGTTTACAGGACCAAATCGATAAATCAAGAGTACCCCGTCACGTAGCCATCATCATGGATGGCAATGGCCGTTGGGCTAAAAATCAAGGCAAAGAGCGCATCTTCGGCCATTCGCATGGCGTTGAATCCGTTCGCGCAGCGCTGAAAGCCGCGACGAAGTCCGGTGTTGAATACCTTACGCTATATGCGTTTTCTACCGAAAACTGGAACCGTCCAAAGGAAGAAGTTGATGCGTTGATGAATTTACTAGTGCAGACCATTGTGGGTGAATTGGACGAGCTCGATGAAAACGGTGTTCGACTGCATGCCATTGGAGATTTGGAAAACCTTCCTGGAGATTGTCAGCGTGAATTACAACGCGCTATCGCACACACATCGGCACACTCGCGTGTGAACCTGATTCTAGCCTTGAATTACAGTGCTCGATGGGAAATCACTCATGCCGTGAAAGCCATTATCACTGCCGGAACACGTGCCGAAGAAATTACCGACGATCTGTTTGCTGCTCACCTTTCGACAGCGGCATTCCCCGATCCTGAATTACTCATCCGCACCAGCGGTGAAGAGCGCATCAGTAACTTCCTATTGTGGCAGATTGCTTATGCGGAACTCTATTTCACCAAAACACTCTGGCCGGATTTCCGCGAAGATGATTTTTATGCGGCACTTCTGGATTTCCAATCGCGTGAGCGCAGATTCGGCAAAACATCCGAGCAAATTGCTCTTGAAATTCAAAACCACTTGGCCGGTAATGCATAACACTACGCGCTCTTTGATGACACGCGCGGCATTGGCGCTGATCCTGTCGCTGACAGCTTTCCTGCCATCGGGTATGGCGCAGACGATTATCGGAAACCAAGTCGATTATGCAGCCCCACTCAATTACCGTATTGCCGGCATCAGCGTGCTGGGTGCGCAGTACACCGATGTTCAAGCCATCAAACTTTTTAGCGGCTTACAGGAGGGTGATGAGGTGACCATTCCCGGGGATGCCATCTCGGATGCGGTGCGTAAACTGTGGAAGCAGAAGCTCTTTACCGAT
>JBKCDO010000239.1:0-22049 GCA_046304755.1 Flavobacteriales bacterium
GAAATACCGGAGGGAGTGAAAGGGTGAAAGGGTGAAATGGTGAAATGGTGAAAGAGTGAAGTGGTGAAGTGGATTGGAGTGATATGGCAAGCTACGGAGTTGAATAATCATGGAATGTTCAATTAATGATTGGTCAAGAACTCAAAATACTCTTTGAAGAAAATCGGGCGCAAATTGGACCTGATAAGTTTCTATCGTTCGATCAATTGGGTTTGCCTGCTATCGCCAAATCATTCAAAGCACCGGCATATTGGACCATTCACGTTCTCAATGTTGAGACTACTTCCCAAAAACTCTATTGTTCCATTCAGGCTTATCATGTGGGCCAAACCCACTTCGACAATCATCAACTAAAACTTCAATCTATACTCAACGAGATTGAGATTATCACCTTTCGCAGCATCGACACAGCGGGTCTATTGAAAACACTTTCCGGTTCTCAGCCTTTCACCTACAAACCACACCTGTATGCACCCCTGCGCAGCGAGCGGGAAGCCGCTGAGGCTGTGGTCATAAGTTCGATATCGTCAGCTACCGCTCCGCAACAAGCGCAGCAAGCACAACCCAAACCAACTGTGCCGGAAGTAATCACTACGCAAAAACCGCGTGATCGCAGAAAGGTAATACGAGAATCGTTTCAGGTTTCTATCAAGGATCTTCAGTTTAAGTTTGGTTGCGTCGCTTTTAAGAAATCTATCAAAGGAAGTCGTGACGCCATTGACTTCACAATTTTCAATGACGAGATCCGTGAAGAGTTTGATGCTGTAAAAAACTATTTCGGTAACGTCTTAAAAACAAAAAAAATCGCGGTAGAGATCATCATAGAATTACGAAATGATGAAATTGAATCCGTCAAAGCGACCTCCGAACACATCGACCGCATCAGCAAGGAACTCATCGATAGCGTGAAGTTTGAATTCGTGCGCACCACTACCCGGAAGAAACCAGGCTTGGAAATCGATAAGAGCCTATTTACTATGGAGGAGTACTTTCAGCAGTTTGCTGATCAAAACTTCAAGTCAAACACCTTCTTTCGCAACGAACAAGACCTGCTCAATGATTTATTGGAAATCCATCAAACAAAACACTACAAGCACCTGCGCTATTTATCGGCAATCCATGCCTCCGGCGTTATGAAACTGCGCTTTGTATTAAAACCATTTTCTTTTATTTTCTTAATTGAAGGCGAACGCAATTACCATGTAATCTGGGAAACACTGGATACACGGGAAGCCACTTACGTCTGGCACACCAAAAAAGATCTACAGGAATTGAAACGCTGCTTGCGCAAAATCGAAGACATCATTCACGTAATTAAGGTCCAAGGGAAAACAGCTTATATCAGTTCAGCCGAAGAGCCGTTTCGTCGCATTTACCATGATTATTCCGAAGTGGTCAATGGATTCATCAAGTGGAAAGGAGAGTTGGAAAGTGTTCTGTCATAATTCTCGCCACTCGCCACTCGCCACTCGCCACTCATCACTCGCCACTCGCCATTCGCCACTGACTCATAAACACCGTAGCAGCCACCGACGCATTGAGCGACTCGGCTTTGCCACTACCGGGAATCGTCACAAACTCATCCACCATCGAGCGTGTGGCCGGGCGTACACCATGACTTTCGCTCCCGATAACGATGGCCAGTTTCTGCTTAAAGTCGAATTGATACACGTTGGTACCCTGCAGATCGGCGGCAATAATATAATAGTCGTGTTTCTTGAGAATATGCTGAATCTCTGCTTCCGACAAGGCATACACAGGCATGCGAAAGACGCTGCCCATCGTGGCCTGCACTACCTTCGGATTATAGAGCTCCACGCAATCGGGCGTGCAAAGAATGGATTGTAAACCGAACCATTCTGCTGTTCGGATAATCGTCCCCATGTTGCCCGGGTCTGCGATACCATCGAGCACAAGAACAGCCTGCCGTGCTCCTGAGAATGGCGGCGGCGGTGTTTGCTTGAAAACAGCGAGATAGGGTGAAGGCGTACTGAGCGAACTGAGCTGCTCCATTTCTTTCTGACTGACCACATAAGTATTGGATTTGCCTGCAGCCCAGTCGGCATCCGTGGTATACACGGAATGCATCCCGAAAGCGGACTGAAGTCCCTCTTCCACCCCCTTCTTCCCTTCCACCACAAAACAGCCGCTTTCCGAGCGAAATTTTTTCTGTTGAAGGGATCGAACCCATTTGATGTCCTTTTTCAACGGCTGACTTTTTAGAAGTAAATCTCAGATGAATCGATTTCTGAACAAAATTGCGCGTGCAAGATAATGCGTCGCATCAACGGTTTCGATAAGGCCTTTTGGTATGCTGTTCTATTGCTCACTGCAGTAGGATGTGCCCGTCTGCGCCATGTTCCCGACGGCCAATCCTTCATGCGCCGACAAGACGTCATCATACACACTGCGCAGGAAAAGCCCTTGCCCTTTGATGTGAATGCCATGCCGCTTTCGCCTATCACCGATTTTGCCGTTCCTAAAGACGAGATTCTCTCCTACTCCAAACTCAAACCCAACAAGCGCATCTTATGGTTTCGCTTCAATCATACGGTTTATCTGCTTGTCAATAAGGAAAAGCTAACGGAAAGCGAGCAGCGGGCGGCGAAACGTTGCGCCGACAAAAACAACCGCCGAGCCGCCAACAACAAGACGCCCATCGAATGTAAAAGCTGGCGCATGTTCTGGGCATATACAGTGGGAGAACCAACAGTATTGCTGGATACGTTGAAAATGGAGAAGAGCGCCGAACAGATGAATATCTTCCTGCAGAAAAAAGGATATTTCCGCAGCGAGGTGAAGGCAGAGTCCGCCTACAGCGCCGACAGCTCGAAGTGCAGAGTTTATTTCCATGTTTATCCCGGTGATCCCTATCAGATTCGTTCACTGAACTACAAAATCGCCGACGAAGAAATGGCGAAGAGCGAACAGGCACTGCGCAAACTTTCCACACTCGATTCAACCTCCGTATTCGATGTCGATAAGCTCAATGCAGAGCGTGAAGTGATTGCTAATTTTTACAACGAACGCGGCTATTACGACTTCAACAAAGAGTACATTGTTTTTCATGCCGATACAACACAAGGCGATAAGCGCGTGGACTTAACCATGCGTATTGAAATGCCGCAAATTCCGGCTGTTAATTATGCCGATAGTCTCATCAGTATTCCCCACAAAAAATATTTCATTGGTGATGTCTACGTGCATACGCACTATGATATTACCAACCCTGATTACGCCCCTACCGACACGCTGAGCTTCGATGGCATCAAGATTTTAAGTTATGGCAAGCCCGATCTCGATCCGGAGTTGATTTCCTGCGTGCAGAGCTATCGCACCGGTGACATGTACCAACGATCACGCATAGACCGCACCTATAAGCGCTATTCCCAAATGGGCGTTTTTCGGTCAACCACTATTCAGCTCTTGCCCCGTGAAAATCAGGTCAATCAGCGGATACACATTTTGGACACCCATGTGCGCCTGACCCCTGAAAAGAAACAGACATTTTTCTTTTACCCCCACATCACCAACCGCAGCAGCAACATGGGGATATATAGCAATTTGACATACACCCATCGCAATCTGTTTCGCGGCGCTGAGGCCCTCGATTTTAACATCATCATGGGTTTGGAAGCATCGCAGACATTGGCTTCCACCAGCGATGGATCAGAAAATGCGACCAGTCAATTGCAAAATAATTTCCGCCTGAACACCTTTGAAATCGGACCTGAGATTACTTACCGCGTGCCACGTCTGTGGCCATTCGGCTGTGACTTTACCGCACAAAGCAGTGATCCGCAAACGGCACTCAGCGCCACGTTTAATTACCAGCGACGTCCTGACTATGAGCGCACGCTCTCGCAATTGCGTTATAGCTATCACTGGATTGAAAATCCCGATGCCGTTTCGCGTATCTCCATCGATGCAGTCGAGTTTAGCATTATCAAAATTCGCAAGAGCGATGTCTTTCAAAACTTCCTGGATCGCCTGCAGGATGCGTTTCTGGAAAATAGTTATCAAGACCACTTGATTCTGGCCACCAATGTGAATTATACGTTAAATACACAGAAGGCCAAGTATCAGCCGCAAAACCTGTATTTACGCTTGGGTGGAAGTGCCGCCGGAAATATGCTCAATGGAGTTATGGACGCCACCGACCAACCGGTCGATTCACTCAACAGCCATCGGATATATGGCATTCGCTTCGCGCAATACTTCCGTGGTGAAGCTGATTTTCGTTTTTACTCCAACGTGAATGACCGCAACGCTTTCGTGCTGCGCGCCTACGGCGGCCTGGGAGTTCCAAGAAAGAATGCCATTACCCTGCCCTTTGAGAAGAGTTTCTTTAGCGGCGGTGCCAACGGCCTGCGCGCATGGCAAGCACGCACACTCGGGCCCGGTTCCTCGCGGGATGCGCTGTTGCCTCAAACCTTCAACAATATCGGGGAAGTCAAGCTCGAGGGCAATTTCGAATACCGCTTCAAATTCACTCAAATGCTCAACTGGGCGTTCTTTGTGGATGCCGGTAACATCTGGTTTCTCAATGAAGACCCCAAACGCAAAGGGGCAGACTTCAAAGCAGATCGATTCCTGGGTGAAATTGCTATTGGTGGGGGTTTCGGACTGCGCATCGATTTCGATTACTTCCTTGTGCGCCTTGACGTTGGCATACAGCTCAAAGACCCGGCGAAAGTGGAAGGCGAGCGCTGGATGTGGCAACCCAAAGACGAATACCTCGCCTACCTTGCATCAACAGGTAATGCCGTGGATCGGTTGAAACTGCGCAACAGCTCGGTGTTTAATCTGGGGATTGGATTTCCTTTCTAAAGGGCGAAGGGCGAAGGGCGAAGGGCGAAGGGCGAAGGGCTGCTTACTTCGTCCTTCGCCCTTCGCCCTTCTATTCCTTGTCCGCGTCGAACAAGGCACTTCCCGATGTACTTTTGCACCCGATTTTAAAAACCGATACATGCAAAACATTAGGAATATCGCCATCATCGCTCACGTTGACCACGGCAAAACGACATTGGTAGACAAGATGCTTCATGCCGCCATGCTCTTCCGTGAAAACGAGCAAACAGGTGAACTGATCCTCGACAACAACGACCTCGAGCGCGAACGTGGGATCACCATCTTGGCGAAAAACGTTTCCATTCAATACAAAGGCCATAAGATTAACATCATCGACACCCCCGGTCACAGTGACTTCGGCGGTGAAGTGGAGCGTGTCTTGAACATGGCGGAAGGTGTTTTGCTGTTGGTTGATGCCTTCGAAGGCCCCATGCCACAAACGCGTTTCGTGTTACAGAAGGCTATTCAAATGGGATTGAAGCCGATTGTGGTTATCAATAAAGTGGATAAAGAAAACTGCACGCCGGACGAAGTACACGAAGCCGTATTCGATCTGATGTTTAACCTCGGTGCAACCGAAGAGCAGTTAGATTTCCCAACAGCCTACGGTGCTGCCAAGCACGGCTGGATGAGTTTGGATTGGAAAGTTAAAACAGACACCATCGAGCCTCTGCTCGACTTGGTATTGGAACATATCCCGGGCCCGATTAAGCGCGAAGGAACGCCGCAAATGCTGGTTACCTCGCTCGACTATTCAGCCTACACCGGTCGCATGGCCATCGGCAAATTGCACCGCGGCGAACTCAATGCAGGTATGCCAATTTCGCTGGTCAAGCGCGATGGCCGCATCGTAAAAGGCCGTATCAAGGAATTGTACGTCTTCGAAGGACTTGGAAAACGCAAAGTAGAGAGTGTGGTATCCGGTGATATCTGCGCCATCAACGGTATCGAAGAATTCGAAATCGGTGACACCTTCACCGACTTTGAAAATCCGGAAGCACTACCAACCATTGCCGTGGATGAACCAACAATGAGCATGCTCTTTACCATCAATGATTCGCCTTTCTTCGGTAAAGAAGGAAAATTCGTGACCAGCCGTCACATCAAAGATCGTTTGGAAAAAGAGCTGGAGAAGAACCTGGCTTTGCGCGTCCAGGAAACCGATAAAGCTGACCGCTTCATGGTATTCGGTCGTGGAGTACTTCACTTGTCCGTTCTGATTGAAACCATGCGCCGAGAAGGCTACGAACTTCAAATTGGTCAACCGCGCGTTTTAGTGAAAGAAATCAACGGTCAGAAACACGAGCCGATTGAAGAATTGACCATCGACTTACCAACGGATATGACCGGCACAGCCATCGAAGCGGTGACCAAGCGCAAAGGCGAAATGAAAAACCTCGAGCCCAAAGGCGATCGCACTGTGCTTGAGTTCGAGATTCCATCACGCGGTATCATCGGTCTGCGCAGCTATATGCTCACTGCTACACAAGGTGAAGCGATCATGTCGCACCGTTTCAAGGAATACCAGCCCATGAAGGGTGAAATTCCGGGACGTCTCAACGGTTCGCTTATCTGCATGGAAACCGGTAATGCTGTAGCGTATAGTATTTCGAACCTTCAGGATCGTGGTAAGTTCTTCGTTGACGCAATGGATGAAGTGTATGAAGGACAAGTGATCGGCGAACACTCACGCGATAATGACTTGGTAGTAAACGTGACCAAAACGAAGCAACTTACCAACATGCGCGCTTCCGGAACAGACGCTAAAAACGTGATGGCTCCGCCGATTCGTTTCACCCTGGAAGAAGCACTCGAATACATCGGGGCTGATGAATACGTGGAAGTAACGCCGAAGAGTATTCGCTTGCGCAAAGTGTATTTGAACGAAAACGACCGCAAACGTTTCGCGAAGCAATTCCAGCAGCAATAAGGTAATTTCAACCTACTCATAGTTACGCTCTCATTCTAAAAGCGATCAACTCGCCCGGCAGAATGAGAGCGTAACTTTTTTTATAGGGTGCTTAACGCTAAAACCTGCTAATTTGGGTCGTTCAATATTTTACTAAGTGTACAGAGTACACTTTGTATATATTTGGACCATTATCGAAACGAATCCTATGAAAACATTTCTATCATCGTGCTTGATGTTAGCACTACCACTACTCGGTGCTTCGCAAATCCTGACTACGGATCCGCCTTTTCCAACGCAAACCGATGCCATTACCATTACCTACAATGCCAACAGCGGCAATGGTGAGTTGGCCAATGCTATTCCGCTATACGCGCACACCGGCATTGTGGTGCAGGCCGACGTCGACAATTGCGTCAACAATTGGCAATACGTGAAAGGTCCGGACAACGTTTGGGGAACAGCCAATTCTTCGTTGCTGCTTTCACCACAAGGCAACAACATCCACACGATTACGATCAACCCTTCTACATTCTACGATGAGATGCCCTCAGGCACAGATGTCGCACGGTTGATGTTCGTATTCCGCAACGCCAACGGTTCGCTCGTCGGCCGTAATGCGGATGGCTCCGACATCTACCTCGATTTGTATGAACCCGGATTTCACGCAGGAATCCTGCAACCATTCGAGCAAGTCATCAACGCCGATGTGAATGAAAACATTCCGCTGCATTGTGCCTCATCGTCGCCGGCTACATTGACCTTAACCATCAATGGCGAGGTAGTCGCTACGGCAGAAAATGCAACCGAGTTGGACTACACCTTCAATGAAGCAACCAATGGCGGATATGACATCGTGCTCACAGCCAACGATGGCACCAATGAGGCAAGCGAAACCATCTTAATCAACATCAACCCGCAACCTGCTGTATTGGCTCCGCCTGTAGGCACACAAGATGGCATCACCATTATCGATAACTCAACAATCCGTCTTCAACTCCATGCCCCCAACAAAGATTTTGTGTATGTATTGGGAGACTTCAACAACTGGCAATTCAATGCGGCCTATTTGATGAACCGCACGCCCGATGGCAATAAGTACTGGCTGGATATCACAGGGCTTGATCCGAATACGACTTACGCCTTCCAGTACAGTGTTGATTTGGAAGACATGCGCATTGCAGATCCTTATACCGAAATGGTCCTCGACCCCTGGAATGACCAATGGATTCCGGCAAGTACCTTCCCGAATATTCCGACGTATCCGCGTTGCAGCACATCACAAATTGCTTCCACCTTCCGCATCAACGAACCCGCTTTTGATTGGAACGACGACAGCTATGTGCGTCCGCCTGCTGAACGCTTGGTTGTGTATGAGCTACTCGTGCGCGACTTCACTGAGGCCCGCAATTACCAAACCTTGATTGATACGCTCGATTACCTCGACCGCCTGGGCATCACGGCGATTGAATTAATGCCCGTCAACGAATTTGAAGGCAACGACAGCTGGGGATACAACACCTCGTTCTTCTTCGCACTCGACAAAGCCTATGGCAGCAAAGAATCCTTCAAGGCATTTGTGAACGCTTGTCACGAACGCGGTATCGCCGTGCTCATGGATATTGTAGTGAACCATGCCTTCGGCCAAAACCCGATGGTGCGCCTTTACTTCAATCCGGATGCAGGTGAATACGGTCAACCGACCGCAGAAAACCCTTGGTTCAATCAAACCCCACGTCACGACTTTAACGTAGGCTACGACTTCAATCATGAAAGTGCACTCACGCGTAATTTCTTTAAGCGAATGATGCGCTATTGGATTGATGAGTACCACATCGACGGCTATCGTTTCGATTTGTCGAAAGGATTAACACAGAACTACACGCTTGGAAACATCGGTGCCTGGGGTGCTTATGACCAAAGTCGTGTCAACATTCTCAATGATTATTACACCGAAATTCAATCGCATGAGCCGGGGGCCTATGTCATCCTCGAGCATTTAGCCGATAACTCTGAAGAAACTGTTCTGGCCAACAGCGGTATGATGCTCTGGGGTAAAATGACCACCGAATACGAGCAAGCCAGCATGGGCTACAGCTCCAATTCAAATCTGTCTTGGGGCGTTTACACTTCCCGTGGCTGGAGCGCTCCGCGATTGGTTTCATACGGTGAGAGTCATGACGAAGAGCGACTCATGTTTAAAAACCTGAACTATGGCAATAGCAATGGCAGCTATGATATTCAGAACTTGAATACAGCCCTGCAACGTCAGGAAATGGCGCACGCCATGCTGATTCCCATTCCTGGTCCAAAAATGATCTGGCAATTCGGAGAGCTTGGCTATGATTATTCTATCAACTATTGCTCGGATGGAACCATCAATGAAGATTGCCGCACTTACGCCAAACCTGTGCGTTGGGATTATCGCGACATTCCTCAGCGATACAAAGTGTATAAGGTGGTGAGCGCGCTCAACCAAATCAAGAAGTCCAATCCAATTTTCTCGACAACCGATTTCGATATCGATTTGGCCGGAATGGGCAAGCGCTTGCACTTGAATACTCCCGACTTAAAAGCCACCGTGGTTGCCAACTTCAATGTGATTCCCGTGAACATGATTCCCGGCTTCCAGCATACCGGAACGTGGTACGATTTCCTTTCCGGCAATAGCGTGGAGGTAACGGATGTAAACAGCTCCTTTAACTATGCGGCGGGCGAATACCACGTGTACTTTGATCAGCCCATCTTCGCCGAAGACACTGCATTGAATGTACAAGACGCCATGCAGGTTTTCGGGCTCGACTTTATGGTGTATCCGAATCCTGCCGGTGAACAGGTGACCATTGGATTCCGCAATGATCATCACCAGCGTGTACAAATTGACATTCTGGATCTCTCCGGCAAGTGCATTGAGACCATCAGCAATCAAGCGTTGTCGGCAGGCATCCAAACCATTGACTGGAACGCTTCAGCGATTGCACGCGGAATGTACATGGTGCGCGTGACCAATGGTCAGCAAACCATTACAAGACCCTTGATTCTCAGCGAATAAAAAAAACGGGTAAGTGTGGAATGTACACTTACCCGTTTTGTTTTATGTTTGACCCGAACATTAACCAAGTCCTAAACAAATCTTTGCGATGAATAAATGTTACTTCTCGCTTGCGTTTCTTGCTTTGACCTTTTTTTCCGTTTGCAGTTATGCGCAATCGGTGACCGGTAAAGTCTATGATGCTGCCAAGCAAACCTTGCCCGGTGTTGTGGTGAAAGACAAACAGAGCGGCAATGGAGTGGCCACCGATATCGATGGCAATTACACCTTAAATCTTTCTACCGGAAAACACACGATTGAATTCGTGCTGATTGGCTACCTTAATCAGGTGCGCGAGGTCACGCTTACAGCTGGCCAAAAGCTCAGTCTCGACGTGGAGATGCCCGAAGACATGAAAATGGCGGAGGAAGTCGTTGTGGTCGGATATGGTGTTCAGCGCAAGCGCGATGTAACGGGATCCATCACTCGCATCGACGGAAAAGAATTGACTCAGGTGCCTGTCCCAAGTTTTGAAGCTGCCCTTCAAGGTCGCGGTGCGGGTATACAGGTATCCCAAGGATCGGGTCTTGCGGGCTCAGGCTCCCTGGTACGCATTCGCGGTATCAGCTCGATTTCAGCCGGCGGTGATCCGCTTTATGTAGTTGATGGTATTCCCATCACGCAAAACCCCTTCTTGCGTGGCAACTCAGGGGCGATGAATTCAAACCCGCTGACGTTTTTGAATCCGAATGACATCGAAAGTATTGAAGTATTGAAAGATGCGGCTGCAACCGGTATTTATGGTTCACGCGGCGCAAACGGTGTTGTCTTGATTACTACAAAGCGCGGTAAGCAAAAAGGATTAAGCCTTGATCTGAATATTCGCGTGGGGACTTCCGAGGCCGCGGCTAAACCCAATATGATGACCACGGATGAATACCTGCAGATGCGTCAGGAGGCTTGGGAAAATGATGGCGGAACAGGCTATGTATGGCTGCCCTCACTTTCCAGTGCATCAGATTCACCGGAGGTGCGCGAACAGAAATACAAAGAAGCACAAGGAATCAATACCGATTGGTTTGATGAACTAACCGGTGTCGGAATCAAGCAAGCCTATAACATTGGTATTAATTACGTGATGGACAAGGCAAAGTTGTATGCCAGTTTGAGCAATGACGACAACGGTTCATACATCATTGGAAACCGCTTCCTGCGCAACAGCGCTCGTTTGAACGTCGACATCAATCTTTCGAAAAAATTGATTTACAACGTCGGTGGTTCTTACACACAAAGCATGAATCAACGTGTAGATGCTGCATGGAGCGGTGGTATCGGTGAAGCCATGTCAACTGCCCTTCCCTATTACCCAGTTTACGATTCTACCGGTAAATACTTTATGTGGAATGGCGGTTATTCAAACCCTATCGCCTACCGTGAACAACGTCAATGGGTGAATTTCGAAAAGCGACTGCTGACCAATCACTCCTTTACTTACTTGATTAACGATTATTGGTCGGCTCGCGCCACAGGTTCGTTAGACTACCTCGATCAGGAGGAAATGAAATTCATGCCCATCGGTGTGACTGTTGGCCAACAGCAGAACTACGCCGAGAAATTCCCGACGTGGGTTACGAACTGGAATTCCAACGGAACTATCAACTACAATCGCACTTACAAAAAGGATCACCGTGTGACCTTCATGGCGGGTAGCGAAATTCAAAAGTCAGTGACACGCGGATATTCGCAAGTGCAGTATCCCGGTTTGGCGGCTCTGCCAACTGTCGAGGCTGTAGATAGCGACACCATTGCTCCGCAGTATGGCAATTCTTACGAAGAGGTCACCACATTCGTAAGCTTCTTCGGCCGCTTCAACTATTCCATTGCCGACAAGTATTACTTCCAGTTGGTATCGCGCGCAGACGCTTCTTCCAAGTTCGGAAGCAACAGCAAGTGGGGCAACTTCCCATCAGCATCTGTAGGATGGATTGCCAGTGAGGAAAGTTTCCTGAAAGACAATAAAGTCATCAATTTCCTCAAAGTACGCGGTAGCTGGGGTGTTACGGGTAATGCGGATATTCCACGCACTGCGCAGTACGAAACCTGGTACCAAGGTGCCATTGGATATTCCGGTAATCCTTACCGCTTCCAGGCGCAATTGGGTAATCCGGATTTGAAGTGGGAGACTTCAATGATCCTGGACGCATCGATTGAATATGGAATTTTACGCGATCGCATACACGGTACGATTTCAGCCTACAGCAAGCGCACCAGTGATGTACTGCTTCAATACAACGTGCAAACGAGCACCGGGTTCTCGAGCGTTTGGGCCAATGCCGGTGAGATTCTCAACCAAGGTGTTGAGTTCAGCATCAAGTCGAACAACCTCAATCCGAAATCAAAGCTGCAGTGGATTACCGACTTCAACATTTCGCGCAACATGAATGAGGTAATCAGCATCGGGGATTTCACACCGGATGCGTTGAGCGGCGGAACGAACGATTCACGTGTACAGATTGGCAGACCTGTCGGTTCGTACTACCTGATTCAATCAGCGGGTATTGATCCTGCCAATGGTCGTCCGATGTACTATGATCTGCAAGGCAACAAGACTTACGATTATAACTTGAACAACCGTCAATACGCCGGAGCAGGTTTACCTAAAGGCTATGGCGGTATCACCAACACGTTCACTTACGGCGGATGGTCATTGAGCGTATTCATGACCTACAGCCTGGGTGCAAAAATCTTCGATTCATCTGCGAAGCGTCAACTCGGTGTCACTACCGACTGGAACATGCGTACCGATAAGTTTGACCGCTGGCAGGAACCGGGTGATGATGCTCGATTCCCTCGTCAGACCTTACAGGAAAACACCTACGGTTTGCAAGCAGGTAATCCTTGGTGGAACACCACCTTGTTCATTTATGATGCTGACTATCTGCGCATGAAGAACATCAGCTTGGGCTACACCTTCAAGATGAAGGAGAGCAGTCCGATCCGCAATTTGAGTGTTCAGTTAGCTGCGTCTAACTTGTTTGTGATTACCAATTTTGTTGGCTTGGATCCTGAATTGGTGCGTGACTTTGAGAATCCTCAAGACCGCAACCTCAGTCCAAACACGACATACCTCACGCCTCCGCAAGAGAAGAGTTATTTCGCTACCCTAACTGCTAACTTCTAATTCGACCACTCCCATGAAAAAGATACTCATCATTGCCATCTGCTTCACTTTGCCTTTGGCATCATGCAAAAAGTGGCTCGATCAGCCACCAACAGGTAACCTGCGTGAAGACTTGTTCAATACAGCCGACGATGCGCAGGAAACACTCAACAGCTGTTACGATGCGCTGGCTAATCTTTACGACGGCCGCATTCAAAACATTTCAGAATTGTTGAGCGACAACCTCAATCAGCCGAACACCAACAACGACCTGCGTTCGGTTTACGCGCGTCAGACCACCTTCTTCAACGGCACCACCAACAAAGTCTACCAGGATTTGTACACCGTTGTTTGGCGTTGCAACACGTTGCTCGATAACATCGACATCATTCCGAATTTCGAACCGGGAGAAAAGGAACGTCTTATTGCAGAAGCCCGTTTCCTCCGTGGATTCTGTCATTGGTCTGCAGTGAAATTATGGGCACAGCCCTACGGATTAACTCCGGGCAATACACACGCCGGCGTTCCGATTCGTGATCGTGCAGCTGCCGATCCGTTGTTGCGCAGCACTGTGCAGGAAGTCTATGACTTCGTGCAAGAGGATTTAGAATTTGCCTATAACAATTTGCCGGAATCAAATGGCGTATATGCATCCAAAATGGCTGCTGCCGGTGTATTGGCCACCTTCCATTTTCTGAAGCAGGAATGGAGTCAGGCAGTTCAATACAGCACCGAAGTCATCAACTCCGGACAGTTCCAGTTCGATAGCACGAACCTCGATCGCTATCCGCAGGTTGTGCTCGATACGAACACGACCTCTGAGTTTGTTTTTGGAACAGTATCTACGATCTATTCATTGTCAGGTTCAATTGTTCAAGACCGTCGCTGCGGATCTTTTGTCGGCAACTACCAAATCAACAACGGCATTGCTGAGTTGATGATGAGTCAGGGCTTTTTGAATTACATCAACGAGAACCCTGCGGATCGCCGCACCGAAGCGTGGATTGCCCAAGAGAACGGACGTGTTTTCCTCAAGAAGTTCTTTACCAATCAGATCTACAGTGTACCGATTGTTCACCTCACCGAGTTGTACTTAACACGCGCAGAGGCCATCGCAGAAGGCGGCGGCGATTTGTCGCAAGCACGTGCCGATTTGAATTTGATTCTCAACCGTGCGTTCGAACCCGGCACCAATGAAGTTCCAACCGGCGCCACTGCAGAAGAAATCATCGCTGAGGCACGCCGCCAATACCGCATTGAAATGGTGGGCGAAGGCAAATACACCGAACAATTGCGCCGTTATGGAGTGATGGGTGAAGACATCATCATCCGTGAAGCTCCTTTTGACTGCCCGGGTATGGCCATTCAATTCCCGAACGCAGAATCAACGGTCATCGGCTTCGAACTCAACCCTGAAGGCGGTTGCAACTAAATCACTAATACCGAAATTTGAATCATGAAAAAGATATTCATACTTGCGGCTTCGATTGCTCTCACTGTCTGGGCATGCAAGCCCGATGTAAAAGGAGAACTGGGTGATCCGGCCAACAAACTCGATGGCATGGCTGGCTCCTGGGAAATTGTTTCGTTCAAGCAACAGGACCCTAACAATCCTATTCGTGAAGAACGAGACCTGAGTGAGTTCTACATCGTTGACGGACAGACGCCCTATCGTTTGACCTTCAACAAAGATTCCATGACCTATGCGGTGCAGACCGGTCCCGGCAAAAACTATTTCGGAACAGGCGGTCGCTGGGCATTCGACAACCCCGACTACCCGACTTACCTCTATCTGTATACTGCAACCGACACGCTGCAAACCTTACTGGGAGGCGTTGTTCGTCCATCGGACAGCCAGCTCAATATTCAGCTTGAGAATTACTGCGAAGCCGCCGACGGCAGTCGCACTACCACCGCTGTGTACACCTTCACCTTTAACCGTTTGAATCCATAATCCATGAAGAAGATAGTTTCATTCCTTTTCGCCTTGACCGCAAGCATGTTTGCTTTCAGTCAGGCAGCATACATACAGCCTTCACCTACGGGTAAAAATGACACCATCACGCTTTACATCAACGTTGCGCAAACAACAGATGGCAACCAGAACAGTGCTTTGAGTGCGATGCTCACTGACCATCCGGAGGACACGGTTTACCTGTGGACCTGGCAACCGGCGGGCCCTGTCGTTGGTAATGGTGATTGGAGCAACTCCAATAGCGCCATGGCAATGACAAAGGTGGGTGAAAAATTGTACAGCCTGCGCTTCAAGCCAACATCCTTCTACGGTGTGGATGCTACAACCTTTTTTACCAATGGTATCTCTTGTCTGGCTAAACTGCGCAACGGTAATGCTTACACCGGTGAATACAATGGTGAAGCAAAAACCGAAGACTTGCACATCAACATCATTCCGAAACTGTGTGATGAGCTGTATTGCGTGTTTCCCGAGCTGGCCAAAACCGATGACTACCTATCGGTGACCTACGACAATACGCTTGAGACCAATCCTGACTTACAGAATCTCGGTGACGACGACGTCTATCTCTTTTTGCGTGCTGAGCAAAGTACGTTTGTAGCCTTCAACTATACGGATCCCGCACTGGTGACTACCCTGCCCCAACTGAAGATGAAGGCCATCGGTGATGGAAAATTCAGACTGACCTTCATTCCATCAGATTTCTTCGCTGAGGCCGGTGTGCTTCCCGAAGGATTCGATTTAAAGAAACTGAAGTTCTACGTGTTGAAGCCGGGTTATGTTTACTCTGCTGCACCACCCTTCCAATCCTATTCGTTTATTAGCTGCGATTGATCTTTTTCAATCTGCACTAATTAACACTTTGTGAATACATTCATCGCCCACTGTGGCGATATCGGGCAAAAGGATGACTATCTTTGCCCGATTTTTTTTTGCTAACTACATCACACTATGACCTTAGAACCGTTGGATATCCTGGACATCAAAGAGGGTAAAAAACTCTATGATTACCAGGCCGATGCTTTGGAGAAAATATTCAGCCGGCTCAAAGAACACCCGGATAAGTACAATATGTGCTTTCAATTACCAACGGGTGGAGGAAAAACGGTCATCTTTTCGGAAATCGCTCGTCGCTACATCAAAGAAACCGGGAAGAAGGTGCTCATTCTCACGCACCGCATCGAATTGCTGGGTCAGACCTCACGACACCTGTCCGACATCAACGTCAAGAATAAAATCATCGTCAGCAAGGTAAAAGACCTGCCCGATGAAGAACAGTACATGTGCTTTGTGGCCATGGTGGAGACGTTGAACAACCGCCTGCGTGACGACAAAATGGACTTTGAGAATTTGGGGTTAGTGATTGTCGATGAAGCGCACTACAATTCATTCCGCAAACTCTTCAAGTGGTTCGAAGACCAGGTCATTCTAGGTGTAACGGCTACCCCACTTTCGAGTAATGTTGAACTGCCGTTGCACGAGAACTACCGCGAGTTGATTGTTGGAGAGAGCATCCCGAGTCTGATTAAGAAAGGCTTCCTTTCCAAGGCCACCACCTACAGCTACGATGTAAGCCTTCACTCGCTGAAGATTGGTATCAATGGCGATTACACGGTGAGTAGCTCTGAAAAGCTCTATGGTAATTTTTTCATGCAGGAAAAATTGCTCTATGCGTATGAGCAAAAAGCGCGAGGCAAAAAGACGCTGATTTTCAACAATGGGATCAATACCAGCAAGATTGTTTATCAGATGTTCAAAGAGGCCGGGTATGAAATCCGCCACCTCGACAATACGCACAGCGAAGCAGAACGCAAGGA
Organism: Flavobacteriales bacterium; assembly: GCA_046304755.1. Classification (GTDB taxonomy): domain Bacteria; phylum Bacteroidota; class Bacteroidia; order Flavobacteriales_D; family Sanyastnellaceae; genus JAIBBG01. Next base: position 16,744 of record JBKCDO010000239.1, read on the forward strand.
AATTCTGGAGTGGTTTCGCACAGTGCCCAATGCCATTCTCTCTTCTGTTTCAATCCTGACAACAGGCTTTGATGAACCTACGGTTGAAACGATCATTCTCAATCGCGCGACAAAATCTCTGACGCTCTATCATCAGATGATTGGCCGCGGTTCGCGTGTGATTCCGGGTAAAACTGAATTTACGGTGATTGATCTTGGAAACAATGCCCGTCGATTCGGCTTGTGGGAATGCGAAATGGACTGGCACGACATCTTCCGCAATCCGGACGCCTACATTGAGGCGATTGTGAGCGACGAACAAATGGAAAAAGAAATGGTGTACGAAATGCCCAGTGAGGTGCGTGAGTTCTTTAAGAATTCTGCCGTCATTGATTTCGACATCCGTGAAGAATATTCAAAACTGATGCGCAGCGGATCCCGCACCAAAGACGTGCTGGACAAGTCAATCCATCAACATGCTTCCATCATCATCGAAAATGCCGATGATTACACCAAGGCTTCGGAACTGCTCAAAATGCTTGAGCCCGATATCAAAAGCCGTGTGAAGCATTACAGTTATTGCATCAGTCGCAGTACCGAAAATTACCTGCAATGGATGCGCGATGAATACACGCGCAAACTGCAACAGGTTTTGCGTCAACATTACGCTTAGGAACTGCAGCGTATGCCATGATACGCGGCATAATTGCCGAGTAAATTCCTGATTGATAACATGTTGTTAAAAATATCGGGGACTTATACCATGGGCAACTACATTTACGTTCAAACCAACAAACTGCACTAAAATGAAAATCAAAACCGATAACATTTTTCAGGTCATCGAATTGGAAACCGAGGCATCGAAAGTGTACAACGCTCTTACCGATGCCGCGTTGCTCAGCCGCTTAACCGGGATGAGCGCTGAAATGGACAAAACCGAAGGAGGAAAGTTTCACGCTTGGAATAATCGCTCGCACGGCTATGTACTTCACTTGAATCCCAATACGCGTGTGGTGCAATCGTGGCGTCATGACGAATTCCCGGCCGGATTTTACAGCACCGTTATCTTCGACATTGAGACAACAGAAAGCGGATGCCGCGTAAGCTTTAACCAGATTGGTGTGCCGGAGGAAGCCTCGGGCTGGCTGACTGAAAGTTGGAGAAAAGACTTTTGGGAACCCATCACCGAACACTTGAGCGACAAGGTTCTATCATAACCGAAAAAAAATAAATACAAGGCCGACTTTCCAGTCGGCCTTTTTTCTGCAAAACATTCGTTTCGCTACCGATGTAACTTCAAGTAAGTTTGTGCGTCACATTGCCGAATCCATTTAACTTCAAATCATGACCCTTTCAACCCGATTTCTAGCTGCCGGTTTCCTGCTGGCCACAACATCCCTTCACGCTCAGGTTTTCCCTTACGAATTCACGGTGTTCTCCGATCCTTACTTCGATTTGACCGCTCCGTCTTCAATTAGCAATGAGGATGTGTGGGATGACCCATCATACTTCGTTTCGACCGGCTTTGATGTGCAGCTATTCGATGAGATCACCAATGTGCTGGGTATTCTTCAGCCCGGTGCGCAAGTGGTCAGTATCAATGAAGCGAACCCCGATACCGTGCAGGTGATATGTCCTTATATGGCCGATATCATGAACGCCAACGACTCCATGGCGGTGAGTCCAATTTCCTATCAACTCGAAGGCCCTCCAGGCAATGCAGTACTGAAACTCGAATGGAAAAACGTTGGATTCTATGGTGAATGGGATGCTGCCAACACCTACTTCAACACCACTAATTTTCAGATTTGGTTGTATCAAAACGCTCCTATCATTGAGTATCGCTATGGTCCGAATACGATCAAATCAGGCGGCCTCATTCACTTCTTCGGCACAGGTCCGCTGGTGCTTTTGGCCAACAACGCACTCTTAAACGGAACGGGTTGGGACGGGCTTTGGTGCGTGTCAGGAAACCCTAGTTCGCCGGTGATTACCTCCATACCATCGGGACAGCAACCCTTACCGGGACAAGAGCTCAACAGTGAGCCGCAAAGCGGCACCGTGTATCGTTTTTCACTGCTGAATAGCGCTGTTGCCGAATCTGCAGCCGCCGGATTCAACCTCTGGCCGACCACCTGCACTGACCACATCAATCTGATGGCTGACCATGACACTGTTATCCGTTTTTATGACGCCATGGGACGTGAAATCCATGCCCATCGCATGAATGGCAAGCAGACGGAAACCATTGACGTGAGCAGTTGGAGCGCCGGTTACTACGTCGCCAAAACCTCCAATGGAAACGTTGTTCGCTTCATCAAATCATAACATGAACAAGACATTATTACGTTGTATTGCCGTTGTCGTTAGCCTATCGAACTCGCTGCACGCCCAGCTCTATTTTCCACCCAACGGCAATGGCACATGGGAAACCATCGATCCGTCTCAATTGCAGTGGTGTGACAGCACTATCGCAAACCTCTACGACTACCTGGAGACCAATCAAAGCAAGGCCTTCATCTTATTGAAGGATGGAAAAATTGTGTTGGAACAATACTTCAATGGCCATGATGCTTCGACGTCATGGTATTGGGCATCGGCCGGAAAAACGCTCACCGCCATGCTCGTGGGCATAGCCGAAAGCGAAGGATTACTGGAGTTAACCGATCCAACATCGAATTACCTCGGTCAAGGCTGGACTTCGTGCACACCTGAACAGGAGTCAGCTATCACCATTTGGCATCAATTGACCATGACATCCGGATTGAATGATGGTGTGGAAGATCATTACTGCACGCTCGATACCTGTTTGCAATACCTGGCCGACGCGGGAACACGCTGGGCGTATCACAACGGGCCGTACACGCTATTGGATAGCGTGATGGAAGTTGCCTCCGGTCAATCGCTCAACCTTTTCAACGCTACACGCTTATTGCAACCAACGGGCATGAGTGGGCTTTTTGTTCCGATTGATTACAACAATGTGTTCTTTTCCAATGCACGTACAATGGCGCGATATGGTCTGCTACTGAACGCTGAAGGCACATGGAACGGCACGCCCATCTTGAATAACCCGGACTATTTCTACGCGATGACGCATAGTTCGCAATCCATCAATCAAGGTTACGGTTATCTCACCTGGTTGAATGGCACCTCGAATTTCATGTTGCCCGAATCGCAGTTTGTATTTCCCGGCATGTTCGCACCGGATGCACCCGACGACATGTATGCCGCCATCGGACGTGATGGTCAGTTCATTTGCGTGGTGCCTTCGCAGAATATCGTTTGGATTCGTATGGGTGAAAATCCTGATCAACTCGATGTACCCATTTTGATGGCTAACGATGTATTTCAATTAATCAATGCCTTGCCTTGCAGTTCAAATGCGGTGGAAGCGCTCAGCTCCTCCCCGATTCGATTCGCCCTGCAACAAGGTGGCACAGCATTGTCTTGGAGCGCCTCACAACCGCTTCAGCGCCTGGCGCTCTATTCCATCACAGGAGAATTGCTGGAAGATGTTTACCCGTCAACTCCTTCCCTTTCGCTGGATGCGCTCTCCGGTGGCCTGTATGTTTGTCGCTGGACACTGGCTGATGGCCAATCCGGCGTGACGCGCATCATCAAACCGTAGCGCGAATTCTTCTCACAGCGGAAACACAGTCGCCAAGGGGTTCACTTATTTTCGTGCAATGGTATCATACATCACTGTTGTTGCTGCCGCATTAACGGGCGCGTTCCTGAGCTTCTTCTGTGGCTTTGGATTGGGCACGTTGCTCTTGCCTGCGTTCATGTTATTTTGTCCGGCGCAAGCAGCCATTGCGGCAACAGCGGTAGTACACATGGCTAACAATCTCTTCAAGTTGTTTTTGGTCGGAAAGCACGCCCATTGGCCTACCATCAAAACGTTTGGGGCGCTCTCTGTGGTTGGAGCACTAGCAGGAGCGTGGTTGTTGGGAAGGATTGCCCATCTGGATGTGACACTGCCCTATCAGCTTGGTTCACTCACGTTTGAAACCAACGCAATTCGCATCATCATTGCCCTCATCATTCTGACGTTTGCCTGGCTGGAAATTTCACCGGCCATCGATCGTCTGGCTTTACCGAAAGGATGGATGCCGCTAGGCGGATTCGTCAGTGGTTTTTTTGGCGGCTTAAGTGGTCATCAAGGAGCGTTGCGCAGCGCATTCCTCATGCGCTCAGGGTTGAGTAAAGACGCCTTCATGGGAACACGCGTGGTGTGCGCTTGCCTGGTGGATGTGTCGCGTATTTCCGTTTACGCCACCGAAATTGCATCGGGTTGGTCGTCGATGAATGGCGGATTGCTCGGTGTTGCCGTGCTGGCCGCGTTTACAGGTGCGTGGCAGGGAAACAAATGGGTGAAGAAAACGGAACTCGCTTTACTCAATAAAATCATTGCCATCGCGCTAATCGTTTTCGCAGTGGCATTTGGTGCCGGCTGGATATAAAAAAAGGAGGCGCTAAGGCCTCCTTCATTTTAAATATCCTTATCGTTATTCAGCGAATTTCCCGCACGCCTCAATCGTGCGTTCTCCAACAGTCAGCGTGCACATATGCGTTCCTCCCTCACATTTCCCTGCTGACAGCACTACTGCCCCGCCGCTTCCACTCAACTTCACTTCTCCCGTTTCCATATTCTTCTCGCCATTGATGACCAACGGCTCTTTGGTCATGGCAAGTTCAGCCGTGACGCCATCGATCGTATATTTTACGGTGTACTGACCCGATACCAGCGCTGTGATATCAATCGTACTTACGGGAGCGGTTCCGGTAGCTGAGAAGTAGGCTTGCGGATTGTTGTCTACCTGCTCTACGATTTGCACGTCTTCAGGCTTTACTTCAACCTTCTTTGCTTCGGTATTGCTGTTGCAGGCTGCAAGGAATACCATCAATGGTAAGATGTATTTTTTCATATCAGTTTAATTGCATGTTTGCATGAGTTCAGATCCGGCGAAAAAAAACAGGGCCAGCCAGATGAGTCCCTTAATCAGGAAAAATGCAAATCCCAGCCATCCGATTCGCTTGAGCGTAGTGTACTTGCGTTTCTTCTCGCCGTTTGTCATTCCCTGAGATTGTAAAGGTCATGCAATTTACGGTTTGCTTGGATACCTCCCGCGGATAAGCTTTAAACATACCCGTGCTGAAAGAAAAAGGGCTGCTCTTGCGGGCAGCCCTCGGTGATTCATTCTTCGGCCGACATTAGTGCAAACCGTTAGAAACGACTTTATATTTTTCATTGAACACTTCCCAGTTCCACAGGAAGTTCTTCATGAGTTCATCGAGATTCTTGAGGAAAATCGGATTCGGAT
>JBKCDO010000240.1:0-22033 GCA_046304755.1 Flavobacteriales bacterium
AGCCAAGACTGAGATTATACCCTTTGAACCTGGGCGGGTCATGCCGCCAAGGAAGATAGTGTGGTAGCTAAACGCATCGTTGGCTGCCCCCTGGCCGACGAGCTACGTTGAACAAACATGGTTACGTCAGAAATGAGAAAACGTCTTTTACTCGCCACGTGCTTGCTATGCGCAAGCGCTCTAAACGCACAGGAACTTCCGTCGCAAAACTTGCCGCAGATTGATACGCTGTCTATCGTTACTATCGAAGCGACTCGTGCGAATGTGCTTTCCCCCATAGCCTACACGGAGTTGGATGAGCAGAAGTTGGCGGGACTGAACAACGGTCAGGATATTCCCTATGTGTTGCGATTAACTCCTTCGTTGGTAGCTACCAGTGACGCCGGTGCGGGAGTAGGGTACACGGGTTTGTGGATTCGCGGCAGTGATCCTGCGCGCATCAACGTCACCATCAACGGTGTGCCGCTGAACGATCCGGAGAGTCAGCAGGTGTTTTGGGTGAATACGCCCGATCTCACCACGAGTGCGAGCAGCATTCAAGTGCAGCGCGGGATTGGTACAAGTACGAATGGTGCCGGCTCGTTTGGTGGAAGCATTCGCATTGATACGCGCGGCCTTCGCACATCGCCTTACCTCGAGTCTTCAAATGCTGCAGGAAGTTTTGGAACCTGGAAAAACAACTTGACGTTTGGAACGGGCTTGCTGAAGAGCGGATGGATTTTGGAAGGACGACTTTCACAAATTACGTCCGACGGGTATATCGATCGTGCGAGTTCGCTATTGCGTTCTTACTTCGGAGAGTTGGCCAAGTATACCACGAAGGGCAGCGTCAAGTTGACGGCTTTCGGAGGTAAAGAAATCACCTATCAATCGTGGAATGGAACACCGCATGAAGTGCTCTTCGGTTCGCAACAGGACCGATTGAATTTCGCTTCTCGCAACAGTTTGAGTGAGACGCAAACGCAAAATCTGCTCACCTCAGGACGCACGTACAACTTTTATCAATACGAAAATCAAGTCGACAATTATGCGCAGCATCATGCGCAGGCTCATTGGAATCGTCGCTTGAATACGTTGTGGAACCTGCAGTTGACGGGGCATTACACGCGCGGTAAGGGTTACTTCGAAGAGTATAAAGAAGGAGCGTCGTTGTCGAGCTACCTTATCGATAGTGTCGCTACTTCATCCGGTGATGTGTTGTATGAAACGGATGTTGTGCGTCGACGCTGGCTCGACAATCACTTTGGCGGATGGGTGGGATCGCTCACCCGCAAGAGTGATCAGTGGGTGTCGGTGTTGGGTGGCGCGTTTTCGGTGTACGATGGATTGCATTACGGTGAAGTCATCGACATTCCTTCGGTGGAGGAGTGGCGAGTGGCGAATGGCGAGTGGCGGTATTACGAAGGGAATAGTTTGAAGTTGGATGGTAATGTGTATTGGAAGAATACAGTGTTGCTCGGCAAACGATTGAATGCGTTTGCGGATATTCAGTTGCGCAGTGTATCGTATCATACCGATGGCACCGACAATAATTTGCGTGCGTACGATGTTGATTTCAATGCACAGTTTTTCAATCCAAAAGCGGGCTTCACCTTTTTCACCGAGAAACACAAGGCCTATGTGTTGGCGGCATACGCGGGCAAAGAACCCAATCGCAATGACTTTGTGGATGCAGTGGATCCAACGCAGGTGAAATCGGAATTCATGTTTGACGGAGAGTGCGGTTATGCATTTGCTAACACGAAGTATCGTGCAGGCATCAACGCTTATTGGATGCAGTATAAAAATCAACTCGTGGTAACGGGCGCGTTGAATGATGTCGGTGCGCCGGTGCGCGTGAATGTTCCGGAGAGTTACCGCCGCGGACTGGAAGTGGAGCTGGGTATGAAGTTGCCATTCGGTTTTTTTGCAGAAGGAAATGTCACGTGGAGCAGAAACAGAATTGCGCAGTATGATGAGTTGGTTTATGCCTACACGGATACCAGTGTGACGCAATTGATCTTCACGTATACCGATACACCCATTGCATTTTCGCCCGGTTGGATTGGTGCCGCTCAGTTGGGCTGGAGATTCGAGCCCAAGAGTGATAAGCGCATGAAGTATGTAGAATTCGCCTGGGCGCTGAAGCACGTTGGTCAGCAATACATGGATAACACCGGGATTTTTGAGCGTATGCTTCCGGGATATTTTGTCAATGATGCGCGAGCGTCCATGGAGTTTTCCGCGTTCGACAAGGTTTTTGGTTTGGATGTATGGGTCAACAATGCATTGAACACGGCTTACATTTCCAATGGTTACACGTACAGTTATATCTATGGTGATCCTGTGACTGAGCGCTTTTACTATCCGCAGGCGCTGCGTAATTTCATGGTTGCGTTGCGCGTGAAATTCTAACCGTTGCGATAGACACTGCGCTCTTCTTCGTCGTTGAACATCGACGTGTAGCTGTTGTAGCGTGAAGGCGCCACTTCACCGGCTTCGAGCGCTTTGTGCACGGCGCATCCCGGTTCATTGAGGTGAAGGCAATTGTGAAACTTACATTCGGGCAGCAGCGCGAAGAATTCTTTGAAGTGATGGTGCAATTCTTCTTTGGGAATATCCACAAGGCCGAATCCTTTGATGCCGGGCGTATCCACGATGAAACCGCCAAACGGTAGAGCGTGCATTTCTGCGAATGTGGTAGTGTGTTGTCCTTTGTTGCTGGCCTCACTCACTTCGCCGATGCGCAAGTCTTTGCCGGGAATGAAGTGGTTCACGAGTGATGATTTCCCCGTAGCACTATGTCCGCTGATGAGTGTGATTTTGTTCGCCAGCAGTGTGTGAAGTTCATCCAGTCCTTCTTGGGTTTCCAGCGACGTTTTGATGCACGGATAGCCAATCGTTTGATAGATGTGCATGAGTTCATCCACTTCCTCGCGTTCGTCGGCAGAGTACTGATCCATTTTATGAAACAGTAGCGTTACCGGTATGTCGTAAGCATCCGCGGTGATCAGAAAGCGATCGATAAAGCCGGGCGTTGTTTGTGGTCGGGTGGTGGTGACAACGAGTAACGCTTGATCGAGATTGGTCGCGATGATTTGCGCTTCCTTCGAGAGGTTGACGGATTTGCGAATGATGTAATTCTTGCGCGCATGGATGTGCGTGATGTTGCCCTCGCGTTCATTTTCGAGCGTATAATCAACGCGATCTCCGGCTGCAACGGGGTTGGTGGTGGAGCGGCCTTCGAGTCGGATTTTGCCGCGCACCTGACACATAATCACCTGTCCGTCGTCGGTGAGTACGTCGTAATTTTTTCCGGTGGATTTGATAACGAGGCCTTGAGGCATAGCTGAACCGATGGCGACTACAGGCCGCTGGCGATACTCATCAACTCGCTGCGGATATGCAGCAGTCGATCGGTGAGCGCTTCCTGCGTGGTAGGTTCGGATTTCTCGCGAAGGGCGTTTTTCGCACCTTCCAGGGTGAAGCCTTTCTCCTTCACCAGGTGGTGAATTTTCTTGAAGAGTTCCAAATCTTTTTTGGAATACACACGATTGCCGCGGCCATTTTTACGCGGCTGCAACTGCCGAAATTCTTTTTCCCAAAAACGAATGAGTGAGGCATTCACTTCAAACATATCGGCAACTTCTCCGATGGAGTAGTAGAGTTTTTCTATTTCGAATGATTTGGTAATCATGTTGGTCAAAAATGTTAGTCGAAGCTTTGGTTGGCATTGGCCGCGCGTTGCAGCATGTCTTCGTATTGCTCCGGCGTTATATCACTGTAGAAGTAGAAAGCAGGATCCACTTTCACTCCGTTTTTAATCACTTCATAATGTAGGTGAGGACCCGTTGATGTTCCGGTGTTGCCGACGTATCCGATGACCTGACCGCGTTTTACTTTTTCACCCGGACGCACAGCCACGCGGCTCATGTGCGCGTAGAGCGACTCATAGCCAAAGCCGTGATTGATCACCACGTGGTGACCATAACCGGAGAGCTTGCTGTCGACCGCTTCAATAACGCCATCGCCCGTTGCATAGATTTCCGTTCCGATGTCTGCGGTGAAGTCGAGGCCGGTGTGCATCTTGGCGATTTTGTAAATCGGGTGAATACGCATCCCGAAACCGGAAGCCAATCGGCGGAGTTCTTTGTTACTCACGGGTTGAATCGCCGGAATGCACTGCAGCATCTGGTCTTGTGATTTGGCGAGGTTGTAAATTTCTTCGTAGGATTTGCTTTGCGCTACCATTGAACGCTGCAGACGATTGATGCGTTTTTGCGTTTCGATAATGCCTTCACTGCTTTCGAAGCCCTTGAGGTTTTTGTAGCGATCGCTTCCGCCGACGCCGCCTTTGCGCAAGTGTTCCGGGAAAGGCTCAGCACCGAATATGCTGCGGTACACATTGTCGTCTTTGTCCTGCAAGTCCATTGCGAACAATTGCAGCGTGTCGATTTGATCGTTGAGTTCATCGATTTGCGAGCGCAAAAACTTGACTTCTCTGCTCAGGCGTGCGGTCTCGGGATCTTTGAAGAAGGATGCGTAAAGCACCACACCAATGGCACCAATCACCAGTCCTGCAAAAAGGTAGCGCAATGCACTGAAGAAATAGTCGCGGATACCGTAACTGATCTTCTCGAAATTGAGCGTGATGGGGTTGAATTTGTACTTAAGACGGGCCATTAGTTGTCGCGAATGTAATGCACTTGAGTGAAAAATTAAAGTGGAAAATTTTAGGTTGGAAATGCGGTCGAAATGCCTGTTCCATGCTTGAAGCGGAATAAATTCGCGCCTGTTATGCAAAAGATGACTTCTAAAGAAATTCGCCGCAAGTTTTTGGATTTTTTCCAATCCAAAGGACACGTGATTGTTCCCTCCGCACCGATGGTCGTGAAGGGCGATCCCACACTCATGTTCATCAACAGCGGTATGGCGCCGTTCAAGAATTGGTTTCTGGGCAACGAGGCCATCAAGCATCCGCGTGTTGCCGATACGCAGAAGTGTTTGCGCGTGAGTGGCAAGCACAATGACCTTGAGGAAGTGGGTGTAGACACCTATCACCACACAATGTTCGAGATGCTGGGTAACTGGTCGTTTGGCGATTATTTCAAACAAGATGCGATTACGTGGGCGTGGGAATTACTGACGGAGGTTTATCAAATTCCGAAGGACCGTTTATACGTCACCGTCTTTGAAGGTGATGCATCAGAGAACCTGGAGTTTGACCAGGAGGCGTATGATATTTGGAAGGCGCGCATTGCGGAGGACCGCATCCTGCGCGGCAATAAGAAAGATAATTTCTGGGAGATGGGCGATACGGGTCCGTGTGGTCCGTGTTCTGAAATCCACATCGATATCCGTTCCGACGATGAGCGCAGCAAGGTGGATGGCAAGACGCTCGTGAATAATGACCATCCGCAAGTGGTCGAGGTATGGAATAACGTGTTCATGCAATTTGAGCGCAAGGCGGATGGGTCGCTTGTTCCTTTGGCTTCTAAACACGTCGATACCGGTATGGGCTTCGAGCGTTTGTGCATGGCGCTTCAAGGCGTGCAGTCGAACTATGATACGGATGTTTTTACTCCGCTGATTGAAAAGGTAGAGGCCATCTCCGGCATGACCTATCAGCGCAGTGCTGAGAAGCGCGATGTGGCGATGCGTGTTATTGCTGACCACGTGCGAGCGGTATCGTTTGCGATCGCCGATGGACAGTTGCCATCGAGTGGTGGTGCGGGTTATGTGATCCGCCGTATACTGCGTCGTGCCATTCGTTACGGCTATAGTTTCCTTGGGTTGAAGGAGCCGTTCATCTGTCAGTTGGTGCCTGTGCTGGCTGAACAAATGGGTGATTTTTTCCCCGAAATCAAAAGCGGTCAATCGTTGGTGAGCAAAGTGATTCGCGAGGAAGAGGAAAGTTTCTTGCGTACGCTGGATAAGGGTATTCAGTTGTTGGATGAGATTATCCGCAAAACGAGCGGTGATGTCATCGATGGAAAGATTGTGTTTGAGTTGTACGATACGTTTGGTTTTCCCGCCGACCTCACGGCGTTGATTGCTGCTGAGGGCAAGAAGCGCATCGATCAGCTCGGCTTTGAAGCGGAATTACAAAAGCAGAAGGAGCGCAGCCGTGCGGCAACCAAGTTGGAAACGGAAGACTGGGTGACGCTGGAAGAAGGTGAAACCATGTTTGTCGGATACGATGAGTTGGAGTGTGACACGAAAATTTTGCGCTATCGAAAAATTAAGGCGAAAGGGAAGGAGTCGTGTCAGCGTGTGCTTTCACGCACGCCGTTTTACGCGGAAAGTGGCGGACAGGTGGGCGATCAGGGACGATTGGTTTCAGCCAACGAGCAGGTGCACATTGTAGATACGAAGAAGGAGAACAACTTGATTGTGCACTTCACCGACAATTTGCCAGAACATCCGCAAGCTGTTTTCCGCGCGGTGGTCGATAGTGCGCGTCGTGTGAGCATAACGTCGAATCACAGCGCAACGCACTTGTTGCATGAAGCGCTGCGTGAAGTGTTGGGCACGCATGTGGAGCAGAAGGGCTCATTGGTGAGTTCGGATTACTTGCGTTTCGACTTTTCGCATTTCGCGAAAATGAGTGACGAAGAAGTGGCGCGTGTGGAGTTGTTGGTGAATGAGCGCATCCGCAAGAATTTCCCGTTGGAAGAAAATCGCGCCATGTCGATTGACGATGCGCGCAAGACAGGAGCAATGATGCTCTTCGGTGAAAAATATGGGGATGTGGTGCGTGTAATTAAGTTCGGCGACAGCATCGAATTATGTGGTGGAACCCACGTGCGCAGCACCGGAGAAATCGGCATGTTCCGTATTCAAAGCGAAGGTGCGGTAGCAGCGGGCGTTCGCCGCGTTGAAGCGATTTCAGGCGATGGTGCGTTTCAGTATATCAACTCTGAGTTGGAGACGCTGGACCAGGTTCGTCAGGTATTGAAAGCAAAAGATGTGTTGAAGTCGATTGCAGATTTGCAAGCGCGCAACGCGGATTTGCAGAAGCAACTGGAGAAGCTTAACAAGGAGAAGGGCGATCAGGTGAAGCAGCAGCTCAAGTCGAAAATTACCATGGTAGGCGATGTTGAATTCCTTGCCGAGCATGTGGATCTGGATGCTGCCGAACTCAAGGATGTTGCCTTTCAACTGAAGGGAGAGCATGCGAAGTTGTTTGGCATGTTTGCCTCACAGGCGAGCGGCAAGGCAACGATCACGTGTGTCATTTCAGAGGCACTTGCTGCAGAGCGCAGTTTGAATGCCGGCAACATCATCCGCGAGTTGGCCAAGGAGATCAATGGCGGTGGTGGTGGTCAGGCGTTTTTCGCCACAGCCGGCGGCACGAATGCGGCGGGGTTGAGCGTGGTGCTGGAGAAGGCGAAGGGGTACATTTCTTAAGGCGAGCTTCTGCCCTTTTTATGATGAAGGGGTTAGGGGTGAAGGGTGAAGGGTGAAGGGTGAGGTTCGCGCCCCTATAATCCTACAATCCTGTAATCCTACAATCCTCCCTCACAAACACAACGTCCTTCCGCCATCCACGGGCACGTTGATGCCGTTGATGTAAGAGGCGGCCGGTGATGCGAGGAATGCAATCGCGTTTGCTATCTCTTCGGGAGTGGCCAATCTCTTCATGGGAACTTCTTCTGCCATTTCATGTGCTACGGCTGATGCTTCTAGTCCTGCTTTCGATGCTTTGTTTTGAATGATCTGTTCCAGTCGTCCCGTTTGCGTGGCGCCGGGAAGCACATTGTTTACGGTGATATTGTAGCGACCGAGTTCCATGGCGAGTGTTTTCGACCAGCTGGCGACAGCACCGCGAATCGTATTGCTTACGCCCAAATTCGGAAGTGGTTGTTTGACAGATGTGCTGATCACGTTGATGATGCGACCGTATCCCGCTGCTTTCATGCCGGGCACCAGCGCTTGCGTGAGGAGTTGATTGCAGATGAGGTGCGCGTTGAAGGCCTGACGAAAAGCGTCGATCGATGCCTCGATGGCCGGCCCGGGATTCGGGCCACCGGTATTGTTCACCAGAATGTGTGCGCTATCATTTTTGACAAACGATGCAATGGCTTCTTCCACTGTTTGCGGATGCGCAAAGTCGGCTACGAGATAGCCATGCTGTTGCGACGCAGGCACAGGTAATGCGGTCAGTGTTGCTTTCAACTTTTCTTCATCGCGTGCAACAAGAATGATGCGCGCACCCATCGATGCGAGTTCTTGCGCCGCTGCGCGTCCAATGCCTTGCGTGGATCCGCACACTACGGCGGTTTTTCCGGTAAGATCGAGATTCATGAACCAAATTTAAGGAGGAAGGGCGAAGGGCGAGTGGCGAGTGGCGAGGGGCGAGGGGCGAAGTGGAATCACGCAGTCTTCTTCGCCCTTCGTCCCTCGCCCTTCGCACTTACGAAATCTTGCTCCAGTCCGTTTTCTGCTTTTTCAAGCTCATCAAATGCTCACGCAGCAAGCGGTTTTGTGGGAGTTCGAGCGTTGCGTCATCGTCGAGAATTTCAAGGGCGAGTTCGCGTGCTGCAGAGAGCATGATTTGATCTTTCGCGAGATCGGCGATTTTCAAATCCAGTACGCCGCTTTGCTGCGTGCCGGATAAATCGCCAGGTCCGCGCAGGTTGAGGTCGACTTCCGCGATTTCAAAACCGTCGTTGGTGCGCACCATCGTTTCCAAACGCGTGCGACTGTCCTTGCTGATTTTGACGCCGGTCATGAGGATGCAATAGCTCTGTTCTGCACCGCGACCAACACGCCCGCGCAATTGATGCAGTTGTGAAAGCCCAAAGCGTTCGGCGCTTTCAATCACCATCACCGAAGCATTGGGCACGTTGACGCCCACTTCAATCACGGTTGTAGCAACGAGAATCTGTGTTTTGCGCTGAATGAAGTTTTGCATCTCATAATCGCGTGCTTCGCTTTTCATCTGTCCGTGCACAATACTTACGTGGTATTGCGGCATCGGAAAGCGACGCACGATGGATTCATATCCATCCTGAAGGTCTTTGTAGTCCATCGCTTCGCTTTCTGCGATGAGCGGATACACGATGTAAATCTGACGCCCTTTTTTGATTTCATTTTCCATGAAACCAAACACTTCCAAACGTTTGGCGTCTGTTTTCCATTCGGTCTTGATGGGCTTTCTTCCCGGTGGTAATTCATCAATGACGCTGATGTCCAGGTCGCCGTAGAGTGTCATGGCCAGTGTGCGTGGAATGGGCGTTGCGGTCATCACGAGAACATGCGGCGGCAGTGCTGCTTTTTTCCAGAGCGAGGCTCGTTGAGCTACACCAAAGCGATGCTGCTCGTCGATGATGCACAAGCCCAGATTTTTGAATTGCACCGTTGGTTCAATGAGGGCATGTGTTCCAATGATGAACGGAATGGAGCCGTCTTCCAGGCCTGCATGAATCACTTTGCGTTCCGCGCGGGAGGTTGATCCTTTGAGCAGATGCACGGCGATGCCGGTTGGCTCGAGCAGTTCTTTGATGGAAGCGAAATGCTGCAGCGCGAGAATTTCGGTGGGCACCATTAAACACACCTGGTAGCCGTTGTCGATGGCCAGCAGCGCGGAGAGCAAGGCCACAATTGTTTTTCCGCTGCCCACGTCGCCTTGAATCAGGCGGTTCATGTGATGGCCGCGTGCAACGTCGGCGCGAATTTCTTTCATCACACGTTTCTGTGCGCCGGTCAGTTCAAAGGGCAGGTAGTTTTGATAAAAGGAATTGAAGAGTTCGCCCACTTTCGAAAACACAACCCCTTGCACATGCTTGGTTTGCGCGAGTTTGGTTTTTCCCAGTTGCAATTGCAGGAAGAACAGCTCTTCGAATTTGAGTCTTCTCCTCGCTGCTTCTAACAGTTGAACGGTAGACGGAACATGCACTTGTACGAGTGCCTCCGAGCGAGGCATGAGTTTGAATCGCTCCAGGATATGCTGTGGAAGATTTTCTGGAATGTGCCCTTTCACCTCTTCGATAAGTTGCTTGGTCAGCTTAGCAATGCCATTGCTGTGAAGCCCTTTTGCCGAAAGTTTTTGTGTGGTGTTGTAAACGGGTTTGAGTTCGCTCCCTTGTGTGATGCGCGCATCTTCGAGCAGTTCAAGTTCAGGATGCGTGATGTTGTATCGCCCTTTGAACTCCGTGGGTCGTCCGTAGATGACATACGGTTGGTTCAACTTCAAACTGTCGCGCAGCCATGCCGGCGATTTAAACCAGACAAGTTCAATGTCCCCGCTATCGTCGCGAAATACTGCCGTGAAACGTTTGCCTCCGCCGACACCGATTTCACGTGTGGAAATAATCTGTCCCATCAACTGCACATTAGCCGCTTCACTTTGGATGTCGGCAATGCGTGTGATTTGAGAACGAT
The DNA here is from genome assembly GCA_046304755.1 of Flavobacteriales bacterium. GTDB lineage: Bacteria > Bacteroidota > Bacteroidia > Flavobacteriales_D > Sanyastnellaceae > JAIBBG01. The sequence goes on from JBKCDO010000240.1 coordinate 10,366, forward strand.
CGATGTACCGAAAGGGAAAATATTCGAGCAGTTCTTGCCGATTTGAAATACCCAGCTCGGCTTTGAGCACCTCAGCACGCTGAGGTCCTACGCCTTTGAGGTAGAGTATGTCGTTGGCAAGCATGCTACGAAATTAGGTTGAATGCAGGATGAGCGGAGCTATAAATTATGCCACCGGGTATGCTTATTCCTTTTGTGCGGTATCCATCAGAATGGTCACGGGTCCATCGTTGACTAAGGCCACATCCATCATGGCTCCGAAGGTTCCCGTAGGGATGGGTTTGCCGAATTCACGCTCCAGGTTTTGGATGAAATATTCGTAAAGTGGAATAGCTACTTCGGGCCTTGCCGCTCGAATGAAAGACGGCCTATTGCCTTTTTTGGTTTGGGCGTGCAAGGTGAATTGGCTTACGACCAGGATGTCGCCCTCGACTTGGCGAACATCGAGATTCATTTTGTCTTCATGGTCTGAAAAAATCCGCATGGCCAGGATTTTTTGCACGAGCCAATCAGCGTCTTCTCGGGTGTCATTTTCTTCAATTCCCAGCAGGATGAGCAACCCCATGCCGATCTCGGCGGTAACGGTACCTTGAATGGTGACGGAAGCGCGGGAAACCCGTTGAATGACTATACGCATGGTGTTTGGATTGTGGCCAGCAAGATTAATCCAAAGGCTTTTTCAATCGGGTATCGAGTTGATATCCATTGAAAATTTAGAGCCCGGAAAAAAAATTGGTGTTCTCGTGAACCGTATGCCTCAATGGTTGGTTATATACACCGAAGACTCTCCCAATTCAAAGTGGGTAGGTTTTGGTTAAAGGTTTAGTGACATGGGGCTGCCAATGGGCGGCCTCTTGTTTTTTATACCCTGTACTAGGCTTGATTGACTAAGTTTGAGCGTGAAAATCAATAATCGATGAGAGGCTTCATTATTCTTTTTTGCTGTGTATGGTCGTCTACCGCTGTGGCGCAGTGCTTTTCGTTTTTTACCCTAAATGCTGTTGGCACTAATGCAACGGCAGTGTTTGAAGGCTCCGGAGCTGAAAATCCATTGTATGTGATTGATTGGGGCGACGGTCAGATTGACACGTCACTGGTTCCCGTCATGGAGCATAGTTATGCCACGGATGGTTATTATGTGGCCACCTATTACTATTCCGATCAGAATGATCCCAATTGTTCATTTTACAGTTTTGAGGCCTTTATTCTTACAGGGGCTTCGTGTAGTTTAAATGTACAGACGACTGCAATAGCCCAGGCGGTGGTAGTGGAGGCGCTGGCTCAAAACACTTCTGTTCCGCTGGTCTCAATTGATTGGGGCGATGGTTCACCGCTTTTACTCGATAATAATGGTATCCACGCGTATGCTAGCCCTGGATTGTATGAAGTGTGTGTATCCTTGGTCGATGGTGATCCTGCTTTTCCGTGTGACCTTACCGAATGTCAGATGGTGGAAGTTCTCGGAACGCAGGGGAGCTGTGAAATTTCCTTTGAACCTACTATTCAAGGGCAGCAGGTTTCGTTGGTGTTGAATACACCGGGACCTGCAGATACACCTTACTGGATTGACTGGGGTGATGGCACCTATTCGGATTATCCTGCGGTAACTCATACGTATAACGTCCCGGCCTATTACACCATTTGCCTGTATTACGGTGAGCCCGGTGATTTGTCGTGTCAGGCTTCATTTTGCCAGGAAATATTTATTGATCCTTTCGCCTCAGATTGTGTGTTGCAGATGGTGCCGTTAGTTGATGGACCTGATGTCGATCTACAAGTCCTGGCTGCAGGTGCTGACGCGCCCATTTTCTTCGTGGATTGGGGAGATGGGAGTGATGGTGAGTTCGGCTTTCCGCAAGGCTATACCTATAATGCTTCCGGTACCTACCTCGTATGCATCAGTTATACGGATAGTCTAAATCCCATAGGCTGCCAGCTCAATGATTGCCAGGAAGTCACCGTTGAAGTAAATGCAAATCCGTGCACAGTATCGCTGGCCGTAGTCAATGTTGGACTTGAGAATACGTATTCGTCGCTGGCTGTGGGAGAGGGCGCGGCACAGCCTTTCTATACCATTACTTGGGGCGATAACTCAGCTGCTTTGCTCGCGAATTCCGGTGAATACACTTATGCCAATCCGGGTGCTTATGAAATTTGTGCTACGTATGGCGACTCTTTAAATCCGGAATGCAATGCAACCGCTTGTGAGACGGTCAACGTATTGGCTTCGGTTGAAGAGTTGACTGCGCATCTGCATTTGCAAGCCTCACCGATTCCGTTAACGAATGAAACCATCATTGAATTTCAAGTGCTACAGCCCGGTAAAGTTCACATCGCCGTGTATGATGTATTTGGTCGCTGCGTGGCAACTGTATTCACCGGCGAGACAGGCCAAGAGTTGCATCGCTTGCGCTGGGATTCATCTGCATTGGCTCAAGGTCAATACACTCTTTGCTTGACTAGTCGAGGTATCCGGCGAGTTGTGCCTTTGATGAAGTGATTACTCTTTGATGAATCTGCGGTAAACGTCGCCTTTTGCTGTTGCGAGGCGGAGCATATAAACACCGGGATTCAACATGCGAATGTCTGCGCTTGAATGCATGGTTGCAGCATCAATGGTAGTATGAATTCTTCCATCAGTTCCATAGATCCAGCCTGCAAGAATGGGCTCACCGTGAGTGTCAAGGGTGATTTTTTCATGAGCTGGATTGGGGAATAGGGTCAGTTTGATTTCGCTTAAAGCACCAATGTTATTCGGTGTTTCTTCTTGCACGGCTGCGGCAACGATGGTGATGGGAATGGCAACTACATTGTTGGTTTCATTGGATTCAGCTGTCGTGTTGGACGCATCGCATCGCAAGAGGATGTACCTATTGCCGGGGTTATTCGGAATGATGTAAGTGATGTTTTCTGCTTCCGCTCCGATACTGGCAGTGAAGGTAGAAATGTCGCTGCCGATATAAGTGTCGGTTGATTCCCACACGGCATCAGGACTCAAGCGGTATTGTAGTGAAGAGTAGCTATTGGCCGATGCAAGCGGATTGCGGTTCTGTGTGCCGTTGATGGTGATGGTTTGTCCAACGGTGGCGGTATTCGCGCTGATGCTAGCTCCTGTGATGAATACATCGGGAAGTGTTGAGCCTGTGGAGACCGTTATGGGTATCACCGTAAGGTTGTTGTTTTCATTGGATTCACTGATTTGACCGCTGGCATCTGCCATGATGAGAATGTAGCGTGAGCCTGTTCCTGACGGAATGGTATAGGTGATGTTTTCTATTTCGGAACCGATGCCGCCGCCTAAGAGTGATGCGTCCGTTCCAATCACTACATCATCAGCCGACCAAATTCCATCAAGTGAGTAGCGATATTCCAGTGTGGATGTAATCGCAGCGGTTGATGCCAAAGATGTGTTCTGCGTGGCTTGAATGGTGAGGGTTGTACCCACGGTTGGTGTTGATGACGAAACGCTTGTGCCGGAGGCGAAAATGTCGGGGATTCCAGTGGTTTGGGGAAGGCAAAGTTGCAGGGCCGCGCGCATGTTGACTCGACCATAGCCGAGCTCATTGCTCCAGGTACTGAGGTTTTGAGTGTTGTTGTTGGTGTATGCATAACCGCCAACTTTCTCGCAGCTTTGAGCCAGGTACTGTTTTACTTGGGCTGCGGTGAGATTGGGATTAGCTACGATCATAAGCGCACCAACACTAGCGGCAACAGGAGCTGCGGCGCTTGTTCCGCTGAAGTAGGTGTTGTCGCCGGTGCTGTATCCATTCGCGCCTGTAATATCGGTTGTCGCGATAGAAGAACCCGGTGCAGAAAGCGTCAGTGCCGGACCATAGTTGGAAGTGGTTGAACGCAAGTCCTGACCGGTGGTAGCCCCTACAGCAATTACATTTCCGTAAGATGCCGGATAGTTGGTCCAGGATGATAGGCCGGCATTTCCGCTGCTGCCGAATACCGGAATGCCTTTATTGCTGCGGCCTTGGGTGAGTGCACTTTGAATAGCATTGTAAAACGCAGTTTGATACGTGGTAGAACCAAACGACATGGAAATGGCAGCGGTAGTGCTCAATGAAATCGCGCGATTGATGGCTGAGGCCTGAAAAGAGGAGCTGGTTGAAAATGTACCGGACGAAGTTGTGTTGTAACCAATGCGAATGACTTGAAGCCAGAGTTTGTTTTTACCTAGACCTGCAGCGCTGATCGCGTTGTTGCAAATTGCGCCGGGTATTCCGGCAACGGCTGTTCCATGCTTGTCTAGAGTTGCATTTGAATAGACATTCGTTGTTTGATTCGTTGCGTTGTAGCGATCAATGAATCGTCCGCTCAGGTCGGCGTTGAGGGTGTCGAAGCCAACTCCTTCAATAACGGCAATGGACATGTTGGCTGCTCCGACAGGTAATAGATTCCAACCTTCGTCTGCATCGATGTCTTTATCGGTCGATTGAGCAATATGCCATGATGTGTTGTACAGTGGATCATTCGTTTGATGAGATTGACACACGATAATTTCATCTGCAAAAACATCCTTCACTCCTGAGATGGCAAGGCATTGCTCTTTGAAGGATTCATAGTCGGTGCCGAGTGGAATGCGCACGGATATCCACTGCAATTGTTCGAGATGTTGCTCAACAGCGCAGTTGAGTTGTTTCGCGATGCGATTGGGATCCGAATTGTTTTCCAGCGCAAGGATTACTGAGCCGGTCGGGTAGATGGGTGATCCATGTATGTCTTTGCGCGCAACAGAAACAAAAGCGGTGCTATCGATTGAGTGCGCAAAGTTCAAGACGGCATTTTCAGAAAGCGTGCTTTGAATGACAGCGCAGTGTGTGGGTTGATGCAGACTAACCACACTTATTTCTTCAGGCCATTGCAGAGTATCGAGCGAGATTTCATCATTGAATCTCACGACCCATTCCCGCTTGAGCTGTTCATTCGATAAGGAGAAGTACCACCGTGAAATGCCCAACAGGAGCATACATACCACAAGGGAATACCGGAAATGGGCGTTCCATTTCATGTTGTTTAAAGTATTTGGTTAGGTTAAACAAAACACACCGACCTGCAATGAGGCCGATTTTCAATCATGCACGTGGTCGTGGTAGCACGCACGCTAATCGAATACTAATACAACACGAATAGTTCTTAGCTTGGGTAGTGGCTAAAAGGATTGCGAATATACGTTTACATTACTGATGTAATGAAATTAACTTGGATTATGCCATCATTGCCTCTGCAATGCTCTGTTCATACAGTGCACGGTAATCTTCTATGAACCCGAAGTTTTCTTCGTCGATGGTGACACGGCCCTTCGTGACGTGGCCTAGCAACATCACTTGCACGCCGCTCTCACCTACGAAGTCGAGGAATTCTTCTTCGTAATCTTCCACAACAGTCACAGCAATGCGGCTTTGTGATTCGCCAAACAAGAATGCATCACGGCGAATTTCACTGTCAGTTACGATGTCGAAACCAAGCGAGTTGGGCAACGCCATTTCGCACAGAGTCACAAACAAACCACCGTCGCTCACGTCATGCGCAGAGCTGATGTAGTTGTTCCGTATCAAAGCCTTCATACATTGCTGCAACGTGAATTCTTCTTCGAGATCAAAAAAAGGTGCCGGCGAATTTTTTACACCGTGGAATGAATAGAGGTACTCGGAGGAATTGATATCGTTGCGCGGAACGCCCAGCAAGTAAATGAGGTCGCCCTTGTATTTGAAGTCGAGAGTGGTTTGCAAGCTCTTGTCTTTCATCACACCGAGCATGCCAATGGTTGGTGTTGGAAATACCGGCGCAGCAGAGCCGTCGGCATTGACGGTTTGGTTATAAAAGCTGACATTACCGCCGGTTACCGGAGTTTCGAAACGTTTGCATGCCGCACCCATGCCTTTGATTGCACCAACGAATTGCCAGTACACTTCAGGGTTGTAGGGATTGCCGAAATTGAGGCAGTTGGTGATGGCGCTTGGTTCTCCGCCGGAGCAAACGATGTTGCGTGCGGCTTCGCAAACGGCAATCATGGTTCCGATTTCCGGATCCGCTTGCACGTAACGACCGTTGCAGTCAACTGAAAGAACTAAGGCCTTATTTGTATTTTTAATATTCACAATCGCCGCATCCGATGGTTTGTTGGTGCTCATGTTAGCAGTACCAACCATGCTGTCGTATTGTTCGTAGATCCATTTCTTGCTGGCGATGTTGTGGTTGGCCATCAGTTGACGCGCAACAACCACGAGATCTTTCGGCTCAGCAATCGAAGTGATGGTAAACTTTTTCGCTTCGCCATAGTATGCAGGTTCAGTGTATTCACGCTCATAGACGGGTGCACCACCGCCCAGCACGAGGCTCTTCGCAGGAATTTCACTCACCAATTCACCGTTCATGAAATAGCGCAGCGTGTTGCCTTCAGTCACATCACCGATGTGCACTGCATGCAAGTCCCACTTTTCGAAGATGCGATCGACCACCGCTTCCTGGCCTTTTCTTACCACGATGAGCATGCGTTCTTGTGATTCGCTCAAGAGGATTTCGAATGGTTGCATACCGGCTTGACGCGTGGGTACTTTGTCGAGGTGAATATCCATCCCCACGCCACCACCTGCGCTCATCTCAGATGTGCTGCAGGTGATTCCTGCGGCACCCATGTCTTGCATCCCAACGATAGCGTCGGTTTCAGCAAGTTCCATAGTGGCTTCGAGCAAGAGTTTTTCTTGAAACGGATCGCCCACCTGAACGCTCGGAAGATCCTTGGCGCTTTCAGCAGTGATGTCCTTTGATGCAAAGGAAGCACCTTTGATACCGTCCTTGCCGGTTGCTGAACCAACGATGAACACCGGGTTTCTGGGGCCTTTGGCTTTGGCGGAAATGATTTTTTTGGTGTCGATTAATCCTACAGACATCGCATTCACCAGGCAATTGCTTTGGTAGGATTCATCGAAATACACTTCGCCTCCTACCGTTGGAATACCGAATGCGTTGCCGTAATCACCAATGCCTTTCACCACGCCGCTCACCAACCATTTTGTGCGCGGGTTATCGAGTTTGCCGAAACGCAGCGAGTTCAGCTGCGCCACAGGACGCGCTCCCATCGTGAAGATATCGCGGTTGATTCCACCAACTCCGGTTGCCGCTCCTTGATAAGGTTCAATGGCACTGGGGTGATTGTGTGACTCGATTTTGAATGCGCAACCCATGCCATCGCCTATGTCGACCAGTCCGGCATTTTCTTCACCGGCTTTCACCAGCATGTGCGGACCGTCTTTGGGCAGTGTTTTCAACCACTTGATGCTGTTTTTATAGGAACAGTGTTCGCTCCACATCACGGAGTAGACGCACATTTCGGTGAAGTTGGGTGTGCGGCCGAGAATCTCTGTGATCTTGTCGAATTCATCGGGGCGCAGGCCCATTTCACGTGCTTGTTCGAGTGTGGCGATTTGTGTGGAGGCAGACATGTGGTTGGATTTTGAGGTGCGAATTTACACACGAAGGGGGTGACATGCGTCGACACTCTTGCAGGCGGCTGTGCGGGCGGGGTCGTGGACGCGCTGGTGAGGTGTGACTGCCAAGTGGGTGCTTATCTTTGGGGCATGCCTACTCATCCTAGCAAGTTGCCCCATGTGGGCACTACTATTTTCACCGTGATGTCGAAGCTCGCCATGGAGCATGGAGCGCTCAACCTTGGACAAGGGTTTCCCGGTTTTCCGATGGATCAGCGTCTGAGCGATTTGGTGCACACGCACATGATCGCCGGCCGCAATCAGTATGCACCCATGCCCGGTGTACCGGAGCTGAGAGCCGTATTGTCGAAAAAGATAGAAGCTGCTTATGGTCACGCGCACGATCCCGAGAGTGAGATAACGATTACTGCCGGAGGTACTCAGGCCATCTTTACGGTGATAACAGCCCTCGTTCACGCCGGCGATGAAGTGCTGTCATTTGCACCGGCGTATGATTGTTATGCACCGGCCGTTGAGTTGCAAGGGGCAACCATGAAATGGGTGAACCTAAGCTATCCCGATTACCGTATTGACTGGCAAGCCGTGCGTGCGCAGATTACCTCACACACGCGGATGATCATCATCAACACGCCGCATAATCCAACCGGTATGTGCATGACGGCCGATGATATGCTCGAGTTGCAAGCCATTGCCGAGGCGAATGATCTACTCGTGTTGAGTGATGAAGTGTATGAGCATATTGTTTTTGATGGCGGCAGACATGAAAGTGTTACGCGCTATCCGCAACTGGCCAAGCGCAGTCTGGTTGTGTATTCGTTTGGAAAAACGTTTCACAATACGGGTTGGAAAATGGGGTACGTATGCGCGCCCGCTGCGCTTACTGCTGAGGTGCGAAAGGTGCATCAATACAATGTCTTTTCTGTAAATACTCCTGTGCAGTATGCGCTTGCCGAATACATGTCGGATGCCGGAACTTACACGGGGATTTCGGAAATGTATGAGGCCAAGCGCGACCTTTTCGTGCAAGCATTGCACGGATCGCGTTTCGGATTGAAGCCTGCAGCAGGAACGTATTTCCAATTGCTCAACTACAGCGCGATAAGCGATGAAAATGATGTGGATTTTGCTAAGCGCTTAACATGTGAACATAAGATAACCGGCATTCCATGTTCGGTCTTTTTCCCCAATTTACAAGATGATAAGGTGCTGCGGTTCTGTTTTGCAAAGCAAGATGATGAACTGCAGCGTGCCGCTGAAATACTACAAGCGATATGAGTTCTATGAATGATTTACGCATCACACTCGTGCAGTCGGATTTGCACTGGGAAAATCGCGAAGCGAATTTGAAGCACCTGGATAACCACCTCGAGAAAATCAACGAGGCAACAGATGTTGTCGTCCTCTGCGAGATGTTCACTACGGGCTTTAGCATGGATGCCGAGCGCATCAGTGAACGACATGATGCTGAACATATGCGCACGTTGAACTGGATGCGCGATTGGGCGAAGCGATTAAACGCGGTGATTACAGGCAGTGTAGCGGTCAATGAAGAGGGAACGCATTATAATCGCCTCTATTGGGTCTTACCGGATGGACGCATCAATACTTACGACAAGCGACACACATTCACGTTTGCAAGTGAGGATAAACATTACGCAAAGGGCTTTTCACGTATCGTTGAAGAGTGGCGCGGTTGGCGCATTTGTCCGCTCATTTGTTATGATTTGCGTTTCCCGGTGTGGAGTCGTAATACCCTCATGGGTGGTGAGCCGGCCTATGATGTGTTGATATACGTTGCCAACTGGCCTGAAGTGCGCAGATCACCATGGCAAAAACTGTTGCTGGCGCGCGCCATCGAAAATCAATGCTATGTATGTGCCGTGAATCGCGTGGGAACCGATGCGAATGGGAATGTATATAGCGGCGACTCAGCGGCTATTGATCCACGCGGTGAGTACATGGCCCACTTCACCGATGGAAAGGAGCATGTGCATACGCTGTTTTTATCACGGGAATCACTGGATGATTTTAGAGAGAAGTTTCCGGTGTTGAAAGATGGTGATGGGTTCGAGATTTACACAAACCGGTAAATTGAGTTTAACCGTGAAGTCGCAGAGAATGCAGAAAAATAAATCCTCGCGTTCATTGCGCCTTTTTGGGTGAGCGAAAATGACCCATCCCCGGCCCTTCCCAAAAGGAAGGGAGAACCCCCTTCCGCTTGCTTCACGCTTATAAAGTTTACGATAGGGATTTGATCCACGAGCCCATCCCCGGCCCTTCCCAAAGGGAAGGGAGACCTATTCGCAAGATGCGCCGTGTGTTTACAAACGTTCAGGTTTCACAGAAATCGTTAGCGAGAAGGAACCTCCCTTCCCTTTGGGAAGGGTCGGGGATGGGTCAAAAACCCCAAACAAAAAGGGGCGCCCTCCGCGCCCCTCCATTTCACTATTTCACTATATCACTATTTCACCCCTCAACGATTTCCACCTTCGTCATCTTATCACCCTGACGAATTTGGTCAATGATATCTAACCCCTCTGTCACGCGACCGAAGCAGGTGTGGTTGCGATCCAGATGCGCAGTATTGGTGCGCGAGTGGCAAATGAAAAATTGAGATCCTCCTGTGTTTCTTCCCGCATGCGCCATACTCAATACGCCCCTGTCGTGGTACTGATTACCGCCGTCTAATTCACAGGGAATTTTGTAACCCGGACCACCGGTGCCAATGCCGTTAGGACATCCGCCTTGTATCACGAAGTCAGGAATGACGCGGTGAAAAGTGAGTCCGTCGTAGAATCCGCTTTCTGCGAGTTTAATAAAGTTAGCGACTGTGCCGGGTGCATCATTGTGGTAAAATTCAATGTGCATGTCGCCTTTGTCAGTATGGATGATTGCTTTTTTCATGGGTGCGAAGTTAACCAGGAAGATTTTGATTTAACCGCAAAGGGACGCTGAGTTAACAGAGCAATTATTCTCTGTAAATTCTGCGACTCTGCGGTTAAAACAATATCACAGCTTGCGCACAGCAGCCTTGAACTGACGACCACGGTCCTCGTAGTTTTCGAAGAGGTCGAACGATGCACACGCAGGTGAAAGCAACACCGTGTCGCCCTCGCGTGAAAGATCATACGATACACGAACGGCTTGGTCAGCAGTTTGAACATCGATGATCTGCGTTACTGTTCCCGCAAATGCCTTACGGATTTTGCTGCTGTCTTTGGTGAGGCATACAATGGCCTTCACCTTGTTCTTCACCAACTCGCTGAGGTCAGCGTAGTTGTTACCCTTGTCTTGTCCGCCTGCAATCCAAACCGTAGGCGTTTTCATGCTCTCCAGCGCATACCATGTAGAGTTTACATTGGTGGCTTTACTGTCGTTGATGAAGATTACGCCGTTGACCTTGGAGACATACTCGAGGCGGTGTTCTACATTTTCGAAGTTTTCGAGACTTTCACGCACAATCTCTTTGCGCAATTCGAAGATCATTCCGGCGACGCCTGCTGCCATGCTGTTGGCGAGGTTGTGCTTTCCTTGCAAGGCAAGTTCAGTCATTTTCATAGTTAACGTATTGTATTGGTTGATATGGATGATAAGTTGATCGTTGTTGACATAAGCGCCGCGCTCGCCAAAGGGTAGCTTTTCGCTTATGGTATAGGGAATGAGCTGCGCGGCAATCGTGCGCTCGCTGAGCTCCTTCATGATGACGGGATCATCAGCACAGAAAATAAAAATGTCATTCTCTGTTTGATTGTTGACAATGCGAAACTTCGAGTTCACATAGTTCTGAAAATTGTAATCGTAGCGATCGAGATGATCCGGCGTAATGTTGGTGAGAATTGCAACGTCCGCTTTGAACTCGAACATAGTGTCGAGCATGAAGCTGCTGATCTCAAGGACATAATAGTCGAAGTTCTTCTCGGCTACTTGCAAAGCAAAGCTGTTGCCGACGTTGCCTGCGAGGCCGACATTCAATCCTGCGTTTTTTAGAATATGATACGTCAGCAGGGTTGTGGTTGTTTTTCCATTACTGCCTGTAATGCAAACGAGTTTTGCCTTGGTGTATCGTGCGGCAAATTCAATTTCCGAAATAACCGGGACGCCTTTCGATTTGGCTTGAACCACGAGCGCTGCATTGTCAGGAATGCCGGGCGACTTGATGATTTCATCTGCCTCCAATATTCGTGCTTCGTCATGACCGCCTTCTTCAAACG
>JBKCDO010000241.1:0-1278 GCA_046304755.1 Flavobacteriales bacterium
TCAAGATGTTGAGTTAAATCTGGATGTCTCCAACAAGCAAGGGGTACTCAGTCATTTGCGTGAGAATGAAGTTGATTTTGCATTGGTTTCAACCACGCCGAAGAATGCAGCACTGCTTTCGGAAGACCTCATGCGCAATGAGCTTTTCCTGGTCGCGTCGAGTGAGATGCACATTCCCCGATCACGTAATCAGCATGATTTGTTGCGAAGGCTGACTCTTATATTCCGCGAAGACGGATCGGCAACGAACCAGGCGATGAATCAGTTTCTGGAAGGGAATGACATCAAGGTTTATAGAAAGATCCAACTAACCTCCAATGAAGCCGTGAAGCAAGCCGTAATCGCAGGATTGGGAGTTTCGATTCTACCCATGATTGGCATTCGTCATGAAATAGCCGCCGGCCGTTTGAAAATTATCCCCATGAAAGGCCTGCCGCTCAAAACCACCTGGCGACTAGTGTGGCACCGCGAAAAGAAACACACTCCCGTTGCTGCGGCTTTTTTGGAACATGTGCGCAAGCACAAGGCCGAGATTGTGGGGAAATGGTTTGGGTGAGGGGCTAAGACATCTTCAATTGTTCTTCTCGGAGTTTCTTTTCTGCCTGCAAGGCCTTCGCAATCCGTTTTTCCTCCTCGCGTGTTATCGAATGAGGAGGAATGTTAAGGTCCGGTTCGGTAGTTTTCCTTGTCGAATTCATAGCAGTTTAGGCTGGTATTGTGTTATCAAAAAAGTGCATCCATCGGATAAATAACCATGAGTTGACCACCAATAAATTTTGCTCGCAACTTCTCTGTATAGTGGTTAATCAATCCTGATTTCGCATAAAATGAGAGAATAAGATTCTCAGCGCGCGTGAACCGATTGAGCACATCGAAATTTTCGATGCCGTTGGGAATTTGGTGGTGTCGCATACACAGAAAAACGTATTCAACGTTGCTCCACTCGCCGCCGGCAGTTATGTCGTGCGCGTGCGTTCAGGAGCGCTCAATGAAGAACACCGCCTCGTGATGGTAGATTGAGTGGCGTTGATGGAATCATTAAAAAGACCGGGCGTGGCTCGGTCTTTTTTGTTTGTGGCCTCACCCCCAACCCCTCTCCACAGGAGAGGGGGGCAAGTGAGGTGTGGCTTTTTATCTACCTACCTCTTGCTAATGAACGCCGGCAAAAATCCTCCCGTTGTTCGCCGCACCTGACCCGCTCCCCTCGCCGGTGGAGAGGGGTTGGGGGTGAGGCCCAAAAAAAACACGCGCCTTGCGGCGCGTTTTGGATTTTTGATG
>JBKCDO010000242.1:0-657 GCA_046304755.1 Flavobacteriales bacterium
GTTGCAGCGCGTCCGTTGGTCATCCGCAACGCTCAACAAGAAACACGTGATGCCATAGCTTTATTGAACATGAAGTCGAAAGATGGCAGCATCACCGCCGGCGAACGCGGACAATTGGAAAATTTGATGGCATACGACCTGCAATTGTCTCAAGACCTGCAGACAGCCCTCAACGACAGTCCTGAAGTAAGCTCTGAAGATGTGCGTGCCACATTCAACGAGGTAGCTCCCGATTACGAAGCCAAATTGATGGCCATCGAAAATGAAGATGGTTCTGAAATCGACCGCACGCTGAAGCGCATGGAATTCAAGCGCGGATTGATTGAACAGCTCGAGCAAAAGCAATTGGCCAAGTCCAAGGCAATGGCCGGAATTGACGTGGTTACAAACCCGAATGCTGCAAAAGAACTGGAAACCCTCGCATTGAAGGATGCTCAGCTCACTGCAGCCATCACCAGTCTGCAAGCCGACGCCAATCGCCTGACATCGCTGAAAGCCGCATTTGAATTGGAAAACAAAGCCATCATCGAAAGCGATGAATTGTATGCTGACAAACTTCAAGATCAAATGATTTTGAGCGAACAATACATGACTGCGTTAACTTCCTTTGAAACGGCACAGCGTGAAGCATTGGCAAACGCAAACGAAATCGAGAAG
>JBKCDO010000243.1:0-6098 GCA_046304755.1 Flavobacteriales bacterium
TCTCGCAGAGCCCGCGGAGGAATTACACGCAGAGAGGACAATAGTTTCGCTTTCCAAAGGGGGGCTTCCACATCGCGTTCTTTGCGTGATTCTCCCTTTGCGCTCCTTTGCGTGAAATCTTTTCTCTTTGCGTCTCTTTGCGTGAAAGCATTTTTCTACAATACCTCTGCGACCGTAAACACCGATCCACCAATAAAAACTAAATCATCCTCCACCGCAGCTCCACACGCCGCCTCATACGCTTGTCGAACCGACAGATAAGCCGAACCTGTCAGTTGAAAATTCATCGCTTGGTCTTGAAGGAGTTGTGCGTCCAATCCCCTTGGAATATCAGCCTTACAGAAATAATAGGTTGCGTATTGAGGAAGCATCTTCAACACGCGCGTGACATCCTTATCTCCCACCAGACCTAACACGAAATGCAAATGCTGATGCGGTGTTTGTTTGATTTGCTCGAGCACTGCGTGGATACCGTCTTCATTATGGGCAACATCAGCAATAACCAATGGGTGTTCCTTCAATTGCTGCCAACGACCCAATAACCCTGTAAGCTCCACGACGCGCTCGAAGCCTTCTGCAATGTGGTTTTCAGTCAATCTCCAACCCAATACATTAAGTGTTTTTAGTGCCAGAAAAGCTGTTGCGCGATTTTCATTTTGATACAACCCCTTCAATGCGCTGATCGGAATAGCACGATGCGAAAGGAGGGATGAATCAAGAAGTGGCGCGTTCATACGCTTCGCCGTTTCTTCCATCACCAAACGCGCTTCTTCCCGCATGGCTCCCAACACTACGGGAGTGCCGTTTTTGATGATGCCCGCCTTCTCTGCGGCAATTTTTTCGATGGTATCCCCCAACAAATTCATGTGATCGTAACCGATGTTGGTAATGACTGATACCTCCGGCACAATCACATTCGTGCTATCCAACCTGCCGCCCAGACCCGTTTCAATCACCGCGATGTCAACACCTTCGCGCTTGAAGTACCAAAAACACAAGGCCACAGTAATCTCAAAAAACGAGGGTTGAATGACTTGCCACGCTTCATGATACCGCTCGACAAACGTGACCACCTCACCCTCGGGAATCATCACGCCATTGATGCGAATGCGTTCGCGAAAGTCTTTGAGATGCGGTGACGTGTAAAGACCTGTCTTATATCCGGCCAATTGCAGTGCTGACGCAATCATGTGCGACGTACTGCCTTTGCCATTAGTACCTGCAATGTGCACAGTCTTCAATTCCTCATGCGGATTTCCGACCAATTCAAGCAGTGCCCATGTATTATCCAATCCCGGCTTATAGGCTGCGGGACCCACGCGATGAAACATGGGAAGTTGAGAATAGAGATAGTCGAGGGTTTGCGAGTAGGTCACGGGGTCAGCCGAGAGTTAGTGCAGCTTGAACGTAATCTTGATAGTCCCCTTCTGCTCGTTGCCTGCCGGACTGCTATTGAATTTCGCCTTGCGCGCAGCATCCTCCGCCATTTTGAACAGGGTTCCGCTGGAGGTGTTGGATTTAGCTGCATTGGCAATGGCCTTGGTTACGTTGCCGTTTTTATCCACCCAGATGTCAACGGTGACTGTTCCTTCATCGGGGGCATTGCCTTGTACTTTCGGGTTGTTCAAAATCTGACGACCGGCGAGAGACCAATTCGGCCCTGAACCTCCACCGGTGCCGGTGCCCACCCCTGTTCCATTGCCACCACCGGTGCCGCCTCCGGTGCCGGCACTTCCGCTACCTCCAAGAACTCCGCGTCCGTCAATAGATCCATTGGGATCCCCTTGCTGACCCGTGCCTGTAGTATTTCCGCTTCCGCCTTTGATGTTGTTAAACGCGTTGTTCAGGTTGTTGGAAACCTGCTGCTGCGTTTGCTGCTGTTGGGGATTGTCTTTGCGAACCTGCGTATCCGATTTGCGATTCTCTGACTGCTTCTTATCACTGATTACGGGCGCTTCTTCTGAAGAATCATCCGTAATCGCGTTGGTCTCTTCCATTGCCTCAGGCGTAGGTTCTTCGATGACGGGTTCCGGCATAGGCACATAACCCTCACCGTCGACCATTGTGCCAAGTCCCGCCGCATCGAGTGACATCAACCCGGTGTAGCCCAAACCGCCATTACCCCCGCCACCACCGTTGCCGCACTTCATCAAGAACAACAAACCAATGATGGTGATGTGGAATAACAAGGTGCCCGTCAGGGACCATCTGCGATCGGTTTCTACAAGATTTGCCATGATGCTTTACTCTTCTTTCGGCTTGGTAGCAATAAATGGATTCCAGCCGTTTTGCTTTAGTACAGCGAACAACTCAATTGTTTCACCCGTTGGTACGTCGCGATCAATATTTAACACCACTTTTTTATCAGCGGAGTTACTCAAGATAGCTTGAAGCTTCAGCTCTACTTCTTCTTTGGCCACCTCGTTGTTGTTGACCAAATAGCGCAAGTCAGAAGTGATCGTAACAGTCACGGTCGATTGTGTCGGCGTGCCTGTTGAGGTCTTCGGCAAATTCACCTGCTCTCCATTTACCGCCAGCGTACTGGCAATGATGAAGAAAATGAGGAGCATGAAGATGATGTCAGACAAGGCCGACATCGCAGGCTCCACATGTACTTTGTTTCTTCTTCCGAAATCCATGGGTTAGTGCGTTGGTTGTTCGAGAATGTCCATGAACTCCACTGCGTTCGCTTCCATCTTATTCACCACCTTGTTGATGCGCGTCACTAGTGTGTTGTAACCCACATAGGCAATCATGAATACAATCAGACCCACGGCTGATGAAATCATCTTCAAGTACAAACCTTCGGAAACGGTTCCAATCTGTAGGCTACCCGCCTCTGCGATATCGCGGAAGATGACAATTACGCCGAACACTGTACCCAAGAATCCAAACACAGGAGCGATACCGGCAATAGTCGCTAATATGGCCACGTTGCGATCGAGCTTCGCTGTTTCAAGTTTACCCACGTTTTCAATGGCTTTCTTAATGTCTTCCATTGGTTTCCCTATGCGGCTGATGCCCTTCTCAATCATACGCGCAACAGGCGTTTGTGAGGTACTGCACAGATTGCGTGCACTATCTAATTTACCCTGACTCACATACTCCTTGATTTTCTCCATGAAGTTGGCCTCTTCCTTATCGGCGCGACCAACCGTGAGTGTGCGTTCGATAATCACATACACGGCGATAACACTCATAATTAACTGAGGAACGTAGATGTACCAGCCCTTCATGAGTTGGTCCATAACACTAAAATTGCCCACGGGCGCGCCTACAGTTGGTGGAGTAATACCTACGCCATCCTGAATAGCGCCAAGTGATTCTTGAAGAAAAAAGAGAATGTCCATGTGTTTGTTTTCAGATAAAAATGTACCTACTACCGCTTCTCGGGCAGTCAACGCGAAAATTGCTACGGAATTGCTGCGGCGTTTCGGGTGAAATGAAAACTTATTTAGTGGGGGATGTTGATAGCCGTATGAGGATTGTAGGGGTTTAGGATTGCAGGATTATAGGGAATGGCAGTCGCACCCCTTCTTATTCCGAGGTTATCAAAAGCACGAAAAACAATGGGTATTCGAACTAACTTGAATACTTCAGCGAACACTATAATCCTGCAATCCTACAGCACTATAATCCTCAAAGAACATACACCGCACATCCCGCCAAATACCCCAACAACGCCCAAGGCGCTATGTTGCGCAGATACCAGGTAAAGGTGATTTTCTCGATGCCCATCACCGCTACACCGGCTGCACTGCCAATGATGAGTATGCTGCCGCCTGTGCCTGCAGTGTAGGCGAGAAAGTGCCAGAATGCACCGTCCTGGACAAACAAATCAGCCCACGCATCACCAACCAAGGCAGGCGATACTTCATACATACCCATGGAGGCCGCAACCAAGGGCACGTTGTCGATGATGGCCGACAACAATCCAATCGCCACATTGATGGCGTAAATATTTCCGAGGCTATCTTTTAAAAAGGCCGATAGCGCAGTCAATTGACCTGTCTCATTCAAGACACCCACCGCTAATAATATCCCCAGGAAAAACAACACCGATGGCATATCAATCTTACGCAACGCCTGAAGCGCACTGTACTTGCTGCGCTCCTCCATAATCTTTCGGCTGTGAATTAATTCCGTCACCATCCAGATTAATCCCAACGAAAACATCATCCCCATAAAGGGTGGCAAGTGAGTAACCGTCTTGAAAACCGGAACCAACAACAAACCTCCGACGCCCAAAAAGAAAACCAATTGTCGATCGCGCTTGCTCGCCATATGCTCGATGTGCTCTTTGAACTCCGGGCGTTTTACTTCACCCTTCAGGATGAAAGACAAAACAACCAGAGGAACAAGCAGGCTCATCATACTTGGAATAAAGATGCTGGGCACAATCGAGCCCGCGGTGATCTGATGACCAATCCACAACATAGTTGTTGTCACATCTCCAATCGGTGACCAGGCACCACCGGCGTTCGCAGCGATGATAATGATACCCCCGAAAAACCAACGCGTTTGCTGGTCATCAATCAACTTGCGCGTCAGTGAAATCATGACGATGGCTGTGGTCAAATTGTCAAGTGCCGCCGAAAGAAAGAACGATAAGAGCGCAACCGTCCACATCAGCTTCACCTTGTTGCGCGACGTGATTCGGTCGGTAATCACCTTAAAGCCTTCATGCGCATCAATCAATTCTACAATCGTCATTGCGCCCATTAGGAATAAGAGAATTCCGGATATTTCCTGCAAATGATGCATGAGGCGATGATCCAGAAATGCGTAAACATCAGCAACGCCTCCTTCAGCAACGTGCTCACTTAACATGGCTGCATTTCCTCCACCGATGAAATACAAGGTCCAACACAAAGTGCCGGTGAGCAATGCGGTGGCCGCCTTATCAATTTTAACCGCATGCTCTGCGGCTATGCAGATATACCCGAGGATAAAAACGATAAGGATGGCTATTTCCATTTAGACTAATTTTTTCAATGAAATTTCAAATGCTGCACGTGTGAGTCCTGTTTTTTCGCGGTGTCCCAGGTGAATTTGCTGAAGCGCCTGTCGAATGGTATGCGATGTGTCTTCAAAAATTCCGCGATCGGTCATGTCTACATCACCGTTACTCATGAGGTAGGCAAACACGCGCGCCATTCCACAGTTCGCAATGAAATCGGGAATCACGCTGATGTGCTCATCAGCATATTCCGCAATCGGTCCATAGAAAATTTGCGCATCCGCAAAAGGAACATTCGCTCCACAACTCACCACGCTGAGACCCGCAGTTATCATGCGTTTCATCTGGTCATCGGTCACTAATCGCGATGCCGCACAGGGCAAAAACACATCTGCCTTTACATCCCAGATGCGCGCATTCACTTCATCAAAACTCAACATATTCGGCGCGCTCAATTGCATGCCCTTTCTTTCCAGAAATAACTTCTTGACGGCATTGAAATCCAGTCCTTGCTCATCAATAATACCTCCGGTGCGATCGATGATACCCACAACCAACGCGCCTTCCTGCGTGCAGTAATACGCCGCAGCTGCAGCCACATTTCCCCAACCCTGCACGATTACGCGCTTCCCCTTCAACTGTCCGCCCCACAATTCATAGTAATGCTTCACGGAAGCCGCAACACCAAAACCGGTAATCATGTCTGCCACGCGATACTTGCGATCGATGTCAGGGCTGTAAACAGCGTCTTCCAACACTTTGATCACGCCTTGGCGCAAGTTGCCTATGCGCTTCACTTTCTGCGCTTCCGTTGGGCCAAAATGTCCATTGAAAACACCCTCTTGCGGATGCCAGATTCCACACTCCTCCGTGATGGCAATCACCTCGTGTATTTCATCCACATTCAAATCGCCGCCAGTACCGTAGTAATGCTTCAGCAATGGCGTTACAGCGGCAAACCAGCGCTCAAGCACTTCCTGTTTGCGCGGATCGCGCGGATCGAAGTTGATGCCGCTCTTAGCACCACCAATCTGCGGTCCACTCACGGTGAACTTGATCTCCATCGTCTTGGCTAGCGATTCCACTTCGCGTTTGTCCAGGCCCGCACGCATGCGTGTGCCGCCGCCGGCAGCGCCAC
>JBKCDO010000244.1:0-22857 GCA_046304755.1 Flavobacteriales bacterium
AATAAGAATATGCCTTATGCAGAGAATCATAAACAGTGGCAACTGCTCAGAAGAGGACGTTATGTAGAATTCAATTTAGTATACGACCGTGGCACACGCTTCGGTTTGGAAACAGCCGGTCGCATTGAATCTATCCTGATGAGTTTGCCGGAGCATGCATCGTGGGTGTACAATTTCGTTCCAGAGTCCGATTCAGCCGAAGCCGAAACACTTAGCCTTTTAAGAAAGGACGTTGATTGGCTTGCTTAATTTGGTTTTATGCTGCGGGTATAAATTACATTTGCCCGAATTAATCAAAACCCAAATCAATGAAAACACTTCAAAAAATTGCGCTGATGTTTCTGACGTTGGCAACACTTTCAATCGTCTCGTGTAAAGAAGATCCATGTGCAGATGTTTCCTGTTTGAACGGAGGAACGTGCAATGAGGGCACATGTTCATGCGCTGCAGGGTACGAGGGAACGGATTGCGGAACAGAGCAGCGCGCGAAGTTCGTTGCAACCTATAACTTCAACGAAAGCTGCACCAGTGGCACTTATAGCTATACTTGTTCGATTGGTGCTTCAAGCTCCGGTGTGACCAAAGTGCTTTTAACCAATTTCGCGGCGCTCTCCGGAAGCACCATCACAGCTTCTGTGAGCGGAACCACGTTGAATATTGCTCAGCAAAACTTCTCCTTGGATGGACAGAACTGGGGTATTGTGGGTACCGGTCAGATTAACGGAAGTCTATTGACGATTACCTACACGCTCACCTTCCCGGACAATTCAACTGACGCTTGCACAGCGACGGGAACGAAGCAGTAATAAGAGATTTAAAGCATAAAAAAAGGCCGCATAATTGCGGCCTTTTTTATTTATGGAGAGGATTAAATTCTGTTGTCAATCTCTTCAACGCCCGGGAACTTGCCCTTGTTGAAGATGAATTCGCCATCGGCAATTTCATTGGTGGTTTTAAAGCTTTTCACTTTGTAAGTGATAGTAGCATTCTCGCGCGTTTTGATTTCGGCTTTCAAAACTTCCATTTTAGTCTTGTCAATATTCAGAAGAATGGTGTGATAAGCTTTACTCTTCGCGTCGTTTGGATAGAGCGCAATCTGATAACAGGCAACACCATCTACAGTGGCGTTGGCATTTTTCATTTCTTGCTTGAAGTTCTTGTCCCAAATCTTAAACAACTCTGATGGGTCAAATCCACCATCTTTCACATCAGCCAGATTATCAATGGTGACTTCATTGCCGTCCTTGTTGTAGTTCCAAACCGTTTTTCCATCACACCAAATCTGGAAGTTGCTCATGGAAACGTAGTACTTCGAGCCTTTGATTTTTACCGAACCATTCATGGTTTGGTTGGTGTTGCTTTTGGGATTGTTGAGGGTGTAAGCGAAATCCGCGGTGATGGTTTTGAAGGTCTTGGCCTTGGCGGAAAGCTTGTCTAAAATTTCTTTGGAGGTTTGCGCTGAGGATTGGAAGATGGCTGCCAGCACGAACAGCGTAGTTAACAAGATGCTCTTTTTCATTGGGACTTTTTCTTTTAATCGTTCGAAGCGCCGGATTTCAAGAATTGGTCCAAAGCGATTTCGTCCGGAATTAAAACCTTGCGGGCCTTTCCTCCTTCGAACGGTCCAACTACACCAGCTGCTTCCAATTGATCAATCAATCGACCCGCACGGTTGTAGCCCAACTTGAGTTTTCGCTGTAGCATAGATGCGCTGCCTTGCTGTGTCATTACCACGACTTTGGCCGCTTCCTCAAACAATTCATCCTTGTCTTCGTCGGCGAAATTACCCATTTCTAATTGATTTTCATCTACTACCTCCGGCAAATGGAATGCGGTAGGGTAGGCCTGCTGCAAACCAATGAAGTCAGTGATTTCTTCCACTTCAGGAGTATCAACGAATCCACATTGCAAGCGTATTAAGTCATTGCCGGTTGAATACAGCATATCACCGCGACCAATCAACTGCTCGGCTCCTCCCGTATCGAGAATGGTGCGGGAGTCGATTTTCGAAGTAACACGGAAGGCTATACGGGCAGGGAAGTTGGCCTTGATGGTTCCCGTAATGATGTTTACCGACGGACGCTGTGTAGCGATAATCAAGTGAATGCCAATGGCGCGAGCCAGCTGTGCCAGACGGGCAATTGGTGTTTCCACTTCACGTCCGGCCGTCATGATCAAGTCGGCGAATTCATCCACGACCAGCACAATGTAAGGCAAGTAACGGTGACCGTTCTCCGGATTCAGGCGACGCGCAACAAATTTGCCGTTGTATTCCTTGATGTTGCGGCAGCCGGCTGTTTTGAGCAGCTCGTAGCGTGTGTCCATCTCGATGCAAAGCGATTGCAGCGTGCGCACCACCTTTTGCACATCCGTAATAATGGCATCGGCCTCATTGGGCAACTTGGCCAGGAAGTGACGCTCGATTTTGTTGAATAACGTCAATTCTACTTTTTTCGGATCGACCAGCACAAACTTGATTTCGGCCGGGTGCTTCTTATAGAGCAAGGAAACGAGAATCGCGTTCAGTCCTACCGACTTACCCTGACCCGTCGCACCGGCCATGAGCAAGTGCGGCATTTTTGCTAAGTCGGCCACAAAGTTCTCGTTGGAAATGGTCTTACCAAGTACCACGGGAAGTTCCATTTCCGCATTCTGAAATTTTTCCGATGCGATGAGCGAACGCATGCTCACTACGTCCGGCTTGGAATTTGGCACTTCGATACCGATGGTTCCTTTTCCGGGAATGGGAGCGATGATGCGTATACCCAAGGCCGCAAGACTCAAGGCGATATCATCTTCCAGGTTTTTGATTTTGCTGATGCGCACACCCGGAGCAGGAATAATCTCATACAGCGTGACCGTAGGTCCAATGCTCGCTTTGATTTTCGCAATCTCAATCTTGTAGTGATTGAGTGTCTCCACAATCTTATTCTTATTCTCTTCCAGCTCCTCCTTATCGATTTGTGGCCCTTGTCCGCCATGCGGCTTCAACAGCTCAACGGAAGGGAAGGTGTAGCGCGATAAATCCAACCTTGGATCGAATGGACCCAGTGATTCGATTTTACGCTGAATCTCGTCTTCACTCAATTCTTCCTCGCCCTGTTCGAGCTCCACGGAAAAGTCCTTGTCCATCTGAATGGTCGTCGTGCCTCCGGCTGAAGACGTGTGGCTGAGTTCTAATTCCTCTGGCATCAACTCTTCCTCGGGTTCTTCTTCACTGATTTCCTCGGCGGAAATAGGCTCCGGTAATTCTTCCGCCGTGTCCTCTTCTATGACATCCTCTTCCATTGCTTCCGGTTCTTCTTCCTCCTCTAATTCAAACACAACGCTTTTCTCTTCCCAGGGTGCTTCCGGTTCGATGATAGGCGCTTTGACTTCTACGGTGGTTTGTGGAGGCTCATTCACGACCTCATTGCGCACCGCCTGCGGAGCTGCTGCCATAATAGGCTTTACGTCTTCCTCTTCTTCGTCTTCTTCCTGTGGTTTCGGCTTGATCATGTCGGCCCACCATTCACTGAAGCGCACCCATGCTGCTTCTACCTGATGATTGAAGTTGAAAATGAGAAAAGCGCCAACAGTGAACAGCAGGAGCATCAAGGTGCCCCACCAACCCAGCGTAAAGGTTGTCCACAGTGTGGCCATGTGCCCATAACCACCCACCAGATTTTGATTGCAGCTGATTTCAATCGTACGCTCCAGGCCATCTACGCGGTGATGAAACATGAAGCCAATCGCAAGCGGAAAGAAGAACATGGCCAGCGCCGATAGGCGGATCGTTTTCCAGAAAGGAATCAAATCGCGCTTGAGCCAGATTCTGCATCCAATAACGAAAATGATGAGCGGAAGGAAGAGCGCGCCCAGACCGAAGTATTTATTCATGAAAAACCAGGCAACGTGCGCTCCGATTTTACCCATCCAGTTACTGTAAGGCTCGTTCTGACTCAACTGATCGGTGTTCTGACCAAGAATGAGACGCAGGTCGTGTTCTCCATTAAACAGATACGACACGCAGGCCAGCATGGTAAACACAGAGAACAACACGATGAAAACACCCATGATTTTCTGTACCCTTGGATCGCGCATGAAGCCCATGAATTTGGCCCATTTGCCATCGCCCGACGGTTTGGTTTTCTTCTTGGCCTCCTTGGGTTCAGGCAATTCGGGTTCTTCGGTATGTTTGGGGGTGTTTCTGGCCACGGACGAATTCAGTTAAAAAGAAGCATGCGCGCAAAAAGCGCGTTTTTCGCAAGCTTTCAAAGCTATTGGCCGAATGCCTGCATTGGGCAGAAAGCCTTTGGTCTTTTCAACAGCTACGTGTTAAGCCCTGACTGCGGACTCCGGTTCGATGGTCTGAGGTTTACTAAAAGTTATGGCTTTGTTTTTCAGTGGGTTATTCGATTTTTGGAAGGGGCCTCAGTCCGAAAATCATCCTGAGACAGAATGCAATCGAAAAAAAATCGGCTACTTTTGCTTGAAAAGCGGGAAAAGCGATGTACATTCGCGGCCCCATTCAAGAATTTATAAGACAATGGCAAAGAAAGGAAACCGCGTTCAAGTGATTATGGAATGCACCGAGCACAAAGAGTCGGGCATGCCGGGCACCAGCCGTTACATCACCACCAAGAATCGCAAAAACACTCCGGATCGCATGGAAAAGAAAAAGTACAATCCGATCCTGAAGCGTATGACTGTTCACAAAGAAATCAAATAAAACTGAAGCACCATGGCAAAGAAGGTAGTTGCAACCCTGCAGACCGGAAGTGGTAAGAACCACACGAAGGTGATTAAAATGGTGAAGTCGCCAAAATCAGGCGCTTACACGTTTAAAGAAGAAATCGTACACAACGACAACGTACAGTCTTGGTTCACCAAGAACTGATTCATGTCTTGAACTTATTCGAAAGGCTTTTCTCCTCGGGGGAAAGTCTTTTTTGTTTCTAAACGTACCCGGCGAATCCCATGAATTTTTTCAAACGTCTCTTTTCCTCCGAAAAAAAGGAAAGCCTTGATCAGGGTTTGGAAAAAACCCGCACCGGCTTTTTCTCCAAGCTGGCCAAAATCATCGTGGGCAAAAGTCAGGTCGATGATGAGGTGCTGGACAACCTCGAAGAAATGCTGATCAGCAGCGACGTTGGTGTTGAAACAACCCTGAAAATCATTCGCAGTATTGAGGACCGCGTGAAGCGCGACAAGTTCATGAATACCTCCGAGCTCAATGGTATCCTGCGCGAGGAGATTGCAGGATTGCTCAAGGGTCATGAGGGAGAACAGGGCGAAGAGGTGTTCGTTCCAAAAATGACCGGCCCTTACGTGATCATGGTCGTGGGTGTTAATGGCGTTGGAAAAACCACTACGATTGGTAAGCTTGCGCACCAACTCAAATCACAAGGCAAGAAAGTTATGCTCGGCGCTGCAGACACCTTCCGCGCCGCTGCGGTGGATCAACTGAAAGTATGGAGTGAGCGCGCCGGTGTGCCTATCATCGCTCAAGGAATGGGTGCAGACCCTGCAAGTGTGGCTTTCGATACGTTGCAGAGTGCTGTTGCGCAGGGAATGGATGTTGTGCTTATCGATACCGCCGGTCGCTTGCACAATAAAGTTGGACTCATGAACGAGCTTACCAAAATCAAGCGCGTCATGCAAAAGGTCACCCCCGATGCTCCGCATGAAATTCTGCTCGTTCTGGATGGATCAACCGGTCAAAACGCCTTCGAACAAGCCAAGCAGTTCACGGCAGCAACGGAAGTGAACGCGCTCGCTATTACGAAAATTGATGGAACAGCAAAGGGCGGTGTCGTGATTGGCATCAGCGATCAGTTTGCAATTCCCGTGAAGTATATCGGTGTAGGTGAGCGCATTGGCGATTTGCAGGTGTTCAATCGCCATGAGTTTGTAGACTCTCTCTTTAAATCCTCTGAACAGGCAAGCGCCTAAGGATTGCGTGTAATCTCAATCGGAATTCCCAGCATTTCACTGTACGACTCACAAGCGTCCAAAAGAAATTCGTCGTCATCTTCGACATTCCACTGAATCACCCAGGAATGGCCTTCTTCGATGCCACTCTTGATGCGCTCCATCAACATCAATATGCCTTTCATGCTGGCGGAATTGAAATAGGGCAGATGGAAATAAAAGTGCACTTCACCTTCCAGCTCGCGCCCGTTCATATTGATCCACGCCACGGCAAGGTCATAAAACTCAAAGGCGTTGACTACCGTCGAGATTCCCTTCACCTTGAATACACGCTCCGCTGATTCAAAACTGATTTCAGGTGTGCTACGGGTGGATTCACAAATTACGGTCTTCATGCGGCGAGTGGCTTGTGCAGTGGTGTCTGAATGCGGCTGATGCAAATAAAGCGATCTGCTGAATGTTCGCGAATACTCACATCAATCGATAATGCTCCTTTACGCAATATCTGGAGCAACCCCAATCCGGCTCCTCCTTTTTCACCGAAATGCGCACTATTGATTTGGGTTTGAAACGCCTCCTTGCGTTCGGTTTCGTTCAATCCGTGAATATGATCAGCATGTTCCTTTAAGCGAATGGCATCAGCCGGATGCGCTTCATTTTCAAGTTGAAACGTCAAGCAGTCTTTTTCAATCGTCCACGTAAACGTGACTTTATTATCCAAGCTATAGCGCATGCCGTTATCCAAGAGTTCAATGGCGAAGCTGCACAGCTTACGAATGTCTTTTCGAGGTCCCAGATTTTTATATAAAACACCCGAGAGCAGATCCACGAAATCCACGATTCCTCCCTCATCGATTTTTCCAAAATACCGCAGTGCGTTGTCAATCATAGCCTTGTTGTTTTACAGTTTTTCATGGCCCCTGTCGTTAGGGACATAGTTCAAGTGTTCTTCTTTACGCATTTTATAGCGAAAGGTTACCACCCCATGCAGCAGGTATGTTGGAAAGGTTGTTTCTTTGCGCCCCGAGGAAAACAAGAACGCTTCGTCAGAATAAAGTCAATGTGGTCACCCTGGGATGTGCCAAAAACATCTTCGATAGCGAAGTGATGATGGCTCAGCTCAAGGCCAACGCCTTCGAGGTTGAACACGAAAGTGAGGACCGTGATGCTGAGATTGTCATTGTCAATACCTGCGGCTTTATCGATAATGCCAAAGAAGAAAGCATCAATACGATTCTCGCCTGGGCAAAGGAGAAGGAAAAGGGTAACGTGCACAAATTGTACGTCACCGGCTGCCTTTCGGAGCGCTACAAACCGGAGCTCGAAAAGGATATTCCGGAGGTCGACGCTTTTTTTGGAACCCGTGAATTACCACGTTTGCTCAAAACTTTGAAGGCTGATTACAAGCACGAGCTTGTTGGTGAGCGTCTTTTAACCACACCGGCCCATTACGCGTATTTCAAAATTAGCGAGGGGTGCGATCGTCCATGTTCATTCTGTGCCATTCCACTCATGCGTGGTAAACACGTGAGCACTCCTATGGAACAGTTGGTGGCCAATGCGAGAAAACTGGCTGCGGGCGGCACGAAGGAGTTAATTCTCATTGCACAAGACTTGACTTATTACGGATTGGACATCAACAAAAAGCGCGAGTTGTCGGATTTGTTGAAGCGCCTGAGCGATGTGGAGGGAATCAACTGGATTCGTTTGCAATACGCTTTCCCTTCCGGCTTCCCGATGGATGTGCTGGACGTGATGAACGAGCGAGATAATATTTGCAAGTACTTGGATATGCCGCTTCAACATGGCACAACGCGTATGTTGCAAGCCATGCGACGTGGCATTACCCGTGAGAAAACGGATGCACTCATCGCAGACATTCGTTCACGTGTACCGGATATTGCACTACGCACTACGTTGATTGCCGGTTTCCCGGGTGAAACGCAAGCTGATTTTGAAGAAATGCTGGAATGGGTGGAACAAACCCGTTTTGACCGACTCGGGATTTTTACCTACTCGCACGAAGAGAATACACACGCCTATGGCATGAAGGACGATGTGCCGGCGAAAGTGAAGCGCAAGCGCGCAGATGCCGTGATGGAAGCGCAGTCGCATATCTCCTATGAGTTGAACCAACGCTTTGTGGGTAGGGATATGAAAGTCCTCATCGACCGCGTGGAAGGAGATACTTACATCGGAAGAACGCAGTACGATTCACCCGAGGTGGACAATGAGGTAATCATTCCCACTGCAGCAGGTTATTTGCGTGTGGGCGATTTTGCAGAAGTACACATCGACTCCGCGGAACATTATGATTTGCACGCAGCGCCTATTAACAATGCTTGAACGAAAATGCTTATGCGTAAACCAGTGCCCGGATTGCAAAGGGTGGACGCACAGCAGTGCGTCCCTACTTCACTATTTCACTAATCACTATTTACTAATTATATGAACTTTACAATTGGCTCTAAACTCACTCACCCAACCTATGGTGAAGGCGTTGTCTTCGGTATGGATGAGCACAAGTACAAAATCTATTTTCGTGAACATGGCGAGAAGGAATTGGGCAAAGCCTATGATGGCTTTCAATTGTTGGAACCCGGTCAGGCATTAACGGCTACGGTTGAGCTGGAGGATGTGGTGGATGCGGTGAAGAACGTGTTCGACATGTATTATGATGCCGCTGATTTTGTAGATCTCGCTGATAAATGGGACGGGGGTATGCTCTTGATTCAACCCAAAGATTCTTCCCTCAAACCGAAGGAGGTTCCGGTTGACACCTTCTTCCATAAGATTGTCATGTTGCGTGATCGTTTGCGCGTACTGGAGCAAAAAATCAACGCCCATCCGAAGCTCACCGACGCGGATAAGGTAGAAATGCAGCAATACATCACGCGCATATACGGTTCGCTGACCACCTTCAATGTGCTCTTCAAATCGAAGAACGATTGGTTTGTGGGCGAAAGCGGCAAGGGTGAAGCGGAGTAATCGCTCGCTGTTCTATTCACAATTGTTGATATCGCTTGTGGATGGCGTGTTGTAAAGTGGCTGCCTTAAGTCATGGACAGCCGTGAACAAATCATGTACTTTCCCATTGCCTTTCAACGCGAAAGGCAGCGTTTTTTCAGTTGAAAATCGTTTCAGAATCCACGCGGGATGAAGAATTGGCTTGGGTTCAATCGTTGAATTCGGATATCAAAAACCTGTTGACCCTCTATTTTGGTTGATATGGACAACAGCATTTTAGCTCATTGCCGGTGCCCCGATGAATAGTCGGCTGATTTTAGGCAATCAGGCACATGGCGGAAGTTTCGGACGCTAGCGTTCGGATGCCCTGAAAGGGAAATTGAGCAAAGGTTTAGATTTCGAATGACCGGGTTGAATCTCCGTCAAGGCAGAGTCCCGTGTGGATTTTTTATTTGGTGCCGCTGCTTGTTTCTTTGCAGCATGAATTCAACGGCACAACTTCCTGTCATGGAAACCTTTTATACCGTGCAAGGGGAAGGTGCTTTTGCCGGAGCACCTGCGTATTTCATTCGTCTTGCCGGCTGCGATGTCGGCTGTGTGTGGTGCGATGTCAAGGAAAGTTGGGATGCAGCAAAGCATCCGATGCAAACTGTGGCCGCATTGACTGAGGCTGTCGCACAATCGGGAGCACCGATTTGTGTGATTACGGGTGGAGAGCCCACCATGCATAATCTCGTGGACCTTACCCAAGCACTGCGCGCCCGAGGCATTCGAACTCACTTAGAAACTTCCGGAACACAACCGCCTACGGGAGAATGGGACTGGATAACGTTTTCACCCAAAAAATTCAAAGCGCCGCTGTCGGAATACTACACGAAATCGCACGAGTTGAAAGTCGTCATCAATCATGTGAGTGATATTCCTTGGTCGCAAGAGCATGCCGATAAGATGCCTGCGCAAACTGCCTTCTACATGCAGCCCGAATGGGAAAAGCGCGAAGTCATGCAAGGGCATATTCTGAATTACATCCGCGCTCGCACGCAATGGCGCATCTCTGTGCAAACGCACAAGTATCTGGGAGTCGATTGATTTACGGATTCTCGTAGAGCGCGATTTTCTTCTCACCGTTGACATCGATGCTACCGCGGAACATGCCGGTGGTTGTGAAAGGCATTGCAATGTTTCCGGCACGATCGATAGCAATACATCCACCACGGCCTTTAATGGCCTTCAGTTTTTTCATCACCACTGAATCACAAGCGCTTTGCAAATCAGCTTGGCCATAGCGCATCATGGAAGCAATGTCGTGCGCTACATTCAATCGAATGAAGTCTTCACCTTTGCCTGTGCAGCTCACGGCGCATGTCGCATTGTCGGCATATGTTCCGCTACCAATGATCGGCGAGTCACCGATGCGACCATAGCGCTTGTTGGTGAGTCCGCCGGTAGATGTGCCTGCGGCCAGATTTCCATGGATGTCCAAGGCCACGCAGCCTACTGTCCCATATTTTTCTTCGCGCGGCGTAGTATTGATAGAGGCCTTCTTTTTTTCGGAATGATCCAGTTCTGTTTTATCGTCTTCGATGGCTTCCTGCAACTGTTCCCAGCGATGCTGTGTGAAGAAGTAGGACGTATCGACCCATTCAACGCCCTGTTCTTTGGCGAATTCTTCTGCGCCTTGCGCTTGCAGCAAAATGAACTCTGATTTTTCCATCACCTTGCGAGCAAGACCAATGGGGTTTTTAATGTGGCGCACACCGGTGACGGCCCCACATTCGAGATTTTCTCCATTCATGATGGCTGCGTCCAGTTCGTTATGACCATCATGTGTAAACACTGCTCCTTTGCCGGCGTTGAAGAGCGGACAATCTTCCAGCACGATGATAGCCGCTTCTACAGCATCGATAGCGCTGCCACCATTTTTCAGAATGGTTTCACCGGCAAGCAAGGCGCTGTCGAGAACCTGAATGTATTCTTGCTGTTGTTCTTCACTCAGATTCATCTTCACCAGATTACCGGCACCACCGTGAATAGCAAGGGCATATTTTCCTTTCATCGTGTTTTCTTTTTTTGAAGTTGATGGCTGATTACAGGCAGCTAGCAAAGCAATCAGAAAAATGGCGAGTAGTGGCCTCATGGTATTTTAATAGAAGTGAGCAAACCCACCACAAAGTAGGCATTGTTGCCTCCACTGCGTTGCAGCTGTTGCTGAAGTTGATAATAACCGGCGAAGCGCAGACGCTCGCTGTAAGTGTAGGAAAGACCGGCTGAGCAGCGGAATTGATCAATACCACTTCTCCGAACGTGATTTAGTGGAACCATGATGTCAGCGGTCGCGTTGATTGCCCAATAGTAGTTGATTCTATACCTCACCGAAAAGTGATTGCGATTGTACCACACGGGCCCGCGGTAGGCGTCATTGAAATGTTCTCCGTAGACCAATTGTTGCAGTCGATTACGCGCTCCAAAACTCCATTTACCAAAACCTTTGCTCCATTGAAGTGTGTGGTAAAAGAGCTGTCGGTGTTCGTAGGTGTTTTCCAAATTGCGAAATCCGATTTGGCGCACGTGAAATTCCGTGCTCCAATTTCGATTAATGCTATATCCCAACGACACATCCGAGAAGGCGAACCACAATTCGTTCAAGTTTTGATTAAAACTGGCTTGCGTGCCCACCGTAACATCCCACGAACGATTCAATTGCTTGCTCACTGAAATCCCGGTGACACCAACGAAATCCTGTTGCTGACCTTGGGCACAATGCGTCCATGATAGCAGCAATGCGAAAGCTATGTAGCACAGCGATTTCAATAGTCGTAGCGATTGATTTTGTCGTAGATGATTTTTCCGCTGCCATCAGTGGTGGTTTTGCGCAATAGCATTCCACGGAAATCATAAGTGAAAACCGTTTCTTTCTTCAACACGTTTGATTCATCGAATACCTGTTCGCGGGTTCGGTCATCGAGGTTGTTGTAGGTATAAACAGTGCGCTCTTTTAGTTTTCCATCAGTCGTGAGTGTTTTTTCGATAAGCAAGTTATGATCGTCGTAGCGTTGCTCGAGTCGACTGTGTGTGTGTGCTACCGAGTCGATGCTCGTCTGTAGCGTTAGTTTTCCTTTCTTATTGTATTCAAAAAATTCAACCTGCGTGCACACGCTGTCCGCATTGAATTCGTACACTGCCGTCTCTCTGCCTTTGCGGTCGTAATAAACAGTCGAATACGATAAGTTTCGTTTCTCTTTTTGATTGGACTCCACACGCGATTGCACTACCTTAATTTTCCGGTTGGCGATTTGTCGCTGCTCCTGTGCCGCTAAAGACGCACAGGCAAAGCTTACACATAAAATAAGAAAGGCGCGTATCATGGTTGGGCAAGGGTATTCATACGTTCCATTTCGACTATTTCCTTGCGGTCGCTGATTGTAATCTCTTGGATTACCGGTGACTGACCATCGATAGCGTAGGGATCGAAGCTATACGTGTAGAGCGTGTACTTGCCTTCATACAAAAAGGGAAAGCGGAAGTTGCCGTTATAGTCTGTCTTTACGCGTTTGTCAAATCCGGTATTATCGCCGTAAACGATGTAGACATAGACATCCTCTGCAGCATAATCGGCAATGGTATCAGTGAGTGATCCGTTGAGCTGATAGGTCCAGACTTGACCCTTGATCTCAGCATCGCCACCGACGCCGGGTTCTTTTTTACAGCCCCATAACAGCATGCCCATAAGGCCAATAATCAGTGCGTTTTTCATAGCGAAAAAGTATGTTGAATAGTCAGTTCGTTCGGTATCTCTTGTGCCACCAAAATAAGGAGGTGATTGTCTTTGCGTTTCATCAACTCGCGAATAACGACATGTTGCATTTCGGAGCTCAACCCCAGAAAGGGTTCGTCGAGCAAAAGGATTGGTTTTCGTGTCAGCAGCGCACGCGCGAAGTTGAGCATGCGACGTTCGCTTGATGCGAGGTTACTTCCTTGTGCTTTTAGAGGTGCGGCCAGGTATTGCTCCGCTTGCTCCGCGGTTGTGAGTCCTAGCGTGGAAAGCAGCGACGCCGCTTGCGATTTATTTGTCTCTTTGCGACTGTAGGAAACAGCTTCGAAAATTGTTTTTCCGATAAGCGGATAATCTTCGCCAACGATGGTCATGATTTTACGAAGGTCGTGCGCGCCGATTTCCTCAAGATTGTGTGGGCCAATCATAATCGTTCCCTTGCTCGGCGAATAGAGTTTCAGCAATAGTTTGAGCAACGTTGATTTACCGCTTCCCGATGGCCCTTGAATACGATAAATACCGGGAGAGGAAAGCTTCCAATCGGTGATGCGCAATAAAGTTGCTTCCGAAGAAAAGCCGAATTCAACGCCATGCAGGTGTACCGATAGATCTTTGCTCAAGTCTTTGGAGTCGTGTTGTGTGTGCATCACTTCCGCAGGACTATTTAGAAGGGCTGTCAGACTTTCAAAGGAAGTTGCACCGGCGTTAAGGAAGGAAGGCACGCGCAGCAAGCGGCGAAATGCGCTTTGCATGTAGAGCAGCATCAATATAAAAATCAGGAGTGCTCCATGGGCAGTAGGTTGATCACTGAACAGGGGGGAAGCGCAGTATAACAAAGTGCCAATGGCAATAAACACAACGATTTGAGGAATGCTCTTATTGAGCGCATTGATGCGATGAAAACCAATTGCACTCTTAAGCAACGCATCGTTGCGTTTGGTGAATTTGGCTTCTTCCGGATGGGCGCGGTTGAACGCCTTAATTGTTGTGAATGCCTGAAGGCGCTGTTCT
Source organism: Flavobacteriales bacterium (assembly GCA_046304755.1). Classification (GTDB taxonomy): domain Bacteria; phylum Bacteroidota; class Bacteroidia; order Flavobacteriales_D; family Sanyastnellaceae; genus JAIBBG01. The sequence goes on from JBKCDO010000244.1 coordinate 13,664, forward strand.
ATGAATCCAATAAGGGATGCGCGTGAATTACGGCGCATTTCATTCGGTGACGTTTGTAGTTTGGATAGTCCGGCCATCAGCAATGCACTCACCGCCATGATTGCAGCTAGAATCCAGGTAAGATTGGCATCAATTCGAAACAAAATCGAAAATGCAAGCAACAGAAACAGGATGTCGGCAATACACTTGATGATTCCTTTGGAGAGATAGTATTGAAGGGCGAGCATATCGCTGCTGTAGCGCAAGAGATACTTGCCGGCAGACTTGCGTGTGAAGGTGGTATAACTGTGATTGATTTGCGCGTGGAAGATGAGGTAGCGCATGCGATAGGCAAAGCGCTCCTCAATGGTTCTCATGCCAATGGCTTCTGCCCAGCTGCTTAATGCTTTCAAAATGACAAAGCACAGGAAGAAGATGAAATACGATTGCAAATCAGGAATGTTGATTCCCAAATCGTGAAGGAGTTGACTCTTGCCGCTGTTGTCCTGAAACGATAGTTCGTAGTAAACGCCTATGCTCAAGGGTAGCAAAACACTCAACAAGGAACCGATAAATGCAGCAAACAGGGTGAGGACAATAATGCGCTTGTTCGAAGCTACGAACCTGAGAAGAATAGTCTTTCCTGAAAGGATCATGAAACGCCTACAGTCAATTTACGGTCGAATATAGCGTTTAATTCTCCTGTCATGATCTGATCGATGGTATGCACCGGAACATCCTTGCGGTCTGTCACCTCTTGAATCAGCAGTGGACTCATCGTAAAGCGCCCGCTGATCATGCACGGACGAATATTCATTTGTTTCAAGACGTCCAATCCGGACATCACACTCAAACTATCGCCGCAAGAGAATACGGTGTTGTGAATGGTTGACATAAAGCGCTCATCATTCAGCAGGAATGAGGTTTCGCGCTGAAATAGACCGTCGGCGATTTCCATCACGATATAGGCGGGCTTGTATTGTCCAATTTCCTCCAGCAATGATTGATAGATGTCGAGTATGGTTTCTTTATCCAATAAGTAAGTAGATGGGAATCCCATGTTGCTAAAGTCCATAGCGATGTCAGCACCGCAGTCAGTCACATAGTCAATGTCTTTGGTATAGACCGTACCGGTAAGTTTGATAAAGGCCACTTGCTCACCGGTGGTTTTTAGTCCTCGTGCAATGTGCGCTGCAGTGGTCGTTTTGCCACTATCCATCGTTGAGCCAATGGACAAAATAACCTTGGCATCACCCGGAACTTTGCCCGTGAAGGCATTACGCTTTTTGCCACGGAATTTCGTGTTGATGACTGCTCCCGATTCGTCGCAGCAATAACCAACGAGTTGAACCGTGGTAGGCTCGTAATCTTCCAACGATGCGTTTTTGGTGCGCACGATACCGATCACTCCTCCTGCGCCAATGACGTGATAAACATCGAGTGGCGTCTCAGGCACATAACCTTCGTATTGCGATGTCGCGTAGCGGTCACCGAATGCGGCCAGCACATAGTCACCGTCAAAGATGCTGTGTGAGCGCTTATCGATGCACTGCAAGCTACTGTGACGATCAACTTCAAGGATTTGGAATAATCCTACATCACCGGCCTTTGGTGCACGGGTTGAAGCAATGTCCTTGTTGATGCTGTATTGTTCTACGCCACGAGTGACGATGGTCTGTTTAATGCGCATGGTTAGTTTTTGATGAAAGAATGAGTATGTTGTTGGTCGGCATCAAATTGAATGATGTAGTAACCTGCCGGCAATTCACTGACATCAAGGTTTTGTTGAATAGATTGAATTTGAATTTGACGAATGGTATTTCCAAGCGTACCGATGAGGCGCGCTGTTGTTCCTAGATAGTTAGGCGCGACGCTCAATTGAAGCGCACCTGAAGTTGGATTAGGAAAGAGGCTTGGTTGTTTAACAGAGATATCGTTTGCACCAAGTGCTATGTCATATTTCACGACAACGATATCGCGCAAACTTTCGGTTTGCCAAATGCTTCCGGCAACAATGAGTTGACTGCCTGACATCGTCAATGTATTGCAGATGTTTAAGGTATCCGATTGCGCAAAAACAGCAGAGTTCAAAAACGTACCACTGGCGTTTTCATAGCCCAATAAGGTGAGGTGATAGTTGATATCCTCAGCAGATCCTGCATTGGTGTGACAGGCAATTAGAATATTACCCGAATTATCGAATGTGATAGCATCGCCCAGGTCATCAAGTCCTGTGGGAGAATTGTAAGGTACCGCCCATTGGTATGCTCCCGAAGCGTTGTATTTCAGCGTAAGACAGTCAAAATTGTAGGTCGGTGAAGGTGCGTTTGCGATGGTACCAACAATAACGAAATCTCCCGCTGATGACGCTGCCAGATGTTCGCCATACACCGCAAGTCCTGTAGGATGATCGTAAAGCTGATTCCATACTTCCTGACCACTGCTGCTTACCTGAGCAAGAGCGATATGAGTGGGCAATGAATCCAACTGATCGGCGACATTCACCAGCAGCGTTATGCTTTCATTCGCACCGAGGATGCTCTGTTTGAAGTTGTCGTGATTGCTGTTGAAATTGTAGGTCCATTGTTCTGCACCGGCCGAATTGTATTTGATGACGATTGCATCCTCGTTGCTGCCATTATTGGCTTGACCACACACGTAAACACTTCCGTTTGTTGCAACATGAATATTTCTGCCTCGATCTATCCCCGCGCCGCCACTGTGAATACTGCTCCAGAGCAGATTTCCGTTCGAATTGTATTTGGCTGTGAATAGTTCATCGTTGATGATAATCGGCGAAGAATTGATATCCGTTTTCCCGGTGATATAAATATTGCCTTGCGCATCGGTCGCTAAGTCGTAAGAGCGATCCGACTCATTGGCCGTTCCGTTGAATTGCGTGGTCCACAATAGATTTCCTGCGTTTGAATACTTGATGAGCGTAATGTCCGAACCCGTGCCTGAATTTTTCGTGTAACCGGAAACGATGACGTTGTTGCTATTATCCAGCGCAATCGCATTCGCCTCCTCATCACTGCCGAATAATGTTCCTGATAATCGGCGTGTCCAGAGCGTGTCTCCGTTAGCGGTCAGTTTGCATACAAACATATCGCGATCGGTATCCTTGCCCACGGAATAACCGCAGAGGTAGATGTTGCCTGCATTGTCAACCACTGTCTCGCGCACGTTGTCGCTGTTATCGCCGCTGCCATTCCACAGCGAAGAACTCACCGCGGTGCCTTGTGCGTCGTACTGGATAAGATAGGCATCACGGCGCGATTGATTGTTTTCGGTGTGACCGGCTACCCAGTATTTCCCTTGGCTATCGAACAAACATGCTGCTGCTTCATCGTCTTTTCCGGCTGCACCTGCGAACACTTTCGTCCAAATTGCACTACCTGTTGTACTGTAAAGAATGCTTACCATATCGTTTTGAATCAGTGCACCCGTCGCTGCATCTGAATATCCTGTGACCAGCACTTCGCCGGTAGCGGAAATGGCCACATCCTGCACAATGTCATCATTGGCTCCAGTTCCGTCATACGTTGCTGACCAAAGCTGTGCACCATCAGCGCCATACTTGATCACCCTGTAGTTGTAATTGAGAATCGCTGAAGCCGTTCCATCACTGCGACCGGCCACTGCAAAGGTTCCATCAGGATGAACAGCGATGTAATCCGCTCTGTCATCTTCTACAAAATCAAACGCTACATTGAAGAGTTCAACGCCGGTTGGGCTGTACTTCAAGGTGCGGAAGTCATCATCGTTACCATTATCGCTGCGTCCCGTCACATAACAATTGCCCTGAGAATCAACGCCCATATCTGCAGCACGATCAATGTCGCCATTATCAAAAATGCGTGTCCATATCACGGTACCTGCTGCATCGTATTTAATCGTTGCATAATCGTCGTCACCGCCGTTAAATGAACGACCTGCAACGAAGACATTACCGGATGCATCCGTATCGACAGCAACAGCACGATCGATTTCATTGCCAGAGCCGTTGAAGCGAGCTACCCATTGTTGTGCGCCGGTGGCGTCATACTTAATGGTGAGAAAGTCGTCATTGGTAATACTGCTCGGGTCGCGATCACTTTCACCCGTAACCAAAATGTTACCGGCGTCATCAATCGCAATCGCATTGGCTTGATCGTATTGATTGAAAGCCGCATCATTGTAATGAGCGCCCCAGATGGAATCACCGGTGGTGGTAACAGCAAGTGTGAAGAAGTCGAAACCGACACCTGCATTGCTCACTTCGCCCGTGGCGTAAACAGTACCGTTGCGGTAAGCAATGTCGTAGGCAATATCAGGACCTTGACCACTGCCGCGCCAGCTTTTTTTCCAAAGCAGATTACCTGAGGAGTTAAATGCGCAGATCAAAAAATCAGCATTTTCATCGGTGACTTGGGTATATCCACCGGCATAGACGTTACCATTTTCATCCGATGTCAAACACGTAAAGTGATCGGTGTAGTCGCCGACACCATTGTAGGTTCTTACCCAAGATTGATTGAATTGGGCAATGGCAAAGGCTGGAGTGAAGAGGAATGCGAGTAGTAGAGATTTCATAATTAATTGCAAGTGTTGCCGTACGCGGCTATGAATAGAAGTAAGTCTGAAACAGCAATAATTCCATCGTTGTTAATGTCTTCAGGGCAGGGTGTTGTTGATGAGAATATGCAGGAGCCATTATCGCTTGTAGCGGCCGAATCATAATTCGTAGCGCCCGGATAGGTACAACCTTCTATGGGCGCGGGATAGGAGCAGCTTCCATCATCAATGGTAGCGGCAGGATTGTAATTCAACGCGGAATTGGTCGTGCAACCGGGAATACTTTGTGGAAATAAACAGCTTCCATTATCAGCGGTTGCAGTGGCATCGTAATTCAGCGCATAGTTGTACGTGCAACCCAAAATTCCCCCTGAGTTGAATACGCAACTTCCATCATCGCTGTTCGCTGAAGCACTGTAATTAGTTGCTCCCGGGTAAGTGCATCCCGGTATCTCTGCCGGATAGGTGCACGTACCATCATCGATAGTTGCAGTTGAATTGTAGTTCAGGGCTTGTGCATTCGTGCAACCCGGAATACTTTGAGCGAACTGACAATTTCCTGCATCAGAAGTTGCAAGGGGATTGTAGTTAAGCGCATTGCTGTATGTGCAGCCGGTGATGGGCTGCGGATAAACACAGCTGCCATTATCTACGGTTGCATTTACGCTGTAGTTGAGTGCAGCACTATTGGTGCAGCCGGGAATGATTGCAGCAAAACTGCACGAGCCATCATCAATCGTTGCTGCATTTGAATAATTCAATGCGTTTATATAAGTGCAACCGGGGATGCCCGATCCAAACACGCAACTACCATCGTCAGCCTGTGCCGCGGCATTGTAATTCAGCGCGGCGATATAGGTGCAACCACTGTTGGGAATCGCATAGGTGCAAGTTCCGTTATCGATGGTCGCATTGCTGTTGTAATTGGTGGCGCTTGCATTGGTGCATCCGGGAATAGGCTGTGGATATTGACAGGTTCCGTCATCACTTTGAGCCGACGGATTAAAATTGATTGCGTTTGAATAGGTACATCCCGCAATCGGTTGCGGATAAATGCACGTTCCATTGTCAATGGTAGCCGAAGCGTTGTAGTTCGAAGCTGTGGGGTTCGTGCAGCCTGGAATAGGAGAAGGATACACGCATGAACCATTGTCAACTTGCGCAGCTGGATTGTAATTTGTAGCATTCACATAGGTGCATCCCGCAATCGGTTGAGGATAGATGCATGTTCCATTGTCGATGGTAGCCGAAGCGTTGTAGTTCGAAGCTGTGGCGTTCGTGCAACCTGGAATAGGAGATGGATACACGCATGAACCATTGTCGGAGTTCGCAGCAGCGTTGTAGTTCAAAGCGTTCGAATAGGTGCACCCTTCAATAATGCATGAACCATCGTTCTGCGTTGCCGCAGGATTGTAATTGGAAGCGGCAGCATTGGTACAGCCGGGAATTTGGTTGGTATAACAGCTATTTACCTGCCCGGGAGTTCCGTTGTTTTGGGTACCTGTGCAGTAACTCGCCGGTATATTGTTGTCTAAGTTGTAGTTTGTCAATTCCAGTGAAGGTCCCGTTCCATCGGCTGCGGCGGGCCAGCAGTTGGAGTAGTAGGTTACCTGATCGGCAAGTACGTTGTTGTTGGTATACAGTCGTATTTCTTCGCTTTCGTTGTTGAGGTCATCGGTGAACGCATACACATTTACGCCGGCCGCAGCAAAGGTTGCCGGAGTGGCAACAGCTAAAACGAAACCATTGGCAGGAATTGAAGCACCTATGGGAAACGTGCAGTCGACACCACCACTGATGCGCCATCCGGCGATGTTTACCGGTGAGGTAGTATTGTTGTGGATTTCAATGAATTCATGGGTGATGTCGGTGAAGCCAAGGTATTCATTGGGGTTGAAATGAATTTCATTGAAATGTACTGCAGACACTGTAAGCACGCACGTACCGTCGTCAACCGTTGCATTCGCATTGAAGTTGAGCGCTTGACTATTGGTGCAGCCGTTAACTGCGCATGAACCGTTATCCACTGTTGCAGCAGGATTGAAGTTCGATGCATAAGGATTTGTGCAACCTGCAACCGGTGTTGTGGTGCTATAGAGTCGCAGGTAATCGAAGGCGAACTCTTCCGACTGAGCGGTGCACGCCGTATAAATGCGCAATTGAAGCGATGTTCCCGTGACAGGAATATTGGCAGAGAACTGTTGCAGTGCAGGGGTTAACGCAGGGCCTTCGCCAAGACCGTTGAGGTCAGCGTCATGAAATAGACCGGAATTGGATTGAGGCGCTGCAGCAGCGAACTGGAGGATTTTTGTCCAGGGTCCGCCATTCATGCTGTATTCCACATACAGGATATCGTCGAAATCCCAGCCGGCCGACGGATTACCTGAGCCGAACAAACCGCGGAATTGCAATCCTGTTTGCCCGGTTACGTTGATGGCTGCAAACGTGATGGTTTTATCCGGATTACCGTCTCCACCGCCGGCATTAATGTTCAGGTTTTCTCCTGCCCATAAAAAATTCCCGTGCTTGTTGCTGTAGGGAGCAACTGTATTGGAAATGTTGGAGCCGTTAGTGCGGTTGTAATGACCGTTGAGATTAGCCGTAAAAACCGATGGTGAGGTATAGGCTGTGCCTAGTCCATTGGTTTCAAAGTCCTGGGTCCATATTTGGGCCGATGCACTGCTCAAGATTGAACAGAGTAATACCAATAGGAGGGAGCTCTTTCGGGAAAGGGAATGCATGGTTAAGTTCAGTTAAGGTTACAACGACGAAAGAACAAATCTTGGGAAACACCCCATAATTTAATCTTGCGGATGACTGCGCGGAGTAGTCACCGAAAAAATACGCGACACATTGAATCCAAATTGAATGTCGCCTTCTTTCCAGCTACCTGTCGTTTCCGTGATGAAGCCTTTTTCGTTCATCGGTTTGCTGTTGGTGAAATGAAGCTGGAAAACGTGTCCTCCGGTTTCAATATCGAAGCCCAATGAAAGGGAATTTTTATAGACAGGGTCAATTTGTCCGTCTGGTACATACACCCATTCCGCATTGAACGATGAGCGCTTGGTTAGCTTATATCTACCACCTAAACCCAAGGCGTAAACATCATTCTTCACAGTGGAATCAGCTATTAGATTACGGTGAACCAGCGTTGGAGCCATTTGTAGGGACAACGCATCGTTAACTTTTCGGGCAATCAAAAGCTGATGGCAGTAGTACATCCTTGAAGTGAAATAATTTTTACGATCAGGGGTGTCAAACGGAGTTGCGCGCAGAACGGCAGAAGAAAACCACGAAATAGTCACCGGCATGTTCTTCAATCCTGATGACTGACGGAGGATTTTGTACTTCACGAATCCATCAATTTCCTTATTGACGTTGGAGCGTCCGATGCCGACCATCAAACGATCGGTGATTCCGTATTCGAAACCCAGGCGCATATATGCCTGATCCAAGCCCCACAAGTCACGCGCTCCTGAGTTAATCGTTCCGAAGCGGTGTGAAATGCGAAAGTCGAGGTGACCCGCAGCAGCGTTTTCTATCGAGTGCATGTTGATGACACGTGTCGATTTGAAAGTAGCAATCGTATAATCCAGGGTTGGTTCGTCATCACCGAGGAGTGAGAGGAGATCCGTGGTGTCTTGTTGGCTCCGCGCCGCTGTAAACAAAAACAGAGCTGAGATCATCAGCCCTGTTTTTAGTTTGTTTGCCAAAGGATAGTTCGACATTATTTTTTCAATTCAGTGAGTGTTGTTTTGCAGAGCACGTCAATAACATTAGAGATATTGTCAGCTTTGTCGCCGGGGATTTTTACGTCGAAATCACTTGCTTTTACAGTGAACTTGGCTTCTGTATTCACCTTGCCGTCGGCCACGGTAAAGGTAGCATCTGTAGCCACCGGTTTAGTCACTCCGTGCATGGTTAACTCGCCTGTCACTTTCGCCTTGTAGGTTCCGGCTTTGGTGAAATTCACTGTGGAAGGATTTTCGATTTTTCCTTTGAAATTGGCTTTTGGAAATTTATCACTCTCCATGTATGTCTCATTGAAGTGTTCGCCCATAAAGGCGTTTTCGAAAATGAAGCCTTTGATCAGAACGGCTATTTCAATTGCTCCGGTAGGTACGTCTAAAACAACTGATGCTTTATTGTTGGTCGCCTCAATCTTTTCGAGCTTCGCATTGGACGAGAATTTAATACTGCCGTCTTTGGTAAAAAACTTCTGTGCGTTCATGCTCATGGTTGCGGCGAGCATAAGGCCGATAACGAAAACATTTTTCATAGTAGTGAATTATTTTGGTGTTACAACAACGCCTTGATTCAATTGAACTTCTCCGAAGATGTCATTCAAAAAGCCGTTGCAAATGCCTTTAACTTCAATCATTGTGCCGCTCTGAACATTCGCTGCGGTGGCTCCTGCCATGAGTGTCACGCTTACTGTGCTCATGTCGGTGTCGGTCTTCAAAACGATTTGCGTATTGCCGGAAGGATCTGTGGACGTCGATTCCACTTCACCGGATAGTTGAATCACCTTGTCTTTGTACTTCGCCCAACTGGCCGCTTCATCGGTGGCGAATTCCGTGAAGAGTTGGCTTGACGTTACCGTTGCAAACGGCTTTTCGTCATCCGCCGTGCGATGTGGTTTGTTCCACAAATAGGCT
>JBKCDO010000245.1:0-19506 GCA_046304755.1 Flavobacteriales bacterium
AAGTAAGCGGAACGGTTATCGGAAACCTCAAGAAGAGTGATATCACGACCATGGAAAAGATGGGATTGATTCCGATGGTCAATGAGTATGGAAAGGTGATGGCATTCTCGGCCAAGACGCTCTTCAACGGAGACGATCAAGGCATGCAGACCTACTCGGTAATGCGTGTATTCGATTTCGTGATGAAGACCCTTATGGACTTCCTCAACCGCAGAGCGTTCGAGAACTGGAGCCCCAATCTCAAGCGTGAGTTACAGGAGCAGATCGAGAAATTCCTGGATAAGATTACCGGTCCCGGAAAACTCATTGAGAAATTTAAAATTCAGCATTTCGATCGTGACCCTAACGATAAGAGCAAAATCAATTTCATGCTGCACATGACTCCTTACTTCCCGGCGAAGAATTTTGTGATCGATTTGAAAGGAACCAAGGGCGATGAAGCAGATAGTTCGGTATCATGGGATGCTAACGTAGGCCAACAAAAGTAAATTCATTCATTAACCCCTAAATACAATTAAACATGTCATTCCAAGCAGTTCTCAAACTCGACGGAAAAGAGATTCGTGTATTACACTGCTCTTATGCCCTCAGCCGTGATGTTGACTCTACCGGTCGTCCATCTTCGATGACCCGCGGCGGTCAAATCAACTTTGAAGTTGAATCGACCGACGACAATTCACTCTTTGCCTGGATCGCAGGTCAGTATGATCTCAAAGACGGAGAAGTAACTTTCTACAAGCGCGATTCAAAGACGACAATGAAGACGTTGAAGTGGACTAATGGTTACATCATTCAATTCACCGAGAGCTTGGATGCTATGGGTGAAAATCCGATGACCATTCACTTCACGGTAACTGCCGAGAAGATCGAATCGAACGACGCGATGCACACCAATCCATGGCCTGTATCTTAATTCGTCTCGAATTTTAAACATTCAAGAGGGGTACAGAAATTCTGTACCTTTCTTGTTTAAGTCCGATTATTCGCATCACCTAAACATCCATTCGCCATGGGCCAGGAAAACAACATTCACATTAAAGTTGAGTTTGAAACAGAAGACATGTATGTGCGTCACGTGCATGGTTTGAAGTTACAACAGCACTACGATTGGCATCATCAATTTGAGCTGCGTTTCCCGATTGAAACGGTGGAGGGCTCCAACGAAATCACGTTGAATCAGGCTCAGCGTTATGCCGGTAAGAAGATTACCATCATGATTAAGAGTCAGGATGGAAATACCACCTTCAATACGTTTATCGGAATTATCACGGAAGTCGCGCTTACGCGCCATAGCGGAGCAGCATCCGATTTGTTGTTCAAGGGCTATAGCCCAACAATTCTATTGGATGATGGTCCGCATTGTCAGGGCTTCATGGATAAGTCAATGGGCAGCGTGATTAAGGAGGTGCTCCATCGATACCCCATGAATTTGATCAACTCGCAAGTTCAAGTGTCGAAGGATTTTCAGCTTGGGTATATTTTACAATTCAATGAGAGTACGTTCAATTTCATCAATCGTGTCTCGAATGATTTCGGACAATGGTGTTATTACAACGGACGAGAGCTCATATTCGGCAAGTTGCTGGAGAATGATTCGTTGGTATTGAGTTTTGGTCATGGCCTGTCAAATTTTGAGACAACCATGCGCGTCTTGCCCTTGAAGTTTGAAGGCATTTCATACAACACCGGGCAGAATCAAGATTATCACATCAATTCCGACGATTTTGAAGTCAGCGGTGTGGACACTCTTGGCAAGCGCGCCATCGATGAGTCAATGTCCACGTATTCTTTAAAACAGCATTTTACCTTTCAGCATAGCGTTGCTTCACTAAGCACCTTGCAGGATATGGTGCAGGCGCGTAAGTCAGCTCTTGCAGGTGATTTGGTGGTGGTAAAAGGCTCCAGCGATCAGCCTGCACTGAAAATTGGAACGAAGGTCAACATCCAAGGCGGAAGAATCGGCACCTTTGGATCGGATACGGTTGATTATGGTTCCTATACGATTGTGCGGGTTTCACACTTTGCCGATGGACGCGGCACGTATTCCAACAGTTTTGAAGCCATTCCAAGTTCGTTAACGGTGCCGCCCTTTACCGATACGGCAAGGGTGCCTCAAGTGGCCAATCAACGGGCGGTCGTTGCAGATAACCGCGATCCTAATAAACTCGGGCGGGTGAAAGTGCGCTTTCCATGGCAATCGGACGGCGGAACCACCAACTGGATTCGAATTCAAACAGCTCATGCCGGCGATATGTACGGTCATTATTGGGTTCCGGAAATTGGCGACGAAGTGCGTGTTGGTTTCTCGGGATCAAATCCAAGTCACCCTTTTGTCTTGGGTTCGTTCATGAATGGCGCGCAAAATAGCAGCGATCGCTATGACGACAACAACGACAAGAAGACCATTCGAACCAAAAGTGGAAATGAAATTCTGTTCAACGATAAGGACGGTGAGGAGACCATTCATCTCTATAATAAGGACAAATCGAATGAGATATTGATTACCATGAAGAATGATGGTTTAATCAAAATCAAATCCAAGAACAATATTGTTATTTCTGCGGCCGGCAATCTGAACATGAGCGCCACCAATATCAAGATGACCGCCAGCAAGGATATGGCCATCGAAGTGAAGGAGAATTTTACTCAAACTGTGGAGAAGAAATATGACTTAAAGGTAATGGAAGATGCAGAGGTAATGATTCTTAAGAAACTGAAACAAATAGTTATGGAAGATGCAACAATGGACTTCACAGGAAAGTTGGATATTGTGTCAATGAATGACTTCAATTTGAGTGGTCTTAACTTGAGTGCTTCGGGAATGTTGAATGCCACTCTAACGGCCGGAGTTCAACTCGAGTTATCATCTTCTGCGGTTGCGAAGATTCAGGGAGCGTTGGTAACGATAAATTAAAATAGTAGATGAATTCCTATTATCGCTTTCCGCTCAACATGTCGCAGCTCATGCAGAAAAAGGATTTGCCAACGACGGACCTTGTCACATCCATTCGCCAAAATATTTACCTGATTCTAACTTCGGAATTCGGGGAGTTTCGATTTGACGAGACCTACGGATGCACGATTTGGGAGCATGATTTTGAGAATATCGTTTCCATACATACCTGGAGAGAAACGATGACCAATGCCTTGAAGGCAGCGGTCACTGCGCATGAAAATCGCATCTCCAATGTGCGCGTGCGTATCGAGGTGAACCAGGAAGAAAGGCCATTGTTATCGCCACAGAAGACTATAGCGCGTTTGAAGAAATGTGTAGATGTTTATGTGAGCGGCACCATCAAGGAGACCAATCAACCGTTTAATCCGCCGCCTCAGCGTTTGTATATTAGTCCGTTTTCATTTGATTAAAAACAGTAAGTGTAGTTATGGCCAAACGCCTATCCGAATACCGCACCCGTGAGGAAGAAATAAGGGCACGCATGATGCGCAATGCTTCGAAGATTTGGGGACAGCCTAACTCTTCACCGGATGCCTTTGACCCACTGGTAGCTATGCTCCTGGGGGCATGCTCTACCGAAGTAGGTCGTGTTTATGATGAGCTTGAATCCTCGCAGTCGCGCATATTGGAGCGCTTGTCATCCTTGCTCACGCCGGATGTACACCGAGGCCCCCGTTCGGCGCATGCCATTATGCACGCCCGAACAGCAGAGCCATTTTTTGATTTGTCCAAAGAGTTTCAGTTCTATACTCAGAAGCGACTGCCACAGCGTGAGAACTCAACGCGTGAAGAATATAGTCAGGTGTATTTCACCCCTTCACTGAATACCCGTGTTTTTGATGCTTCTGTGAAATTCCTGGTGCATGAAAATCAAATCAATTCCATTGAACGCATCAACGAACGGGTAAAAGTTGCAGAGGGCAGATCCGGTAAGCGACTTGCATCGCGCCTGCCCGAAACAAAGTCGACACCGTTGTACATCGGTATCGATGTCAGCAAGCGCCTGAAGAGTATTGATGGCATGAGTTTTTATTTCGATTGGCTTTATTCGGCGGATAAGTCAGCAAACTATCATCAGTTGCCCTATTCACGTTGGTTCGTGGATGATCTGGAAATCAGTCGCGCACAAGGTATATTCCAAAAGGATGGAGTTAAGGGCGCTACGCAGAATTTGCAGATTGATATCGAGAACGACATCGCACGAATGGATGAGCGTGACATCACCGCATTGTACAGTTCCCGTTTCATGCATGTGAGTGTTGCCGATTCCTTTGTAGTTCAGGAGCATTTGAAAAAATATCCGGCTGAGTTTGAGGAGGTATTCAGCGCCGCTGAACTCGGGGAGCTCAATGCGCCGCTACTTTGGATTCGCGTTGAATTCACCTCCCCACGGGCAAATATGCTCAATGACATGGTGTGCTCCTTGAATTGTTTTCCGGTGATGGCTCGTCATCTCAACGAGTTCTCGTACCGCTTGCATGCCAACGCGAATATTATCCCGCTCAAAGTGAAAGGGGAGTCTTTTTATGCCATTTGTGCAGTCCGCAACAGTGATAATCACCTCTACGTTCAGCACAATACCAAAGACTTTGCGAAATCAAAGTCGGGAACCTTCGTGCTCAGGCAAGGAGGCATTGAACGATTTGATCGCCGTGACGCGTCTGAACTGTTGCATTACCTCATTGAACTTATGCGCGATGAAAGTGCCGCATTTGCTGTCTATGGTAACGATGGAATTTCGTCACAGCTGCGCGAGTTGAATCAAATGCTCAACGCGCTGACCATGCGCGTGGAAGGTACCGACGTCAATGATGAATTACTGACCTATTTGGTAGTCAAACCAACAGGCGAAACAGATAATATTTTTGTGGAGTTCTGGACAACTCCCGGAGCATTCGCCAATCAGATTCGAAGTGGCACCTCCTTTACGGCGTTCAACGGATTTGATCTTCAGTCCAATTCCATTCAGTTGTTGACTACAACCGTTGGTGGAAGTGATACTCCGGATAGCGCCCAATTGCTATTGGGCTATCGCAAAGCGTTGATGACACGCGGGCGTGTGGTGACTGCATCGGACATCGAACTCTTCATTCGCAATGAGGATCCTTCATCACAAATCGGACGCATTGATGTTACCCGAGGAATAGAAGCCAATGCATCGGTGAAGACCGGGTTGACCCGCACCATCGAAGTGCACGTGTATGCGCAATCGGGGCATGAGCACTTGGATTGGGATTCGATGTGTTTTGATCTGGAGGTAAAACTTTCGGCTGTTTCCAGTGCCTTCTTCCCCATACGGGTGAAGTTTAAATCCACCAACGAGGTATTGAATTGATGGACATCAAGGAACGGTATATTGCCTATTGCGATTTGCGCGCTGAAGTGCTCGCAGCGGAATTCCTGGAGTCAGGAATCTTGCTCGATAACATTTCGATTCGTCCGAAGGGAACCTTCCGAAGAACGTTCTCCAAAGACGTGCTCTCTGCTGAGTTGTATGAGCATGAAAATGTAGCGGACACTGAACTTGATATGGAAGTGAGTCGTGAAGGTCTCTACGATATGCTTCCCGAGGGATTATTTCACCAGCCTGACCCTCAACATTCAGGATTCGCCCTTGATCAGGTGGTTGAAGGCATTCAGAAAACCAAGAAAGAGGAAGAAGAGGCGAGAAGATTTTTTTACGCATTTGAAAAGGAGTTTTACCGTTCGCGCATTCGCATTGAATACACCGAGCGAAGAGGGATTGATAGTTTGGTCGGACAGCGGGGTGATAGCACCGGCGGTCGCTATGAGCGTGATTTGTTCCTAAGAATATGGCCTGAACTGGATCACATCGACCGTGATTACCGTGCGGCGTTGATTCAAAATTTGCCGCGACTGCATCAGATAGTTGGTGACGTGGATTTGACGGCCTTCATTATGCAGAAAGTAATTGGCGAGAAAGTGACCATTCACTTGAAAACGGCTCATGCCGAATTTTCTCCGCTGCCGGAGCAGTCATTGCTAGGGGATTCTTACCTGGGTTTCGATACCTATGCCGGCAAAGGGTACTACATGGAAGTACCGGCGGTAACCATTGCAGTTGGCCCTATCGAACGGCACTTTCCGCAAGAGTTCATGCCCGGAGGTCCCGCCTACGACGTTCTTCACTTGCTTGCCAAATACCTGCTCTCCGCTGAAATGGATTACTACATCGAACCTATCTTGCAGGAGGGCTCTGATGAACTATTTTTGCGCACCGGGCCCGATGAAGCAATCCTGGGTTTTACTTCTCGTATTTGAGCTATGGGAGATATAAACAAGTTGCAAATATTGTTCTTATCGGCGATTATTATCGTTGGTATTGTAGCTGTATTGCTGTTATCAGTGGTGGGCAAATACCGCAATGGTCTGAAGAAAAAGACAATCCTGCTGTATGCACTTGTGCATATTTTGGTCTATGGTCTTATCATCGCCGGAGGTGCCTATTTCGGTGCCGGTGAGTTTGCGGTATTTATACGACTACAAATTGCAGCGTTATTAATGGGAATTGTGCATGCCGCATGGATGAAAAAGTTTTTCCCTTGGGTTAAATCCGATGGTTTCTGGCCGGAGCTGTGGTTCAGTTTGAGTATTGTGTTGTTCAGTACAGTGGGTATTATGACCGTCGCCTTGCTCTTGAAATGGCAGGAGCTCGGTTGGTTATTGCCAAGCTCATTGCTGCTGTATTTCGTCCCCTATATGATGAAGCACACCTTCGAAGCCTATTGGAATGTGCCACGCACGGAATACAAATTGTGGTATTATCCTGTGGGGATGGATATCCCGAATCCCATGGAGTATGACCTGAGCGACCACATGAAAATCATCGCCTTTGAGTTCGAACCTGAGCCGGGTGGAACACCTTTGAATATTAAAATCAAAGCGCCGGAGCGGATGGAACTCGGTCATTATTTCATGTCGTTCATTGAACAATACAACCTGCGTAATCCTGAAAAAGAAATTCAGATTTATGATGTGCAAGGCTCGCTTTATGGGTGGATATTTTATTTGAAAAAACCCTGGTATGCGAGCTCTGAGATTTTCGATGCGGAAATGACCATTAACGACAACGGAATCAAAGAGAATCAGATTATCATCGCCGAAAGGATATACTAACGACACGCGAACATGCTAAAATTGATCAAATATTATCCGGTCAACTGGATAGATGGAATGAAGCTGAATCGGGAGCATTTCCAGCAAATGGAATTTGCACTTTCCGATGCCGTGCGTGATGGGGTGAATCAATCCATGCATGCCTGGAACTTCGGGTTATTGCCCGGATTGCAAGGCCCGGAATCTTCTCTGCAAATGCATCTTGACATCGACAAGGCGGGATTGATTCGTGTGCGTGTCGACACTTGCAGGGCAGTTACAATGGCGGGCGCCCGCATTGAACTGGTCAATATTCCCGGCCAGCAATTGCACGCGAGTGTTGGGGCTTTGAATACTGAGTACAATTTTTTGGCGGCTAACGGAAAAAGCCTTTTTGTGGTGCTGAGTGTGAATCCGTTTGAACGGGATTTTTTCGGAGAACCCGATCCCGGAGAACATCCTCCGCGCTATCCGCTGACCAAGCCCCGCTATGAGCTGCATGTGATTCCGCAAGAACAGTTTTTGGAAGTAGGTCCATTCCACGTACCCATTGCCAAGTTGGACGTTCAAAACAATACGGTTTACCCTGTGAATGGATATATCCCGCCGAGTACCAGCATGGCAGCGCATCATGTGCTGCATGACTTGTGCGACGAGCTGGATCATTTTTATTCGCAAATGGAAATTCACGTTTCCACCATTATTCAGAAAATTTTCCAGAAGGCACAGAAAAAAGATTTGGCTGAAATGGCCCTTTACATCTGCGAACGCATGATACAGTTCATTCCAACTTTTATCTATCAGCAGCGTTGGATGGCTTTCGAACAGCCACCGTTGAATGAGTTTGCCCGACTGGCCGGTTTTGCCCGAGTGATTAAAAACGCCCTTGAAGTGCGCAGTGGTTCGGGTCGTGAGGAATTCATCAACTACCTCACTGAGTGGGATGAATTCAACCTGCAGCAAGGAGAGTTTGAAGCGTTGCTCAACGACCTGGTGCTGATGGAGTACAGTCATTTGGATATTCAGCATTCAGTGGAGAAATCACGTCGATTCATGTCGGTAATGAACCAGGTGTTTATGAAGCTGGCCAAGCTGGACTACATCGGCAAGCGTGAGGATCCGGGCATCATCGTGGCGCAGCGAACAGCACAAGAGGCCGCCAAGAAAACGACCAATCGCCCCGGCTCAAGCGGAGGTATTTGGCTTGATTAAGCATAGTACAAAGATTCGAATCAGATAAACGAGAACAACGACAATGGAACCTTTGAATCAGGAAGAACGCAGTAAAGCCATGATTCGCTTCATGGTGTTTTTTACAGTGACACTTATACTGACTGTGTTTGCTTTTTACTTTGATGTGTTAACGCGCAATGAGTCGGCAGAAATCAATCGCGAGAAGCTCAAGCGTTATACAAATTCTGAAAAGGAGCGCGATCGCTTGTTGGGTTATTGCACTAAGACAAGAGAGAGTATCAATCGTATTTCATTTGATCCAAACAAACCCGGTGCTCATGAATTGGCTTATCAAGCAGTAAAAGATACGCTGGATAAATTCAAGACAGAAGATACGTTTTTGGCTGAAATTACGGATGAGCTTCGATTGTGTATGCAGCAGATGGCGGTGCATCAGCGCGACAACGCAGATCGCATTAAAAACGGTGAGACCTTGAATAAGAAGGACGACGAAATTAAAGGTCTGAAGGAAGATATTAAAGAGTTAGAGGGGCAGCTAGAGGATAGTGAGGAGGCTTTAAAGGCTTGTGAAAAAAGGGAACAATAACTCATGCCACACATCCTCATTGCCATCGATGGAACGAACAGCTATGTTTACCGCCGCAGGTGGGTAGAGCAGTTCTATGAGCAGGCCTCCGCGGATCACAAGCGCTATTGGCCTGGGCCAACCGACTTGGGCGGAGCAACCGGTTTGGATTGTGATGCAATTCATGAGAGTGCGATTACGTGGTTGAATGGTATTCTGCGTCGCTATGGTGCGAGTTTGCGCTCCTGTTCGGGAATAGATTTTCGCTTAACCTTGGTTGGCCATTCACGCGGTGGACATACCGTTATCAATTTGTGTAATCAGTTACCGATTCCCGTTAGTTTTCTTGGACTCTATGATGCCGTTGATATGACGGCAGCCTTGGGCGATACGTCCGTTATTCGCAATGCGCAGTTTACCGCCCACGCCCGGAGATCCCCGCACATGGACTCGTGGTCATGGTGGGGTAATACGGGCACCTCGGCTTCTTCGGGGCTTTATGAGGAACGTTACTTTGAAACAAATCACGGCGGCGTCGGCGGGGATATCGGTGAAAACGCATACTCGGTTGCCGGAGATACCGCATGTGTTTATCAACCGCCGGCTGCAGAGCGAACGCGCTGTTATAGAGGCGAATGTTATGAAGAACCCACGCATGCCGTTGGTCGTTATGCCTATGAGCTTCACCCCGACATTCATAGCCGCTGCGGAGTAGGCTCTGATCTGGCCAATCAATGGATACGTGAACGTGCTATAGCGCGGGGCATTCGTTTTACGCATTGAGTATCTACTTTTGCCGTAAATTTTCCAGGTCATGGCAGATGAAAAGGGACAGTTGTCGCCCACACAATTTATTGAGCGTTTAAAGGGTTTTGAAGGCTATGCCGACCATCTCTACGTCGATACGGCGGGTAAAATAACCGTGGGTGTTGGTCTCATGTATGGAAGTGCAGATTCACTGGTAGCCAGCCACATCACGTTCAGACACAAAGCCACCGGAAAAATAGCCACTTCTTCAGAAATCAAAGAGGAGTACAAACGCGTTTCCAAACTCTCCAAGGGTCGCCCGGTGAGTTATTACAGAGGCCATGGCCTATTGTCGGCCGATGGCGCTGATTTGCAGGGACGCCTCATTCGGCGCTTAGCGGAAGCCGGCACTGACGCCATGTATTTCTTTAATACCGGAAAGCCCGTGGCCGGTGGAAAGTTTGAGCAGTTTTCTGATTTGCCAACGAATGTTCAGTTAGCGCTGATGGATATGGCCTTTAATCTGGGTAGAAGCAAGCTGTGCAAATTCCAGAAGCTGCGTACTTTTTTGAAGCAAGGAGATTGGCAGAATGCTGCAAAAGAAAGTCATCGAAGAGGCATACAATCTTCCCGCAATGAGGCCATTTATCAGTGGATAGCAAATCAACCCAAGGATGTCGCGCCGCTGCCAAAGGTGAAAGGAGCTCCTGATTTGCCGCCTTCTTCCGGTTCGCGGTTGACCTGATTTTTCATAGTAGCAAATTTTTGCTATGCCGCAGATTGGTGGTGGGGAGTGTTTATTTTCGAACCGCTAAATCGCCTACTATCTATGCTTCGCCAATTCATCGCGTTAGTTGCCGCTATCGGTTGTCTAGAAACTTATGCCCAGGGCATTTACGGGATTGGTTATTCCTCTTACGGAGGTGTTCAGAATCTGGATGTAACTCCGGTATCGATAGGTAGTGTGTATAAGGCCGATGTGAATCTGCTGGCGTTTACGTACCAGCAATACATGACGGGTGCACGGTTTGTGCCGTTGGTTCCTGTTCTTGATGACCCTCGTCGCGGCTTGAATGAAATTCCCCGGCAGTTTGATCTTGATTCGCGCACACCCGGTGCTATTGCTTCCTTCGATGAAATCATATCCGCCGCCGGTCCTTCTTTTTTCTTTTCTCCCGGTAAGATGGGAAATGCACGACGTTCCTTTGGATTGGTCACCGGAGTGCATTCCATGCTGCAGCTGCGAAATTTTAATACCGATGTGCTGGCTTGGGATTTTTCCGATTCCTCAGCCATCTCTTCGTTCAGCATGAATGACGTTGCCGTGCGAAGAGCTGTTTGGGCTGAATATGGCTTGAATTACAGCGAAACGATTTGGAATCGCAAGAAGCATGAGCTTGCTGTTGGTGGTACACTGAAGTTTTACCAGGGTATGAGCGCATATGTGGCAAGCTTTGATCAATTGAATGTGGGGTATACTAATTCACCGGATTCTGTATCGTTAAACTTACAGGCGAACAATGGCTTCATTTTTCACTCGAAGAATGAGACTCTGAGACAGAGCAAAGGGGAAGATAGGAATTTCAGCGCTAACGGAATGACCATCGGAGGCGACATTGGGCTCACGTATTCATTCAAGCCCAAGTATGCCAATGCGATTTACCCGATGGATGATTCCGTTTATAGAGATCAAACCACTCTAAACTATTTCGTGCGCGTGGGCGTAGCGTTGAAAAATATCGGTAATCTGAGTTTCAATAATACACCGCTCGAGAATGGAACATTGCCATCGTCTTTTAGGAATTTGAATTATTCTTTTACGTATCCTAAAAACGGTGCAGATAGTGGCATAGATGAAGGTCTGCAATCCGATCGTTGGATTGCACGCAATTCATCGCCGACCGCTGTTGGTGAGCGTACATTTCGTGTAGGGCTGCCCACTACGCTCAATGTATTTGCTGATGCTAATTTGTACAAAGGGCTTGGCGCAAGTGTGCAGGCAAGTATTCCGGTAACGGATCCAAACGATGCTTTAATCTTGGCAAGACCTGCGGTGTTCCAGTTCATTCCGAAGTTCGAGACACCCAAGCGTGGATTTTATTTGCCACTCACCGTGAATGAATGGTCGCAATTCACCATTGGGGTGGCCGCCCGTTTTGGAAGTTTCAGTGTGGGGTTATCCAATATTGCCTTCCTGAATCTCTCCTCGGCATACACCAATACCGCTTTAATGATGGGCTTGCGCACATCGATTCGGCACAAGCGCCATGAAGATATCGACAACGACAAGATCTCTTCGTTGCTGGACGACTGTCCGACACAGCCGGGACCAATGACCGCCAAAGGCTGTCCCGATGCCGATTTCGATGGCATTCGTGATGATGAAGATCGCTGCCCACAGAAAGCAGGCATACGCGAACGCCAGGGATGTCCGGATCAGGATATGGATGGTATTATCGATGAAGAAGACGGCTGTCCTGCGCATGTCGGACCGGAAACAGGCACGGTGAAAAAAGGGTGTCCGGATGCCGATGGTGATGGGTTCGTTGATGATGGTGTGGCAGACAAATGTCCCGAACGCGCCGGACACGTGAATGGATGCCCGGACTCGGATAGCGATGGCGTCATGGATGACGAGGATAAATGCAAAGACAAAGGAGGTAAGCCGGAAGATCTGGAGGAAGGCTGTCCCGATACCGATGGCGATGGTCAGCATGACCATAAAGATGACTGTCCGGAGGAAGTTGGTCAACCGGAGAACAATGGCTGTCCGCTGTTCGATTATGATGATGACGGTGTTCTCGACTATAAGGATCGATGCCAGACGATACCTGGTGTCAAGGAAAATGACGGTTGTCCGTTGGATGAAAAGATTGAAATCAGCATCACCGAGGCGGTTGTGTATTTCTTGGACGGTGCTGAATTAACCCCGCAGGCCATGGCTGAGTTGAAGGAGGTGGCCAAGGACTTGAAGTTCGAGTTACAGGCGGATACCGATATCAAAATTGAACTGCTTGGTCATGCCGGTTTGAACGAAACATCGGAAGACAAGCAGGCATTATCGCTTAGCCGAGCTCAAGCGGTGAAGGCGTTTTTACTCACAGAAACAGGATTACCGGAGATCTCCTTCTATCCGCAAGGTTTTGCGGACCGCGAAGGGGTTACCGTCAAAACCCATCCGAGCGGCAAGTTTCCGGATCGCAGGGTGGAGATTGTGTTGTCAATTCCGGAGGATAAATAACGTTTACACGCACCCTGATTACCTTAATCTCATTCATGATGCTAACCATAACATTCACGCAAAAAATCAAGTCAATCCTGCTTGACCTTGGAAAACTCATTCCGATGTTACTGCTTGTATGCAGTGGCAGTGCAAGCGGTCAAGTATTGCCGTGCGACAGTTTATCGACTGATGCTTCCTGGGAGATTGTCGGTGTTGCGCCCGGTGCTGTATTCTGCACATCCACGGCGATTGAGCTCATTGTCAGAACCGATTCCACCTACAATGAAGATTTTTTAAGTTACCAATGGCAGCGCAAAGAAGGTGCTGGGAGCTTTGCGAATATTGTCGGTGCAACAAATGACACACTGAATACCACGTTGACAAGTACGGCGCAATTTCAGTGCATTGTTACGTGTGATAATGGGGATACCGGAGACAATCGAACTATTGGCCCAATTACATTGACCATCACGATTCCCACTGCCGGTGCCATTTCAGGAGCACAAACCATCTGTAATGGTGGAGACCCCGCTGCGTTCACGAATACGACTTCAGGCAGTTCAGCGACGTCAGCAACCGTTTCTTATAAATGGCAAAGCCAGACAGGTGCCGGTGGCTTTACAGACATCAGTGGTGCGACTCAACCCACCTTTAATCCGCCATCGGGACTGACGCAGACGACAGCTTATCGCCGAATTACGCGTTCTTCCGACTCCGTCAACAGCGAGTGCCTATCGGCGCCAACCGCTGCAGTTACGGTTACTGTGCAAGGAGTCATTTCGCCCGGTACAATAAGTGGGAATCAAACCATTTGCAGTGGTGGAGATCCGTCGATACTCAATGGAAATAATGTAGCATCAACAGGGGGAGCCACCATTGCTTATCAATGGGAACAATCCACCAATAATGTAAACTTCTCGGAAATAAGCGGAGCGGTATCGAACAGCTTTGATCCTCCGACTTTAACAGCTAATACCTTTTACCGTCGAATTACGGAATCAACGTTAAACGGGGTATTGTGTTCTTCAGGACCTTCCGACACTGTGCAGGTGACGGTTCGTGCCTTGCCAAACCCCGGCAGTATTTCGGATAGTCAAACGATTTGCTTTCAGGGTGACCCCTTGCCATTTACTTCAATTACAGCCGGCACGTCGAGCGATGGCGGAGTGATCAGCTATCGGTGGGAAGTAAATACGAACAGTCCGCTTTTCCCTGCCGGCAGCTGGGCTACTACAACAACAGGGACAGGAGCCACAACTGCTGTATTCGAAGAGGCGAATAATACGCTCACCTCAAACAGACAGTACCGCCGCTTTGCCATCAGCACCTTGAATGCTTTAGCTTGTACTTCAGCAACAGCAACGGGAACAGTTCAATTGACGGTTCAGCCACAACTCACGGCGAGCTTTGCGGAGAATACGGCGACAGTATGTGTCGGCCAAACTGCAGTGCTCACGGTCAACGGAACTGCGGGTGCTATTGTGACTTATACTGTGGATGACGGTGCTGATCAGGTAGTCTTGTTAAATGCAAGCGGTGCGGGTTCGATTAGCGTTCCTACCTCGGCTGCAGGCAATATCGACGTGCTACTTACTCAAATTCAAGCGACAAGTCCGGTGACCTGCACGCGCTCGCTGGACGTTCCCGCTAGCATCACCGTAATTTCACTCCCTACGGCATCGTTCTCCTCCGGAAATGCTTCTACTCATTGCTTGGCGTCGACGTATTCGCTGCAACTTTCAGGTACTGCGAATGCGAGTGTTTCCTATAACTTAAATGGAGGCAGCACTCAAAGCGCTACGTTGTCGTCGAGTGGAAGCGTGACTATCAGTGGTATCGCGTTAGGTATCGGAAGCAATACCTTTCAACTCACTCAAGTTTCTTTGGGAAGTTGCTCGGCAACATTGTTAGAAACAACGTTCAATGTGAACGTCACTTCGAATCCGTCAGTATCCGTTGTTGCATTAAACGGAGATGATTTTCTCATCTGTCCAAACGAGTCTGTAACCCTCGGAAGCAATACGGTAGGTACCGCTTATCAGTGGTTTAGAAATGGAGTATTATTTGGGACTTCTGCCGAAATAACTACCTCGCAAACTGGTAACTATTCGGTGCAAGTTACCGCAGGAGGCTGCGGAGGCACTTCTCCTGCCATCACCATTTCACAGGCACAAGTGCCGGTTGCTACCATTACTGCCGATGGACCAACCACGTTTTGTGCAGAAGGTTCTGTGTCTATTTCTTCGACAGTGAATTCCTGCACAGGCTGCGAATTGCTCTGGTCAACACAGAGTGTGGCAAATTCCATCTCTGTTTCTGAAAATGCAGTAATTACACTAACAGCGACAAATGATGACGGATGCAGCGATACTTCCAACTCGATAACTGTCATTGAAAATCCACTACCAAATGTCGGTGTAACTGCTTCTGCCAATACGATTTGTGATGGTGCTACGGCTGAATTGACAGCTACGGGTGCGACTTCTTACAGTTGGGTGAATGTTGGTAGCGGTCAGTCTGCAGGTAATGGTGCTATCATCACTGTCGGGGTTTCCGGTGTGTACCGGGTAACCGGGACAACAACGACTTCCGGTGTGTCGTGTTCGAATATGGATGAAGAAGAGATTGTCGTGTTAGCTACACCTGAACTTCAATCCATCACCGGACCGCCTGCTGTTTGTGCGAATTCTTCCGCGCAAATTATTCTCCAAGGTTCTGATGATGCCACGGTGAGTTATCGCATCAATGGCGGTACTATCCAGACGGTTGATCTCGATGGCAATGGACAGGCTATTTTGTTCTCCAATCCGAATTTCACCGGAAACTCGCTCGTGTATACACCGGTATCGATTGCACTAGGTGATTGCCAAGGCACGGTGAGTGGTTCCGTATCCGTGCAGATAAATCCGCGGCCAATCTTGGAGCCAATTGCAGATGTGGAGTATTGCAATGGACAGGATATAATTGACATTGCCTTAAATGAGGCCGGAAATTCGCAAGTTACTGTTTTAGGTTATGATTGGGAGAGTTTTCCCGATGTTCTTTTTGGTGATGATCCTGCATTCGGGTCCATTACCGGTGAGGTTATTAATACAGGGATTAATCCAATTGTATCTGAATTCACTGTTTGGGGAACGAGCCAAGCAGGCTGTATCTCAGATAGCGTGTTGTTTGTGTTAACCGCTAATCCGGGGCCCATTATCTCAGAAATTGCGGATATTACTCTTTGTGATGGTGATGAATGGCAAACTATTAATCTTGACGCGGGTCTTAGCGGAGCAGACATCAGTTGGGAATCTGTAGGACCTGATATTGGCTTGGCTGTTGGAGCGAATTCTGCCCAAATCATTGCAGCCGGGAATCAAGGAACGGTTAATATTCCGGATGGAAATTCTGGGTTTCAAACACAAACCATTACCGTAAATGCACAGGCAGGAGGATGCGGAGCTGCACCGATGAGTTTTAATGTGAATGTGTTGTCTAAACCTATCGGAACAACTGCGGCTACATGGGCATTTTGTCGAGGAAATGATATTGAAATCAGCTTTAGTGCGACAATTGATGACACTTATTTCGATTGGCAAGTGGTGGAGGATAGTGATTTCATCGGGCTTCCTGCGGGTGGCGACAGCGCAGTTGATTCTGTCAGTTTTACTACCGTAAATGACCAAGTTATTGAGTTATCTGCAGCGATAGCGATAACGCCGATGGTCACTGACACCGTTGGCTCGAGTATTAGAACGTGCGTTGGATCAGCACAAAATGTTGTGGTAATTGTCAATCCCACCCCTCAACTTGCTATTGAGAGTATAGATGCGTTTTGCTTTCAGGATAGTCTGCTCGACAGTGATTTTGAGTACACATTCACCCCGGAATCCGAGTTTGTAAGTTATACCTGGCAAGTCAGTAATACAGGGCTCTTCGAACCTGACGGCGGAAATGACGCTATAGCCACTCAAGCGAATAATCCCTTAACGGATCAGGTTGTTTCAAATGTTTTATTCACGCCTGTTTATGATAATCATGGGCGTTCTTGCAGTGGTAATACGCAAACGGTGTCGGTGACGGTTCTGCCTCAACCGGCGGCGGATATTGATTTTACTTCAACGGACTTCACCCTTTGTAGTGGTGAATCGATTGTATTTGATGTGAGTTCTCCAACTACCCCGGCTTCAACTTGGATTGTCGCCGCGGCCTCTACTGGTGTGAGTGGTTTTGAAACGAGTTGTGCAGATTGCCTAAACATCAACGATCAACTCGTGCTGAATGGCAGTACTCCGGGAACAGTGATCTATACGGTTTCTCCTGCTATTGAAGGTTGTACGGGAAACAATGAAGCATTTGAGTATACGGTAAACCCATTGCCGGCTGAGCCACAACTCACCTCCAACGAATCGTCAACGTGGTGCGCCGGTGCTCAAGGCGTTATTCTTTTTGCTGATACTACAGCCGATGTGGTTCGCTACGATTGGACATCCATTCCGGATGAGTGGAACCCGACGTATGGCGGTACAATCAACGCTATCGACGGCAGTCAGATTTATCTGGATGTTCCCGCTGCAGGAGGAACAATCAACTATATGCTCACGGCTACCAATGAATACCAATGTTCCACTTCGGGCAGTTTTTCGTTGACGGTGGACGCGGGCACCTCGCTGCCTGACTATGATGTTGTCATCGTAAATCAGGGAACTGACAACCAAATGCTGGCTGTTATTCCCGCCATCGACGGGCAAACCTATCAGTGGGGTGCGCTGAATCAGAGTGATTGGTCGGCATCAACGTTCAATGGGGAGACCGCCCAGGTAATCTTTTTAGATGCCTCCTTCAATCAAAGTGCACAGTATTATTATGTGGATGTCACCAACGGCGATTGCGTGAGCAGGGTGTTTTTCAATAGTCCTAATACCCTGATTCCGCAGTCGATTTCTGAAGAGATAGCGGCTATGGATATGCACCTTTTCCCCAATCCGTTTAGGGATCGATTGCAGCTTACCAAATCGAATCACACGGCTGCTACCCAATTGACGATTGTTGACGCCATGGGGCGTACCGTGCATGCGGCACAAGTGCCGGCCTATCAGGAAAACTATACCATCGATACCAACGCATGGGCTGCGGGTACTTACTTCTTGCGCGCGGTGAGTGGTAATACGTTGGTGTCAACAACGCTGATCAAGTTGTAATGCGTTGCGTCTTCCTCCATAGCGTGTTGACAGTGCTGATGTTTATCGGCAGGTTCACCTATGCGCAGGAAAGTTTGGACTGGAGCCCGGAAGATTATCGGCAGACCTTTGCGAAGATTGATACATTTTTGGAGCGCTTCAGCAGTTTATCACAATTCCGTTTGCCCGGTGGTGATACGCTATGTACTTCTTGTTTTCAGGATTTCAAGGACATGTTCAGTGAGCACTGTCTCTATCCTGATTTGATCAACCCGGTGTGGCTGTCATCCGGAGAAATGGTCATGACTAATCGGGCATCCATGAAGTCACTCGATCGTTTTACACGCGATGTGAAGGCCAATTTTCCAAGTGGATTGATTGTGCGCTACCGTGGGATTAACTACAATTTTCAGTCAGTGAAACGCGATTATTTCGAGGTTGCGATTGCGCGAAAAACACGCGGGCAGGTCAAGAATCGCTGGCGATTGGAATTGGCCGATACGCTATTGATACGAGCTAAGGTCTTAGACGGTGATATCCGCATTCAGAGCATGGAGGTGCTTGGCTATTCTTATTCATTGCCCGATATGTTTGAGTTGGCCAAAGTGATACGCGGAACGAAATCCGATGTTAATCTGCGCCGGCAAAAGCGAAACTGGGAACAGGCGCGTCGCAAGCGTGATGAGTCGGAGTTTGCACCGGCCATGACCGTCGTCGATTCGGTAGCCAGGTATTCGCCTTGCGCATGCGTGGATCGCGTACCTTCGGTTAGTCAATATTATTTCGCGTCGAAATTGCCGGTGCTGGGCTCCTCGGGATACAAACGTTCTCCGATGATTGCCTATAGCGATCGCAACGGAAATTACAGTCAGCTAAGTCCCGAGCCGAACAGCGAGAGCTTTCGTGAACTGGAATTTTTGCAGCCCTTTTTTGTGGTGGATACAGCCGGTGAATATCTGCACGTGATTGAATATGATATGATGGCGCTGCAGGGTACCGACTACCGCATCAAGCGTTGTCTTGCCGATTACGGCTGGATTCGCAATGATCGTTTAATTGTTGGCGCTATGGCCATGCGCAGCAATAAGGGATTTGATAGTTGTTTTTCTACTGAACAACTGGAGTCCGCCAACCAAGTGGACACCAAATTGTGTTTTCGGGTTTTTCAAAATCCAACGTTAAGCAGTGAACGCTTTGAACCGCCTTCCGCAGGAAGGTTATATGTTTATAAGCAAACCCAAAATGCGGTGTTGATTGGTAACAGCCCACAATTGCGACCCGGCTCCGTCGATGAGACTTTGCTCGGCTGGAGGTCAATCAATGGGTTAGAATGGAATAAAAACAATGAATGAAAAGAAGCGCCATGAATAGAATACAAGTTGGCAGCATGCTCCTGTGTATGCTGCTGTCGGTAAGGGTAAATGCTCAAACCGACTTTGATTACGCGAAGGCCTTGGCCAATGTGGATGTGTTTCTTGAGCACTTCCGCGATTACAGTGATTTTCGTGAACCGCTGAAAGATGAGGTCTCAGGCACTGCG
>JBKCDO010000246.1:0-8468 GCA_046304755.1 Flavobacteriales bacterium
GCTCGGGGACCGCCCCCTGGATCCGCTCGGCCTTCGTGTGCGCTCGGCCGAGCGGAGCCGAGGCCCTAGTGGTGTTCGAACGTCCCGGTCCCCGAGCGAAGCCGAGGGGCGCTCACCAACCGTCGAGGGGCCAATGCACGCAGGGAAGGGCGAAGTTCTTTGCGAGCTCTGCGAGCTTTGCGTGAATCTCCCTTTGCGGTCTTTGCGTGAAAAATCGTTGCGTGAGTTACCCCCTTAATCCCTCCGCAATCTTCCGATCATTCGCCAGCCGCGGCACTGTGTTTTGACCGCCCAGCTTGCCGGCTTTGCGCATGTAATCGTTGAACGCGCCTTTGCGCACAAACGTCAGCACTGCGGGTTGTAGCACATTGCCTTGGATGAGATCGCGGTAGTAGATGTTGTGGCGTTGCATGGAAGCATCGAGCAGAGCAGCCATGCGCGCACGTTTGTCCTGCGGCAACGCTGAGTCAGTTTCAATCAGCCATTCGTGATAGGGTAGTCCGATTGCAGGGGCCACGACGGGCGCTACGTGGAACTCATTCACTTCAACACCGAGCTCCGCGCAAGCCTCAATCATCGCGCCTTCCACTTCCTCGGCAATCACATGTTCGCCGAAAGCACTGGTGAAGTGTTTGATCCGTCCCGTCACTTTGATGCGCGGAGGATTGAGCGAGGTGAACTTCACCGTATCCCCGATGCTGTATCCCCATAGTCCCGCGTTGTTGGACAGGATGAGCGCATAGTTCACGCCGACCTTCACTTCGCTAAGCGAGAGACGTGTCGGATGTTCGTTGAAGTATTCGTCCGCCGGAATAAACTCGAAGAAGATGCCGCTGTTGACGTTGAGGAGCAATCCATCGGCCTCTTGCGAATCTTGAAACGCCAGAAATCCTTCGCTGGCGGGATACAATTCTATGATTGGAATGCGCTTGCCGATGAGCAATTCGAACTTGGCGCGGTAAGGCTCGAAGTTGACACCACCGTACACAAACAAATCGAAATCGGGAAACACGTCCGCAATGGTCTGCTTGCCTGATTTAGCCAGGAGCACTTCGAAATACATCTGCACCCAATTGGGGATGCCGCTGATGAGCGTCATGCGTTCACGCAGCGTTTCCTCTGCGATGCGGTTCACCTTCTCTTCCCAGTCTTCGATGCAGTTGGTGGCATACGAGGGCAGCCTGTTTTTTTGCAAGTAACCTGGAACGTGATTGGCCACAATACCCGATAGTCGACCGTAAGGAATGCCGCTCGGCAACGTATCCATCTTCGGACTTCCCTGCAGGAAAATCATTTTGCCCGAAGTGAATTTCGAATTGCCGGTTTCTGCGATATAACTCAACAGCGCATTCCGTGCAGTGCCGATGTGATTGGGGAGTGAGTCCTTGGTCAGCGGGATGTATTTCGTGCCGCTGGTGGTGCCGCTGGTTTTGCAGAAATACTGCGGGATGCCCGGCCACAGGACATCGCGCTCTGCGTTTTTGGCGCGTTCGATATAGGGCAGCAACGCTTCATATTCAACAACAGGAATGGCTTGTTTCCATGCGTCGTAGGAGTCGATGTGATGGAAATGATGGTCACGGCCAAACACGGTATTCGCAGCTTTCGCTACATGAGATTGCATGAGTTGCTGTTGGCACTCGACCGCGCGCAAGGCATCGCGCCTGATGTGCATGCGAACAATTCCGGCGAAAGCTTTTGCAGCGAAAGACTTGATTGACATGAATCCCGCGGGAGATTAGTGCTTCACCACTTGCGTTTGATAGCGATGGTTTTCGTCAAACATCATCACCTGATAGAGTCCTGCAGGGAGTTCGCTCACGGAGGAAATATAGGGCGAGTGTTGATCGGCGTTGACGCGTTCGGTGCGCACCAGTTGTCCGGTCGAATTATACCACTGAGCAGTGAGCACTGTTTTCGTAGCAACAGGAATGGTGATTGTCACGGCATCGCTCGCAGGATTGGGGAATGCTCGTGTGGGTTGAGCCGGCGTTGTGTTATTTTCCACCGTATTGAACGGTCCGAAATTCATGCGCACCATGGGCAGCATATCGAGGTAGAACCAGTCTTGCGGGAAGTAGCGTACCAGTGCGGTTCCTTCCTCTGCATTGCCTGACATGGCACACACGAAATTATCGACGCCATCGGTGCTTGCTACAGCAACGAAGTAGGCTTCGCCGGCATAGACTTGAATGGGTGAATCGAAAACGAGGTTGGTGAGAATTTGATCACCGTAGCCATTGAGCATGGAGGAAGTCAATTGAACGGGCTGACTAACGCCGAGCAAGTCGGCCTCAACGCCATTTTGAATATCGAAGCGATAGAGTCGGCCTTCGATGGTAGCCGGCGTTGACGAACCAATGCCGACACCAACGGTGATGGAATGGCAAGTAAGGTCTTCTGCTGTTACGAGAAACACATTTCCCAGTTCGTATTCCACGTCGGTATAATCGGGAGTGCCCAGATACACGGCGCTGGCGAAGATGCGATCGCGGGCATATTGCACGTCATCGATGTAGAAATAGGTGGTGTCGCGGTTGTTGAGCGGCTCTTCGTCGGTCTCTAATTGGGTGGCTTCAAATGCGAGTTTGTATTCGCCAAGAATTGGGTCCATTTGATAGTTGCCTGCACGCAGTCCCACGGGTTCACCTACGTATGCAAAGGAGCCTTCGGTTGAAGTGGCTTCGTGAATGACAGTTCCGGACGCTGCATTGATGACATCGACATGCAAGCGGCAGTCTGTTTGAAGCGTGCTGCCTTGATTGACGGCCGTGGCAGAAAATTTCAAGTTCGGCGCCATCGATGTAGGATATTTCGAATACTGCATGAACTCGTATCCTGTAGGATGCGTAGGATCTGTCAAATTGAAATCACCATAATTGAAAGACGTTAGCTCTAAATCGTTGGAATACGTGTCTATAATTTTGATGTCGTCGAGTTGCCAGAAGTAATAGAGTCCATCGAATACAAATCGAATGCGTGCAGTTGGTTGATACGCCAGGAAATTCGAGATTTGAATAACGTGTACATCGTTCACGGGAGTTGGGTTAGGTATGTTCGGGTTGGTGAATACCGGGTACCAATTGAAACTGTCGGTGGACACTTCCACGCGTGTGATGGCTGATAGTGCTTTCAGGTATTGATTGAATTGAAGGGCTATGCTGCCGTAGGCTGTAAGGTCGATGACGGGTGAGGTGAGCGTGGAGAAATGTGGTCCGGGTGCGGGTCCTGTGCCGAGGTTTTCATCGGCACAAGGAAGATCCGGATTGTCCCACCAGTTTGAATCGAAGATCACAAAGCCGTTGGCGGCCGTAGGGCTCAGGATGGGTTCGCCGAGATTATCGAGTACGCAACTTCCGCGCGAACCGACTTCATTGTTGGGAATGGTGGCCGGCCCACGGTATTCCCAAGCGGCTACTCCACCGGATGCGAAGCTGGTCCAGCCGTTGAAGCCGGAAGCAAAATCTTCTTCCCAAATGACGTCGCGGTTTTCGCCTTGGCTAGCGAACGTGTGCGGGTAGAGAGCATAGCTACCGGGAGCGGGGTTAAACAGGTGTTGACCGTTAGCGCTGACGCACAGGATAAAAACGAGCACGGACAGGTACAAAGATCTCATACGCTTAATTGTTCGTAGCGAATATAGGGGATGAATACAGGCTTGATAAAGGCAATCTTCAGTAATGCTCAGAGGGCTATGATGATTTCGTGCGTGTCATGTTCAAAGTGCCACAGGTTGAACGTACGATTGCCGTGGGCTCCACGGTATTGCGCAGTGATACGCGAATCATCGCAGTCGAACGGAGCCACTTCGATATCCTCGGCAAAGGCCACGTTTTCACCCCAGAACTTGAAGATCGCTTCTTTCGCGCTCCAGATGATGGTCATTTCGCGCAAGGGCGTTGGCGAGAATCGCGCTAGTTCAGAAGGTGAGCAGAACTTGGTATGAATACGCCGGATTTGTTCGGTTGGAAGTTGAATGTCGATTCCCACGGGCGTGTCGGACAGAACCAAGGCCACTTGGTTTGCGCAGTGAGAGAGGGAAAAGTAACCCGCTGCGATGAAGGGTTTGCCGTTGGGCAGGTAGCTGACAGGCGGTAAATGCAGGTGCTGCATGAGCAGTCGTGAAGCCAGCCATTCGCGGTTTCTATCGGTCGATTTGAAATGCGGTTGTACTGCGGTTGCCTTGCTTTGTTCATACAGCTTGGCGAGTGCCTCATCCGATTCGGTGATGGTCCAAAGTGCCAGGGTGAAGGGCATTTCCGGTTGGGCTGTGTGAACTATTTCTGCCGGCATGGGTTAATGTGGTCGTGCAAACGTACGAAACTGCATTTTTCGAGTTTTGTTTAACGCAACTCCCAATCAACGTTGTATCTTTGCGCCCTCTTTTTCAAGATATTAAAACCAATACACATGAGCATTCAAACAGCTAATCAGGTGACAACCTACAAAGTGAAAGACATGAGCCTCGCCGAATGGGGCCGCAAGGAAATCAAATTGGCCGAAGCAGAAATGCCGGGCTTGATGAGCTTGCGCAAGGAGTTTGGTCCGTCGAAGCCACTGGCCGGCGCGCGTGTTGCAGGTTGTCTGCACATGACTATTCAAACGGCTGTTCTCATCGAGACACTCGTTGAATTGGGTGCTGAAGTGAGCTGGAGCTCATGCAACATCTTCTCTACACAGGATCACGCTGCAGCGGCCATCGCTGCTGCCGGCATTCCCGTGTATGCTTGGAAAGGCATGAATAACGAAGAATTCGACTGGTGTATCGAGCAGACGCTTCACGCGTTCAGCGGCGGCCAGGCGTTGAACATGATTTTGGACGATGGTGGTGACCTCACCAACATGGTGTTCGATAAATACCCTGAGTTGGTATCCGGTATCCGTGGTATCTCTGAAGAGACGACAACGGGTGTTCTTCGCTTGTATGAGCGTGAAAAGAACGGCAGCTTGTTGTTGCCTGCGATCAACATCAACGACTCTGTAACCAAGAGCAAGTTTGACAACAAATACGGTTGCCGCGAGTCGCTCGTGGATGCTATCCGTCGTGCAACCGACCTGATGATGGCCGGTAAAGTCGCGGTAGTAGCCGGTTTTGGTGACGTCGGAAAAGGTTCAGCCGATTCATTGCGTCATGCCGGTGTGCGTGTGATGATCTCTGAAATCGACCCAATCTGCGCATTGCAGGCGGCTATGGAAGGATATGAAGTGAAGCGCATGGACAACGCGATTCCGGAGGCGGATATTGTGGTAACAGCTACCGGTAACCACAACATCATCGTGGACCGTCACTTCAAGAACATGAAGCACAACGCGGTGGTTTGCAACATCGGTCACTTCGATAACGAAATCGATATGGCTTGGTTGAACGAAAACTACGGCAACACGAAAGACACCATCAAGCCACAGGTTGACAAATACTCTATCGGTGATAAGGATATCATCGTATTGGCTGAAGGTCGCCTGGTGAACCTTGGTTGTGCTACCGGTCACCCATCGTTTGTGATGAGTGCATCGTTCACCAACCAAACTATCGCTCAGCTCGAGTTGTGGGAAAATCACAAGAACTACGAGAACAAAGTATACGTTCTGCCAAAGCACCTTGATGAGAAGGTGGCACGTCTGCACCTTGCCAAGGTGAACGCCGAGCTTGAAGTCCTCACCACCAGCCAAGCCGATTACATCGGTGTGAAGGTGGAAGGGCCGTATAAGTCGGACACTTATAGGTACTGAGGACTGGGTACTGGGTACTGGGTACTGGGTACTTGTAAAAAGCGACTTGCTAAAAAAATAAAGAGCGGTGATTTCCAGCTACTAGCTTCGAAATCACCGCTCTTTTCTTTCTCAGTCCTCAGTCCCCAGTCCTCAGTCCCCAGAAACTACCCTTTCTTTCCCTGCAAATTCACCGTCATGATCACTTCGTTTTTGATCATGTTGTTGCCGAGGTTATCGAAGAATTTATCCGAACCAAAGCGCACATCGAACTTTGAACGGTCGAATACGAATCCACCGCCAACAGCAATATCAGCGCCGCTTGGAGCAACAACCATTTTACAGTCGAGGTCTTGTGTAATGCCCTTAATAGTGAGTTTACCCTTCACATCGAAATTGATGGCATTGGTTCTAACACCTGAAAGAATAGTGTAGGTCGCCTCGCCAAACTTCGCCGTGTCGAAGAAGTCAGGGCTTTTCAGGTGACCTTCCAATTTAGCCTTGTCATCGCCGCTAAGGTCTGTATTGTTTAAGGTATTCATATCGATGACAATTTCTCCGCCCGTAATTGCACCGCCGGCGATGTTGATGCTACCGCGCTTCACCAAAATGGCACCTTCGTGCTTCTTTCCAACCACATTTTCACCTCTCCACTTGAGGGAAGATGTTGCAATGTCAAGGATGTAATTACCATCGGTGGCTGATGACAAGTTGGTCGCGTTTTCTACGCTTGAAATGGTAATCAATGAAGTATCGGTGATACCACTTTGCAGAGCCACTTTGCAGCGCTGGTAGTCAGCCTCAAATTTGGCATCATTACGCAGTTCCTTACACTTGTTATAGTCGGGGCTGTTGGTGTCTTCAACCGTTGCGCAGTTGCAGGCATCGAATTGCGTCAGACCGGTTGGTTTGTTTGTTTCACCGCAGGAAGCCATCAAATAAGATGCACCTGCCATAAAGAGAATTGATTTTACTGTGTTCATGTATACGATGTGTTTTTAGTGAGCAAGAGTATCAGGTGAAGTCATTTGGTAGGCTGCGGTATCACCTGTAGCGTGCGTGCATTCGGTCTTCTTGTCTTTGCAGCAAGAAGCACCTGCACCATGTTCGTGAGTGCATTCCATTTTCTTACCATCGCTGCAGCAAGACTCTTTTCCGTGCGCATGTTCGCCCAAAAGTGGAGCGAGGGTCAAACCAACGAGGCAAGACAACTTGATGAGGATGTTCATTGAAGGACCTGAAGTGTCTTTAAATGGATCACCTACAGTATCACCTACAACGGCAGCTTTGTGTGGCTCAGATTTTTTGTAGAAGATTTCTTTCTTGCCGTTTACTTCGATTTCAACGCCTTTCTCGAAAGACTTCTTAGCGTTGTCCCATGCACCACCGGCGTTGTTTTGGAAGATCGCCCACAACACACCGCTGACAGTTACACCGGCCATGTAAGCTCCGAGCGCTTCAGCACCCATTACCAAACCAATGATGATAGGAGTTACAATGGTGATTACACCGGGAAGCATCATTTCGCGCAGCGCAGCACGGGTAGAAATTTCTACGCACTTGCTGTATTCAGGCTTACCTTTTCCTTCCATGATGCCCGGAATCTCGCGGAACTGACGACGCACTTCGTTCACCATATCCATCGCAGCTTTACCTACCGAGTTCATCGCAAGGGCAGAGAACACTACGGGAATCATACCGCCGATAAACAACGCAGCAAGTACTTTGGCGTCGAAGATGTTGATACCATTGATGCCTGTAAATGTCACATACGCAGCGAAAAGAGCAAGTGCTGTAAGTGCCGCAGAAGCGATTGCAAAGCCTTTACCAATAGCGGCTGTGGTATTACCCACTGAGTCAAGTATGTCTGTTTTCTCGCGAACGTCAGCCGGAAGCTCACTCATTTCAGCTACACCACCAGCGTTATCGGCGATAGGACCGAAGGCGTCAATAGCGAGCTGCATAGCAGTGTTGGCCATCATCGCTGAAGCAGCGATACCTACACCATAGAAACCGGCCAATGCGTAGGCACCCCAGATAGCACCTGCGAAAAGAATCACAGGCATTGCTGTTGAAAGCATACCCATACCCAAGCCTGCGATGATGTTGGTAGCCGCACCGGTTGCAGATTTTTGAACGATACCCATCACAGGCTTCTTACCCAAACCGGTGTAGAACTCAGTGATGAAAGAAATAGCAGCACCAACGAACATACCGATCAATACAGCAAAGAACACGTTCATTGAAGTAGTTGTGGTCGTGCTGTATTCGCCGGCGTTAAATACCTGAATGCTCATCTCAGCAGGCAAGCACATGTTGATCAGGAAGTAAGAAGCAACCAGTGAAAGTCCGATAGAAAGCCAGTTACCCAAGTTGAGCGCACCTTGAACGGCGTTGATAGTTGCCTTTCCATTATCTGAAACGCGCACGAAGTAGCTTGAAACAATAGAGGCCAGAAGACCTACAGCAGCGATGAGCAAAGGAAGGAAAATCGGACCCATACCCTTGAAAGGAATGGCATCGAAAGAACCGTTGTTTGCTTCCATGAAGTCGCGGATAACGTAGTTACCCAACACCATTGATGCAAGAACAGTTGCAACGTATGAACCGAACAAGTCAGCACCCATACCGGCAACGTCACCTACGTTATCACCTACGTTATCGGCGATAGTGGCCGGGTTGCGAGGATCGTCTTCCGGAATGCCGGCTTCGACTTTACCAACGAGGTCAGCGCCAACGTCTGCAGCCTTGGTGTAAAT
>JBKCDO010000247.1:0-2680 GCA_046304755.1 Flavobacteriales bacterium
GTTTGTATCTGAAACTGCGAGAGGTCTCGCCTGCGCCGCAGGCGGCCTTTTTGCGGCTCGATGGCAACGCGGTGCTCTCCGCCTCGATGGAGACCTTTTTGAAGCTCGATGGCCAGCAGATCACCAGTGAGGCCGGTGTCAAGACCCTGCAAGACATCGGTGAGTGCTTCTGCGGCTTTGCTCAGGGCTGCGTGATGACGAGCATTGGTGACAATAGTCTCACCGCTGTTTACCTTGCCGAGATCAATGGCATTGCGCAGCGCTTGCTTCAGTTCTTCAATTTGTGTTCCTCGCTTGGATGAAATTTTCAATAGCCCGAGCTCTTTGCCAAAGTGCTTGTCAAACACCCCTTCATCGAAGTGAACATCGTCCGTTTTATTGGCAAGTAGTATAATGTGCTTGTCGGTGCCGGCCTCTTTGAATAGGTATTCCCGGAAATTCAAAAACGCATCGTAATGTGTGCTCGTTGCATCAAAGATGAGCAGAATGACCGATGCGCCGCGGGCCTTCTCCATGGCGCGACTAATGCCAATACTCTCAATGGTGTCATGAGTGTCGCGAATCCCCGCAGTATCAATAAAGTTGAAGCGAACACCATCAATAGTGATGTGCTCTTCAATCGTATCTCTTGTGGTGCCGGCAATGTCCGAGACTATCGCACGCTCCTCGTTCAATAGCGCATTGAGCAAGGTGCTCTTACCGGCGTTGGGGGCGCCTAGAATGGCCACCGGAACCCCTGACTTCAGCACATTACCCAGCTTGAAGGAGGCTTTCAACTTTTCTACAACCGATAATATCTCGGTGAGTAGCGCCCGAAATTGCTCGCGGTTCGCAAATTCAACATCCTCTTCGGCAAAGTCCAGTTCGAGTTCTATGAGCGCAGCGAAATGAATGAGCCTGTCGCGCAAACCATTGATCTCTTTCGAAAAACCACCCCGCATCTGATGTACGGCTTGCCTGTGCGCCGCAGCGGATTCCGATGCAATCAAATCACCTATGGCCTCCGCCTGAGATAGGTCCATCTTCCCGTTCATGAACGCACGCATCGTAAACTCTCCTCCGCGCGCCATCCGGGCCCCGGCGTGTGTAAGCAAACGCAGAATTTCCGACTGTATGAAAATAGAACCGTGACAGGCAATCTCCACGGTATCCTCGCCTGTAAACGAATGTGGCGCCCGAAAAACGGTGAGTAATACATCATCGACGCGCTGCCCGCCATCCATCACCCAGCCGTGAACGGCCTTACCCGAATCAGCCTTGCCAAGATCTTTACTAAAGACCGCCTGCGCAATACGCTCCGATTCCGGTCCCGTCATACGCACCAATGCAATAGCCCCGATACCCGGTGCCGTCGATAACGCTACAATGGTCTCTTCTTTCAACATACGCTCGCGAAGATAGATAAATGGGGACTGGGGACTGGGTACTGAATACTGGGTACTGAATACTGGGTGCTGGGTACTGAATACTGGGTAGTAGATATTGGGTCCCAGTCCCCAGTCCCCAGTCCCCATTATATTTGCCCCATGCTGCGTCACATCTACTTATGCATCGGCGGTAACCTCGGCGAACGTGAAGCCAATTTGGAAGAAGCAATTGAGTTCATCGATTTCAATTTCGGTGATGTGCTCGCAGTGTCCGCCGTTTATGAGAGTGAGCCTTGGGGAATGAATGATGTGCCCAACTTCCTTAATCAGGTCGTTCATCTTCAAAGTGAATTGTCCAATGAGGAGTTGCTTGCTGAAATAGCTGAACTGGAAGAATTCTTCGGACGCGAGAGAAGCCCCAATGGCTATGTGTCACGCGAAATGGATATCGATGTGCTGCTGATCGACCAAGAATCCATCGAAACGGAAAACCTCCGGGTGCCTCATCCGCGCATGACCGATCGCCGATTCGTGCTCGAACCTCTGCATGAGATTGCGCCGGAATTGTTGCATCCTGTGCTCAAGAAAACCGTTGCCGAATTGTTGAAAGCATGCTCGGATAAAGGAAAAGTAACGCGCCTGTGAGTCCTTACAAGTACATATCCATCGAAGGAAATATCGGAGCGGGAAAAACAAGCCTTTCAAAAATGCTTGCCGCAGAACTCGGTGCTAAACTTGTCTTGGAGGAATTCGCGGAAAACACGTTTCTACCCAAATTCTACGAAAATCCCGAGCGCTATGCGTTCCCGGTAGAGCTCAGTTTTTTATCCGAACGCTTTTCCCAGTTGAAGCGCGAACTCAATACCTCAGATTTGTTTGCACCCAATATTATCTCGGACTACTTTATCAGCAAATGCCAAATCTTCGCCAAGAACAATTTGAATAAAGATGAGTACGACCTGTTCATGAAGATGTACGAAATCGTTGAAGCCTCTTGCCCAAAGCCGGATTTAATGGTCTATCTCTACCTCGATGTGGAGGACTTACAATATAATATTCGCAAACGCGGACGATCATACGAACAGAGTATTTCCGACGAATACCTGATGAATATACAACACCAATACCTGGAGTACATCCGTCAGCACGAAGAAATGCGTGTGCTTATGATTTACACCAAGGGTCTTGACTTTGTGGCTAATCCTGATGATTACGCGTTAATCAAAGATTTGGTTCTCAAGCCGCGTGATCCCGGTGTCCACCGAATCCAACCTTTACTTTCAGTCTGAAACTAATTTACCCGTCCCCCGTCC
>JBKCDO010000248.1:0-2593 GCA_046304755.1 Flavobacteriales bacterium
AGACGCCGATGGCAACTGGGGCCCGGTGTTCAAAAAGACCATCTTTAACGAAGCTGCGGAAACAGTAACGCGTTCAGTCAACCTTTCGCAAGGCGAGTTTTACTTCGGTAATTTCGATCCGGGTGCCGGCAATGGTATTGCAATCCTGGCGCTGGACGGCAGCTACAACGAAGCGGTAGAAGCCGTATTGAAAAGTGCCTATACAGCCACACTTGGATCCTCACCTATCCTCTTCAACATTCGCGTGAAAGACGCCGATGGCAACTGGGGACCGGTGTTTAAAAAGACCATCTTCAACGAGGCCGCACAAACCAATACCCGATCGGTTGACATCACACAAGCTGAGTATTTCTTCGGCAACTTCGACCCGGGTGCGGGTACCTGCACGCCCATCATCGCCTTCGACGGAGCCTTGAATGAAGCCGTAGAAACCTTGTTGCGCACCAGCGCAACTTGGACGGTTACTGCAGATTCCGTTCTATTCAACATACGATTACGCGACGGAGCCGGTCTTTGGGGACCTCTTTTCAAAAAAGTTGTATTCCCTCAAGGAATCAATACCACCGTTAATTTGATTGCTCAAGGCAATTCAACCAGCGCATGTCCCGGATCCCCTGTGACGCTCAACTACTCCGGACCTAATGGTTTTTCGACCACTTGGTTCAACGGAGCAACTACCTCTTCTATCACTTTCACACCGGCCAACCAAGGCTATTACGGTATCACAGCCACAAACGGAATTGAGACATACACCGACAGCATATTGGTTTCATACCTCAGCGCTCCGGCTCCCGTAATCACTCCCTCAGGCACTATTCTCGCATGCCCGAGCAGCAACATTACACTCACAACACAAACCGTGGCGGGAAATACCTACCAATGGTTACTAAACAACACAGCCATTACGGCCGCTACCAATACCTCCTATTTGCCCACGGCCTTTGCCTCGTATTCTGTCCGCGTAACGAACACAGCCACCACCTGCGTTACTGTTTCTGCACCTGTAGTTATCACCAATACGGCGACCATCACTTCTACAGCAAGTGCAGGAAACTGCTCATTACCGGTCACGCTCGACGCGCAAGCCGGAACAGGGAATGCATACCAATGGTTTTTAAATGGTGTAGCTATCAATGGCGCAACGGCCTCTACTTATTCGGCTAATCAAGTAGGAAGTTATACAGTGCGTGTCACGAATGGAGCTTGTATCTCAACTTCAACTGCAGTGAATGTCAGCTCGTCGCTCACTGCACCAACCATAACCGCCTCAGGAACCACCACGTTTTGTCAGGGCGGATCGGTTACCCTCACTTCATCTGCGACAACGGGCAATACATGGTCGACCGGCGCGACAACACAATCCATTGTGGTAACCACTGGCGGATCCTATACCGTAACGCTCACCGATGGCGGTGGATGCTCAGCTACCTCATCAGCAACCATAGTTGCAGTTAATGGCACCAACACAGCCGGCAATCCATCCGCGAATCCGACCGTTTGCGTCAACAGTGCTCTCACGCCTATTACGATTGCAACCACGGGTGCAACCGGTATCGGCACAACAACCGGACTTCCAGCTGGAGTCACAGCGGCATGGGATGCCAATACGATTACGATCAACGGAACACCATCTGCTTCAGGCACGTTTAACTACAGCATACCACTTAGCGGTGGATGCGGAACGGTGAGTGCGACGGGAAGTATTACGGTGAACTTGGCAACCACACCAACGTTTGCGGCGGTTGGTCCGTTCTGCAGCGGAGCTTCTATTCCGGCATTGCCAACGACATCGACCAACGGTATCACAGGAACCTGGAACCCGGCTATTAATAACACAGCAACGACTACGTACACGTTTACTCCAACAGCAGGTCAGTGTGCTACGACGACGCAGCTCACGATCACCATCACGCCGAACGTGACACCAACGTTCGCAGCGGTTGGTCCGTTCTGCAGCGGTGCTTCCATTCCGGCGTTGCCAACGACTTCGACCAACGGCATTACAGGTACATGGAACCCGGCGATTAATAACACGGCAACGACCACCTACACCTTCACGCCAACAGCAGGTCAGTGTGCGACGACAACATCGCTCACGATCACCATCACGCCAAACGTGACACCAACGTTTGCAGCGGTTGGTCCGTTCTGCAGTGGTGCTTCGATTCCGGCACTGCCAACGACATCGACCAACGGCATCACAGGAACCTGGAACCCGGCGATCAATAACACGGCAACGACTACTTATACGTTCACGCCAACAGCAGGTCAGTGTGCGACAACGACGCAGCTCACGATTACCATTACGCCAAACGTGACACCTGCGTTTGCAGCGGTAGGTCCGTTCTGCAGTGGTGCAACCATCAATGCACTGCCAACGACATCGACCAACGGCATCACAGGAACCTGGAACACGGCGATCAATAACACGGCGACGACTACATACACGTTTACGCCAACAGCAGGTCAGTGTGCGACGACCGCATCGTTGACGATTACAATTAATTCGAACGTGACTCCAACGTTCGCAGCGGTTGGTCCGTTCTGTAGCGGCGCAACCATCAATGCATTGCCAACGACATCGACCAACGGC
>JBKCDO010000249.1:0-21914 GCA_046304755.1 Flavobacteriales bacterium
CCTTATTCTTGGCGATGTTCTCGTCGCTGCTGTCGCCTTTGCCCTTAGCGCGGAAGTAGCGTGATGTGCTTTCATACTTTCCGCCTGAAAATGGTTCTTTGACTTTCTCGCCCATGGGTGATGTGGATTTGCAGGCCTGAAGTGCAAGCAGCAGAACAAGACCGGGAACGAGGAGGAAATTTTTGAAAGCGTTCATGTGACTTTGGTTTTAATTTGACGCAAACTTGAGAAAAATTGTGCCAAGTCGGTTAGCCTCATGATAAAAGATGCACCTGTCCTTTTACGCTCTGCCCGCTTCGATGATCTTGAAGCGATCCTGGGTATTTACAACGAGGCCATCGAAACCACCACGGCTATTTACGAGTACGATCTTTTCGACACAGCTTACATACAGCAGTGGTGGCAGCACAAGTGCGATGCCGGTCATCCGGTGATCGTGATAGAGGTTGACGGCCATGTTGCGGGGTTTGCGACTTACGGAGTATTCAGAGTACGCGCAGCTTATCGCACAACGATGGAGCATTCACTTTACGTCCATTCTTCCTTCCGGGGTTTGGGCTTGGGCAAGAAGTTATTGGAGAGCATTATCGCCGAAGCTCGACTCAACAACGTGCATGTGCTGATTGGCGGCATCGATGCCGACAACACCTTGAGCATTGCGCTTCATGAGCGCTTTGGGTTTCGCATAGCGGGGCGATTGCATGAGGTGGCACACAAATTTGACCGCTGGTTGGATCTTATTTTTATGGAATATAGGTTCTAGGTATCCTATTCTAATCAACACCAATTAGGCGAGTTTCCGCGACCAAGCCTGAGCCGGTTTTTCAATCAATCGATAAAACACATAGGCCGAAATTAGGCTAATACCGATTCCTCCGGCTATAACCAAGAACTTTTGGTAAGGCTCTCTGAAGATATGGGACATGAAGTTTACAAAAGCTCCACCAATAAACGAATGGATGAGATAAAGCGAGTAGGAGAAATTACCCAATAGATTACCCCACTTAAAACTTCTATTTCCGAAAAACGCAATAACGGCTAGCGTGGCAAGACCAAACACAATATCAACCAAAGGCAAATGATACAGAGAAACTACCGAAGCTAACACCAATGAAAGAAAAAACTCGGTTGTCGTCCATCGACGTGTAATCCAAAGTGCATAGCCCATCCCTATGAGGAAAAAAGCACTCCAACACGCGAAAAAGTATTTGGATCCAACGAACAACGGCGGAATTAACATCATCATCATAAAAGTCATTCGCTTGAATTTGTCTCCTGAAATGGCCAGCGGAAAAGTCAAGGCGAGCACAACGTAATATTGGAATTCGACAAATAAGGTCCAATAAATTTCATTGATCCATTTAGCACCTTCAACACCGGGGATTAGATAACCAATATGCAGAAGAAGATCTCGAAGTGAAGGAATTAGGTCGGCGTTTGTTGAACTACCGAAACGACTGCTGAGATAAAGATAAAACACCCCGAGTAAGACCGAGGCGAAATAAGGCGGCTCGATACGAATGAAGCGTTTTAGCATGAACTTGCCAAACTGTGGCAGTTTGTAGTTCAGATGAATAAGCGATAATGGAATGACGATTCCGGAAATAATGAAAAACACCTGAACGCCCTTTTGCCCATACCAAAAGGTTCGCGTGACGTCTGAAGACGCGATGTAATCCGTAGTCGTGCATACGAAGTGATACGCACAGAC
The DNA here is from genome assembly GCA_046304755.1 of Flavobacteriales bacterium. Taxonomy (GTDB): domain Bacteria; phylum Bacteroidota; class Bacteroidia; order Flavobacteriales_D; family Sanyastnellaceae; genus JAIBBG01. The sequence continues at coordinate 1,712 of JBKCDO010000249.1, forward strand.
CATCAGGGCGGCCAATCCGCGTAGGGTAACAATTATTGGAATATTAATTTTGGACAATCCGCTCGTTTCCATCGCACTTTGATTCTTCTCCATTCAGACGTGTTGACTTTATCGTGAATTGTTATCAAGCAAACATAATGAATCGATTGATTTCGCAATGAACGAAGCTAAATATTACCCCGCGTTCAACAATCAATAGTCTTTCGGTTCGCTACATTTGCACGCCCATGATTTCCGATAAAAAACCGGTTCAAGATTTCATTCAATTGCTTGTTCAACATGGTATCAAGCACGTGATTATTTGTCCGGGTTCACGCAATGCGCCCTTCAGTATTAGTCTATCGGAAGATTCCCGGTTCACGGTGCATAGTATCGTTGACGAGCGCAGCGCTGCGTTCATCGCCCTGGGCATGGCGCAGCAACTGGATCACACGGTCGCTTTGATTTGTACCAGCGGCACAGCAGCGTTGAACTTCGCACCGGCTCTTGCCGAGGCATTTTATCAGCGTGTGCCCCTGTTGGTGGTCACTGCGGATCGGCCCATTGAATGGATTGATCAAGGCGAGGGCCAAAGTATTCGTCAGCGCGAGGTCTATCGCAACTACGTCAAAGCTTCTTACGAAATCGCGGAGGAAGCCGCGGAGGGTGATTTGGTATGGTACAATGTGCGCCTCATGGATGAGGCCATGCGACTGGCCAATGAAGGCGTACGCGCACCGGTGCACGTGAATTTCCCCTTGCGCGAACCGCTTTACAAAATGGTCGATCAGCCTACTGAGTCTGTTAAGATGATTCGGCGCGCAACAGGCGACGTGCGATTGGCGGATACGGAATTGAATGAACTTCAACAACGCATCGCCACCTGTCCAAAGGTGATGGTGTTGGCCGGTCAAATGCGCGCCGACAAGGAGATGCTTGCGGCGATTCGCTTGTTTTCGCAACGCGAAAATGTGACGGTATTGACTGAGGCTCACAGTAACCTCGCCGATGATAGCTTCATCACCACCATTGACCGGCTGCTCGCTATTTCTGACAGCGACACCCACAGCTACATTCAGCCGGACTTGCTAATTACAGTGGGCCACAATCTTATTTCGAGAAAGATTAAAGCGCTCCTGCGTAAAAGCAATACAGTGCATTGGCATGTGGATATCAGTGGCGAAGGATTAGATACGTTGAAGCAGCTCAGCAAGGTGATTCCGATTACTCCAACAGCCTTCTTTGAAAGCTTGAATGGCGGAGCGAAGCCAATCGCATCGGATTACCGCAAGCGCATGTTGGAACTGCATAACGCCGCACGAAGCTCAGCCCGCGAATTTGTGCAGTCGGCGCCATGGAGTGATCTGGCGGCCTTTCACGTGTTGCATCCTCTGTTGCCCGGTGGCACTGATGTTCAAATGGGCAATAGTTCAGCCGTGCGGTATGTGTTGCTCGATGATGCCCGTTGTGATCTGCATTACTATGGCAATCGCGGTGTGGCAGGTATTGACGGCTGCACCAGCACTGCGCTGGGCGCAGCAACGTTGTCGGGTCGCACTACAACGCTCATCAGCGGGGATATCGGATTCTTTTACGACAGCAATGCCCTGTGGAATAACCTGGATAAATCTCACTTAAAGATTATCGTCATCAACAATGGCGGGGGTGGTATTTTCCGCATTATCGACGGACCTGATCCTTCTTCCCAAGCGCTGGAGACTTTTTTTGAAACAGCCCACACACGCAGTGCAGCGGGTATGGCCGCCATGTATGCGATTCCCTTCCGAGGCGCTACCGACGTGGAATCTCTGCGTGAAGGTATGACCTGGCTATATGCCACAGCGGGTTGTGCGATTTTGGAGGTGATGACTCCCCGCCTCGACAACAGTCCTATTTTGAAAGCTTACTTCGAGCACATCCGCGTCAACAGTGTGCGCTAATTTCAGCCGACGTGAGTCCCTTGGGACGGGGAAGTTCACAGCTATATTTGCCGCCTAAAAAATTTTCTCAATGAAAGAAGTTTTTATCGTTGCCGCCGTGCGCACTCCCATGGGGAGTTTCGGTGGATCATTAGCCTCTGTGTCTGCCACCAAACTGGGCGCTGCAGCCATCAAAGGAGCATTGGATCGCATTCAGCTTGATCCCAATGAAGTCAATGAAGTCATTATGGGCTGCGTGCTGCAGGCCAATCTCGGACAGGCCCCTGCACGTCAGGCGGCGAAGTTTGCCGGATTGCCTGATGGTGTTGCTTGCACTACCGTCAATAAGGTATGTGCGTCCGGAATGAAGGCCATCATGCAAGGTGCGCAGAGCATCATGCTGGGTGATGCCGACGTGGTCGTTGCCGGTGGTATGGAAAACATGAGTCAGGTTCCCTTCTACTCTGAGAACCTGCGTTGGGGAAATAAATACGGTAACGTGAGTATGATCGACGGTTTGGCCAAGGACGGCCTGACGGATGTGTATCACAACTACGCGATGGGAGTTGCGGCGGATATGTGCGCCAAGGAATGCAATATCACGCGTGAAGACCAAGATGCCTTTGCCATCGAAAGCTATAAGCGTTCAGCTGCAGCTTGGTCGACCGGTAAATTCAGTGCTGAAATCGTTCCTGTACAGGTGACCGGTCGCAAAGGCGATGTGGTGACCTTCAGCGAGGACGAAGAATATAAGAATGTCAATTTCGATAAAGTACCGGGCTTGCGCGCGGCTTTCTCCAAAGACGGCACTGTGACTGCTGCCAATGCCAGCACGATGAATGACGGTGCTGCGGCGCTGGTATTGATGAGCAAGGAAAAAATGGAATCGCTTGGCTTGAAGCCACTGGCGAAGGTTCGTTCATACGCCGATGCAGAGCAGGCTCCGGAGTGGTTTACCACTACCCCATCGTTGGCGCTTCCGAAGGCTGTAGCCAAGGCGGGATTAGCCATGAGTGATCTGGAATTTGTTGAGTTGAATGAAGCCTTCTCTGTTGTCGGCATTGTGAATGCTCAGAAAATGGGACTCGATCCGGCGAAGGTGAATGTCAATGGCGGTGCCGTTTCCCTTGGTCATCCGCTGGGATGTTCAGGTGCCCGTATCATCGTAACGCTCATTCATGTGCTGGCGCAGAACAACGCCAAGATTGGCGGCGCCGGAATTTGCAATGGTGGCGGTGGAGCGAGTGCGATGGTGATTGAGCGGGGGGAATAGGGACTGGGGACTGAGGACTGGGGATAAGGGACTGAGGACTGGGGATGAGGTGAAGATTGCTTATCGACCACGCTTTCTGACTATCGCCTTTCAGCTAGCCCCGTAGGGGCGAAATATCAATAGCGAGAAATATGTCGTTGGCCAAAAAGCCCCGGAGGGGCGACACTCAATAGTGACAAGTGACGAATGGCGAAGGGCGAGTGGGCCTCTTGACTGCGCTCGGGGACAGGATGTTTCGCGGAAAAATATAACCTCGGCTGCGAACGGTCGGCTTGTTTGCGGCGTTCAATTACAGTGATTTTTCATGCTGAATTAAAGTGACATCGCAAATGTTCCTTTTTATCTATCCTATTACATTCGCTTTTTCACCGTTTCAAACGATTAACCATGCCAACCGGATTCTCTTTTCCATCAGCCCTTTCCAGCGTGCTGTGCTTCTGCTTAGGTCTTGCTCTATCACAGCAGGTTTGCGGCCAAACAGACATCATTGCCAACGTGCCAACCATGGAACACGTCTATGGGCTATGGAAAATCTCCGGAATGCGGTTTAATTGTCCTGAATCTGAGGCAATCACTAAAGAGATGAATACGCCTGCCACAGAAGCGATGGCGCTCGCAGCAACAGCATCTGTTGTTTTTGAATTTCGTCGTAATGGCGATTTGGCTTTGGATGAAGTCGTGCACAAGACTTTTCGTATTGCGAACGATACGCTCATTTTCAAGAATGAGAACATCGCACAAATTGAAAAGAGCTATGAGGACAGCACCTATTCGGATGAGCATTGGTACACCTTGGATACAACCTACACCTATGACCGATTTGTAATTGTCGGTGCCAATGAAAAGACCATGGAGCTGAAACAAATCATCCATTTGGATGACGAAACGATTGCACCTATGGGAAATTTCATCATGATGGCTTATCCGGAATTACATGGCAAGTCGATTGAAATTACGACCACGTATACGCGGGCGAAATTGCCGCGCGCGCCATGGGTTCAGCTTGACTTTACTCCCTTCATTGACAGCAGCGATAGAGTTCTTACCTGGGATGGAATAATGATGAAAGGGAGAGGCAGAGATTTACATTCATTGTATGGCCAGTCACTTGTGTTCCTGAAAAAATCTAATAATGAGCAAATGGATACACTTTTCATTAGCTCAGATAAAGGAGTAACATGGCAATCGCGCTCATTGAATTTCGGAACTGACACGATTGATACTTACATCGATGAAAACGGCGATAAACAATACAGCTTATCCAAGATTTCAATTCAGCATATATATACGACCGATAACAATCTTATACTTAAAACCACAAGAGGATGCTACTTCACTAATGACGCCTTAACCGGAGAGTACTTATTTGAGCCTGGACATAAGCTGTCATTTTGTGCTCACTATAGAACGGATACGCTCACACTGCGACACGTCGGAGAAAAAATCAAATCATGCAGAATTCGAAGAACGCAATACGATATCAGCGATTCACTCTGGATTATTGCAGGTCTGGGAAAAAGAGAAGTCGAAGGTAAATATACCAAAGAATGTCAAGTTTTTTTTTTTCGAAATCTACCTGATACTCTGTGGGGAGCGTCATCAATCGATGGATCACTTTTTCCAGGTATGATGCCACAGTGGTTAAAAATATTTGACCACGCTATTCTTATGATGACACAATATGGAATGCTCATTTCAACTGATCAGGGAAAATCATGGAAGAAATATCAGTATGGTGGATTCGCAGTAACCCCAACGTTGTCGGAGGATGCTGAGATCTGCACTTTGAATGTTGGTAATCATTGGCTTATTGCGTGTAAAACAGGCGTATGGCTCAGTAAAGACGGTGGAATAACCTGGGTTGAACTCAACAACCAACAATTGAAAAAAGGAGTTGATTCTATTGCCATAGTGGACGATGAACTTTTTGCACTGACCGATAGCGGCTACTTGTGGAAAGCCAATTTGCAGGAGTTACTCCACTACGCCGAAAGCGAGTGAAGACGTGCCACCGTCGAGCATCAGGATTCTCAACGTTAAGACTGCCTTTTTCCGGTCGCGTTTATATTCGCACCATGAAAACAAGACTGCTTTTATTGGCTGCCTGTCTGGTGGCTTCTTCCTCTGCACTTTGGTCGCAGACGACGGATGCTGAAAAGGACATCCGCACGGTTTCTAAAGATTCCGTTATGGGTTGGAAAACAGGAGGTATTCTCGGGTTGAACATCTCACAGGCCTCGTTTACCAATTGGGCTGCCGGTGGTCAAAACACCGTGGCGATTGGAGGGTTGGTCAATCTCTTTGCGAAATACAAGAGTGAGAAAGACTCCTGGGACAGCATGCTCGACCTGGGATACGGTTTGCTCAAGCAGGGTAAAGACGCCGACTTCATCAAGACGGACGACAAGGTAGACTTCACGTCTAAATACGGACGAAAGGCGTCTTCCAAGTGGTATTACGCCGGGCTTGTCAACTTCAAGACGCAGATGACAGCCGGTTATAATTATCCCAACGATTCAGTAAAGATTTCTGACCTATTGGCTCCTGCTTACGTGCTTGCGGCCATTGGTATGGATTACAAGCCCAGCGACAAACTCACGGCCTTCATTGCTCCTATTACATCCAAAAACACGATTGTCAACAACGAGCTCCTGGCCAATGCCGGTGCTTTCGGGGTGGATAAAGCGGTGTATGATGCTGAAGGAAATATCGTGACCCCGGGAAAGAAGTCCCGATCAGAGGTCGGTGGTTATGTGCGCATGGTGTATCAGCAGACGTTCTTCAAAGACAAGAGCGTTTCGATCATTTCAAAGCTTGATCTCTTCTCGAATTACAAGCAAAACCCTCAGAACATTGATGTCAGCTGGGAAACAATTATCGGTCTCAAGGTCAACAAGTACATCACCACTACGATCACCTCTCACCTGCTCTATGATAACGATATCGCCATTGCTGTCGACCGCAATAACGACGGGATCACCGATGGTTCGGGTCCGCGCACGCAGTTCAAGGAAGTGATTGGCGTCGGTTTCAACTATAAGTTTTAACCAACAACCCAAGAATGGGTAGAAATTCCCTGTTGTGTAGTGCTGTCGAAGCCTATCTTCGTTCACCAATAATTCCATTGAAATAACTCTATGATGAACCTTCGTTCCATCCTTATTGCAGCGCTTTTAGGCTCTGCCTCTGTTCAAGCCCAAACGACCTGGCCGCTCGATAGCACAGTGCTCGTGCAAACTGATGTAGTGACCGGCATTACCCGTCCATGGGAAATCCTGTGGGGTCCCGATGATTACATCTGGGCGAGCTGTCGCAATGGTAAGGTGCTGCACATTGACCCCGTTACCGGTAATTACACTACGATTCTCGAGCTCACCGTGAGTAACAACGGTAGCGGTGAACCGGGTTTGTTGGGAATGGCTTTACATCCCGATTTTACCAATACGCCCAAGGTGTTTTTGGTGTATAACTATTCGCAAGGGAATACTATCAAGGAACGCCTTTCATCATTTGACTGGAACGGAACTGCACTCACGAATGAAACTTACCTAATCGATAATATCGCTGGTCAATCGATTCACAACGGTTCACGTCTGGTGATTTCACCCGACAACAAAATCATGATGACTACCGGGGATGTTGGCAGTGGTGGCGACGTTTCTCAGGATCTATCATCCAAAAACGGTAAGGTTTTACGCATCAATTTGGATGGATCGATTCCATCGGATAACCCCGATCCATCGACCTACGTATGGTCATTTGGTCACCGTAATGGCCAGGGATTGTGTTATGGTCCATCCGGCATTCTTTACGAAAGCGAGCATGGTCAGAACAACAGCGACGAGTTGAACATCATCGAGCCTTCGCGCAATTATGGCTGGCCGGAGGTTGAAGGGGCTTGCAATACCAATGCTGAGCAGAACTATTGCAGTCAGAACAATGTCATGGAGCCGATCAAAGAATGGTCTCCATGCGTGGCGGTGAATGGTTTGGAATATTACAATCACCCTGCAATTCCTGAGTGGCAAAACAGTTTGATTATGGGAGTTATGGGTGGATTGAGCGGAACGAGTTCATCGAACGACCGTGTGTCGATTTTACACCTGAGTGAAGACGGCATGACTGTACTTTCGGAAGACAAACTCTTCACATCGCTTAATCAGCGCTTCCGTGATGTTTGTATCAATCCGTATACAGGTGCACTTTATGTGGCGCTCAATGGCACGCAATATCCCGGCACTGCCCCTAACAAGATCATCATGTTTGCGCCGCAAGACACCACAACCAATTCGGTGGTGAGTTTGCCTACGATTGGTCAAGACATGAAGCTTTATCCCAACCCTGCTGAAACGATGATGACGATGGAAGCGGCGAGCACCTTAGTTGGATCTGATCTCACCATCTTCAACAATGAAGGCAAGCAAGTGATGCAAGTAAAGATTCAATCGCCCAAGCAAGTGCTCGACATTTCGACGTTGCCTCAAGGCGCTTATTGGACAGTAGCCAGTTCGTCGTTGGGAACGGTGACGCGGACCTTTGTGAAAGCTTCAAAATAATTTCTTTAGAACCCTATCCTGAAAAGAGAATGGCAGCATTCTCTTTTCTTTTTTTGTAGCCATGAAACTCCGATTCAATCTTGTTGTCGCCTTGTTGTGCCTGGGGTACCTTGCCCTAGAGTGGAACAACGGGCGCGCACAGATGGCGGATTTCCGGGTGTACTATGATGCAGCCAATGCGCTCATACACGGCGATACGCTTTACGGTAAAGCCTTTGGAGTGAGTAGCGGTTTTTATAAGTACTCCCCTTTTGCGTGTCTTCCTTTTGTGCCGCTGGCCCTGCAGCCTTATGCGGTGGCTTCGGTGCTATATTATGTGCTACTCACTGCCGCGCTCATCTATTTCTTATGGCGGGTGTCCGAGTTTGTGACAGGCGAAGGCGGCAAGCAGGCGCTGGTATTAGCGGGACTATCAGGCGTGTTTTTGATTGACCACTTGGAGCGCGAACTGCATTTGGGCAATGTGAATTTGTTTTTGCTCATGTTATTGTTTGAAGTGTATCGATTGCTTCGACAACAGAAACACATCTCGGCAGGAGTGCTGTATGGATTGGTATTGCTCTTCAAGCCGCACTTTTTACTGCTCCTACCCTATTTTATTTGGAAACGCAACTTGCAGGCAGTCGCAGCTACGGTTGCCTGTGTACTTGCCGGACTTCTATTACCCGCATTGGCACTGGGCTGGGAAGCGAATATGCAGCTCTTGCGTTTTTGGGGCTTCACGATTGGTGATCATAATGTGGCATTGCAACATAGTCCGAACACGCTCTACGGGCTCATCAATCGTGGCTTAATGGGCGGAATTGCCGGTCCATGGCTCATCCTGGGAGTGCTCAGCGGAGTGGCAATCATAATCGCTGCATGGTTGTTTTTGAATGACCGTCGTGAAGGAGTTCGCTGGTCGAAAGAGGTACGTTACGCTGAGTTCTTTTTATTGGTGGGCATTGTTCCGAACCTGGTGCACACGGATACGGAGCACTTCATGTGGGTATGGCCGATGCTGGCATTGGCCTTGCAAGCGGCATTGACGTCAGGAATTCGTCATCGCAATCTGATTATTCTGTTGTTGATGATTGCCTTTATTCCTTTTGCCATCAACAGTCCGGATTTGGTTGGTGAAAAGCTGCAGTTGTTGTTTGATGAAGGCTTACTGGGAGTGGCGAATGTGTTGATTTTGGTGGCGGGATTGTGGGCGGCTCGGGAACTGAAGCCGGTTGAAAAGTTGAAGGTTGAAGGTTGAAAGTTGAAAGTTGCTGTGGGTCGCGCGAATTCCTTTTAGATTTAAGCTATGAAAGTCGAAACGCGTATACAAACATTGGATGCTCTGAGGGGTTTTGCCTTGCTGGGAATATTGCTCATGAATATCCACTGGTTTGGCATGCCGGAGAACACGGTCGAAGATTTGCGCATAAGGGGCGAGTTTAGCGGACCGAATTATTGGAGTTGGTGGATGATTGAGGTGTTCTTTCACGGCACCATGCGGGGGATGTTTTCTTTGCTGTTTGGCGCTAGTGCAATTCTTATACTCGAACATTATGCCGCCAAAACATCGTTGGATAGTGCTGCTGAATTCTTCTCTCGTCGACTAGTCGTATTGTTTCTTTTTGGTCTATTCAACGCTTATGTCTTGTTGTGGCCGGGCGATATTCTCTACACGTATGCCCTTGCAGGCCTATTCATTCTGCCGTTTTATCGGTTACCGATGAAGCGTTTGCTTATCATCGCCGGTGTGGTGATGGTGTTGTTTTCGGTGAAACAATCCTGGAGCAAGCAGAAGCCGGTGCGTATGAAAGCTGCTGCTGATATAGCGCTGGCGGTGGATACCACCGTCACACCGCTGACTTCTGGGCAGAAGGCGGATATTGATACCTGGCAGTCCTTTCAGCACGAGCATAGCGTTGAACACAAGCGCATGGTAGATGAAGATCAGATTGCTTGCACGCAGGGTGATTTTTGGACCTTCTTTGCCTACTCTGCTTCGATCAGTTATTTCCTCGAGACGGACTTTGTCTACAACTTCTTTTTTCTCGATGCCTTCTCGTTTATGTTGATTGGCATGGCACTCTACCGCGCGGGTGTGCTGACGGGCAAGCGCAGCAAGCGATTCTACATCATCATGAGTGCGATTGGCTTCGCTATTGGCTTCCCTATTTATTACTTGGCAGCCTCCGCGAAAGTGAATTATGGTTTTGACCCGTATCAGATTGCGGTGCACCGGCCATGGGTCATTGAGCAATTCGGACGGCTTGGACTGACTCTGGGCTACTTGGGTTTGTTGAATCTGCTGTTCCAATTGCCGCTCACTGCATGGCTCACGCGACTGTTTTCGCCGGTAGGTCGATTGGCGTTCACCAATTATCTGATGCAAAGCATTATCGGCGGATTACTTTTCAGTGGCTTTGCTTTTGGGCTGTTCAACCAACTCGAACGCTATGAATTGTATTACGTAGTTGGAGCTATTTGGGTGTTTCAACTCGTATTCAGTCATGTGTGGATTCGCATTTTCACCATCGGCCCTTTTGAATGGCTTTGGCGCAGTGCGACGCATTGGGAGTGGCAGAAGTTTGAGCGGGTGCGCTAAATAAAACTGCCTACTTCGACTTGAAGCCCAGCTTATACCCTATGTACGCCATCGGGAAATAGGCCAGCCCTAAATCAAGCGCATCGAACCACATGGGGCTTGGAAACTCCATGACCATTCGCAGGCCGCCAACGAAGAATAGAGCGCCGATGATGAGCGCCAGTTGTAATTGGCGTGAAGTAGCGAATCGAGCAACCACTAATGCACCGAGAAATGTTCCCAAGGCATGCGCAAGGAAAGGGAACAGGAAATGTTGTGGTTGCATGAGCGGCATGCCGGCAGCCAATCCTTCGGGTGTGGTGAGGTTCACTCCAGCGGGCGCAGGAACAATGATGCTACCTAAAATGACAAGCGCCATGTTGGCCATTGCACCAACGAATGCGCCGCATACGGTCACCAGGATGTTCTTGAGAATGGGATGCATAGTGATTATTCTTTTTGATGTGACGAATATAGTTTTTGATACAAACATGCGCATCGTTTTTTTCATTTCGCACTCTCCAATGTACCGATTCGAACAATTCAATAAGCGTTTCTAAGAATTGACTTTTCACATACGAATTGCATCACTTTTCCATTTTGTTTAACTTTTTTAGCGTTTTCGTAAACAAATTCCATTTCGTCCTGTTTTTCATGTGGTTAGGGTCAATAAGAACCGTTACCGGAGTTACCGAAAATCCTAAAGAGTAGGCTTAACAAAAATCATTATCAAATGGAGCACTTAACTATTGCGAGTGACAATTACGTCGCGTTTACATTCTTTATTGGAACCATGGCTATGATGGCCGCTTCCGTGTTTTTCTTTTTTGAATTAAACAATACGTCACCCAAATGGCGTACTTCTGTTTTGGTGTCGGGTCTGATTACCTTTATTGCTGCTGTGCACTACTATTACATGCGCGGCTACAACCTGGAAACAGGTGAGTCACCAACGTTCTTCCGCTATGTTGACTGGATCTTGACCGTTCCGTTGATGTGCGTAGAATTCTACCTTATCACTAAGAAGGCCGGTGCAAAAATGTCATTGTTGTGGAAACTCATTTTCGCTTCATTGGTGATGCTCGTAACCGGTTACTTCGGTGAGACCATCGATCGCGGTAACAGCGTAATGTGGGGTGTCATTTCAGGTGCTGCCTACTTCTACATTGTTTACTTGATCTGGTTTGGCGAAGTGGCTTCACTGGCGCAAACTGCAGGTGCAAACGTTGCTCGTGCAACGCGTGTATTGGCTTGGTTTGTATTGGTGGGTTGGGCTATCTATCCATTGGGTTACATTTTGGGAACTCCCGGTGGATTGTTCGGTATGCAGTTGGTGTCTGATCCTGCTGCTGCCGCTCACTCAATGGATATCGTTTACAACATTGCCGACGCGATCAACAAGATTGGTTTCGGTTTGGTAATCTACAGCTTGTCACGCAACGCTGAAGACTAATTATCACATGATATAATCAGTCCAAAAAGGGAGGATTCGAATACTATCGTTTCCTCCCTTTTCTTTTCCATAGCACCTTAACATGAATCCTCAACCAACGCAAACGTATGATTACATCTTCTGCGGTGCAGGTGCATCCGCATATTTGCTCATGTTGAGCATGCATGAAAGGGGATTATTCAAGGAGAAGAATGTTCTTCTGATTGATAAGGAAGAAAAAAATCGTCGGGATAAAACCTTTTGTTTTTGGTCTAAACGGGATGAGTCGATTGAGCGTTCGCTCCAAGATCTTATTTCACACTCGTGGTCTTCTGTTATTTTACCCAATAAGGAAGAAGTACAACTTGACCCATTGAGCTATCATCACGTGTCGAGTTTAGATCTTTATCGTAAGATCGATGTTTTAGCGGCCGATTGCGGTTGGAAGCGATTGGCAGGAGCAGTTGATGAGATTGTTGTTGATGAGAATAATTTTTGTGTGCACTTAGGCCAGGAGAGGATTATCGGAAAGATGATCTTTGATTCGCGGACTCCAACCTTTCAAACACCCAAGAGGCATGAAAGCCACCTCCACCAAAGCTTCATCGGTTGGCGCATCGCATTGAAAAGTGGTCAAAGCTTTCCGGCAGCTTTTCGCTTCATGGATTTTGAAGTGAATCAGTTAAATGCTACGCAATTCGTTTACGTCCTGCCCTTCGGCGATGGCAGCGCGATGGTTGAACTGACTCGATTCGGCACAGAACAACTGAACGCCACAGAGGCTGACGTCATCTTGAATGACTATATCCGACAACATTATGGGGAATTCATCAAATTAGACGAGGAGCAAGGATGTATTCCGATGTGCACTGCCCCTATCCTTGATTCAACGACTGAGGGAGTGGTTCAACTGGGGGCCAGAAACTACGCTATCAAGGCCAGCACAGGATATGCGTTTAAGCGCATGTTCTATCATGCGGAAGACGTCGCATCGGCTCTTGCTAGTGGTGCGTCTCCAACAGCCAACAACCAAACTCATGCTGAAGTATTCCGCGGGCGATTTGCCTTTTACGATAGCCTGTTGCTCGATATCCTCACGCGAACTCCCGATAAGGGAAAACCGATTTTTGAATCGCTCTTCAAGCACAATAAGCTCAAGCGTATTCTGACCTTTCTGGACGAGCAATCCGATTTAAAGGATGAATTCGTCATCTTCAGTCGCTTGCCTCTGATGCCCTTTTTAAAAGCACTTTGGCGCAGAATTCAGCACCATCAGGCGTTTGTTCCCGCCGTTTTATTGGCGTTGTGTGCGCTCTTCATGGCATTGCCTCAGGAGCTCTCGCAAGCACTCGCCTCCATAACGCTCATCATTGGTTTAGTCACCATCGGAATTCCTCATGGTGCTTTGGATCATTTACTGGAAACACGTCAATTGGATTCCGGAAGACTACCCGGCTTCATTGTAAAATACTTGTCCATCGGTGCTGTGATGGCGCTGTTGTGGTTCCTGGCACCGAGCATTTCGGTTTTACTCTTTGTCCTGTATTCCGCCTGGCATTTTGGGCAGGCTGATGGAAAGCAGTGGTCAATGAACGCCGCTTTATCGCTGGCCTGGGGAGCCTCAGTGCTGGTTTATATTTTGGGAACTCACATGCAGGAATCGAATGCGATCCTGACGACAATGAGCGCGCTATCGCTTCCCTTTGGCTTGCCGGTATGGGTCCTAAGTCCTTGGATCATCTTCTTTTTATTCAAACGAAACCTGGCGGGCGTATTGACCACCTCATGGCTTCTACTCAGCAGTCAATTGCCGCTGATGTTCGCCTTTGGCCTTTACTTCATTGGTCAGCACAGTCTGACGGGCTGGAAACACATTCAATCCCATTTGGGTATGAGTCATCAACGCATGTGGCTGCATGCACTTCCCTTTCATTTGGGTGCTTGGCTGCTGTTGGGCGTATTCAGTGTTGTAATAAGCACATCAGGCATGGCAAGTGAGCTGTTCACCTGGGGAAACTTCTTCATCTTTCTGGCGTGTATCAGCCTGCCGCATGCGCTGGCGATGCAGGGGGTGTATAAATATAAGTAGATCAAAAACGACCTGCTGTTTCTTACAGCAAGAACGGCTTCATACCTCCAAAATAGTTCTCAAACTGTCCTTCAGCGAGTCAATTTGAACAGGCTGTAACTTACCCAAACGCTGTAACAATCTTCGATTATCGATAGCCCGCATTTGATCCACCAATATTGCACTTTCCTTTTCCAGATATCGCTTGCCGATATAAATACGCAGAATATTCATCTCTCGATTCACTTGGCTTGTCACAGGGCAAATAATCGTAGATGAAAGTAAGTTGTTGAGCAAATCAGTTTGAACGACTACTACCGGACGAACTTTTCCCATCTCGGTTCCCTTTCCGGGATTGAGATTAGCGAGCCATATGTCAAATTGTTTGATCATAATCATCAAGTGCATCAAGTGCTTCGAATTCTTTCAGAACCTCCATGGAGCTTACTCGAGCCAAGTTCGCTTCGCGAGCTAATTGAGCTTTTAGGATTTTTCTTCGATTGTATTTGTTATATAGGGACAATGCCTCATTGATATAGCGATTCCTTGCTAAATCCAGTTTGGCTACAAGTCTTTCAGTTTCTTCGAAGACTTCATCATCCAATTTTAACGAAAGCACTTTCATGGGACACATGTTTCCACAAAAGTATATACTTTTAGAGTATACCATAGTGTTATTTTTAAAACAAAAGTTTACTCAGGATTAGTCTTCGGTGATTCCTAATGGGAATAAATATTCCTACCATTAGCTCTTATTTATCAAGATTGCTTGGGTTTAGCGAGAATAATATACCTATAAAAAAAGTGTACATTGTTTCTTTTTCACAAGAAACCCGAAATCTTCATAGAATACCTTTGCTTAACTAACTATAAAAGCAAACGACACTCATCACCATGTCCAAACCCCTCCACCACTCCCCTTTCAACATAGTTGTATTGGCTGCCGGATTGGGATTTTTCATTGATACGTTTGATTTGTTTCTCTTTAATGTGTACCGCATTCCCTCGCTGAAGGAGCTGGGTTATAGCGGTGCTGAACTGACGCGTATGGGCGAGTATTTATTGTCGGCACAAATGCTGGGCATGATGGTGGGCGGTGTGTTGAGTGGAGTGATTGCCGACAAGCAAGGACGTGTTTCGGTGCTCTTCGGATCGATCATCCTCTACTCCATTTCCAATGTGCTCAATGGCTTTGTGAGCGACGTCAATAGCTACGCCTTGATTCGCTTTTTTGCCGGCATGGGGTTGGCGGGTGAATTAGGCGCAGGCATCACGCTGGTGGGTGAAAGCATGAGCATTGAAAAGCGTGGATACGGCACTATACTGGTCGCTACACTCGGTGGGCTTGGTGCTGTTGCTGCAGGACTAGCCGGCGACTTCATGCCGTGGCGCACGGCCTTCATAGCTGCGGGCATTGTCGGATTTCTTTTGCTGCTGCTGCGCGTGAAAGCGATGGAAACAACGCTGTTTCAATCGGTCAAGCAATCCCATCGTCCGAGGGGTTCCTTTTTACACCTGTTTCGAACGCGCAAGCGTGCCATGCGCTATCTGGCTTGCATCATCATGGGTGTGCCGATATGGTATTCCGTTGGACTCTTAATCACGTTATCGCCTGAGCTTGCAGCAGAGCATGGCATCAGCGGGCTAAAGGCGAGTCTGTGTTTTATTCTCTTTCAATGTGGCGTGACTGCGGGTGATTTATCGAGCGGCATATTGAGTCAGTTGTTGAAGAGTCGAAAGAAAATTCTATTGGCTTTCATGATGCTGGCCATGGCGGCTACTGTCGGGCATTTCTATCAACTCATGCAATCGGCAACGCTTTATGTGACGGCCTTGCTCATCGGTTTGGGTTGCGGCTATCTGTCGGTTTTTGTGACATCCACCTCCGAGCACTTTGGTACCAACTTGCGCGTAACGGTGACGGCCACCGTGACCAACTTCATGCGCGGCGCGGTGACGCTATTGATTCCGCTGCGCATTTTCGTGCAAGAAAGCTTGAATACATCCATAACAACTTCACTCCTCATTGTTGGATTAATCGTTTGGATTCCCGCACTCGCAGCGGTTTGGTGGATGCCGGAGACCTATGGAAAGGATCTGGATTTCGTCGAGGAATAGCGTGAACGTTCCCTTAACTCTTCCCGCACTGCGAACACCCTGACTTACCTGACTTAGCGCCACGGAAATAGTTTCTTGCCGGGAAGTAAATGGCGGCAGCAATGGCGGTGATAACGAGAAGCTCTTGTATCATGTCAGTAGATGAAACGTCATGAATGCTGCAAGATATGCCAGTATCCCCATATACAGGAGTTGGATGAGCGGCCATTTCCAGGACTTGGTTTCTCTGCGAACCACAGCAAAAGTGGCCATGCACTGCATCGCGTAAACGTAGAAGATCATAAGTGAAAGTCCTGAGGCGAGCGTGTACACGGGTTGACCATTGTCGGTTCGCCGTTCATCCCGCAGGCGTTCCATGAGGGCGCTGTTATCCTCAAAATCCTCTCCCACGCTGTAGATGGTGGCCATGCTTCCTACAAACACTTCGCGAGCGGCAAATGAGGTGATCAAGGCGATACCCATTTTCCAATCGTAACCGAGCGGGCGAATTACGGGTTCAATACCATGTCCCAGGATTCCGATGTAAGAATTTTCCAGTCGCACAGAGGCCAATTGCTCATCCGACACAGAGGCAGACTCAGCCAGCAAATGCTGCTCTGCCCGGGCCATTCGTTCAGCAGGACCGTAGCTCGCCAGCGCCCAGAGTAAAATCGAAATGGCCAGAATCACACGTCCGGCATCCCACGCAAATACGCGCACCTTTTCTACGAGATTGATGCCGACTTCTTTCCAGCGAGGCATGCGATAAACCGGCAATTCCAAGAGCAGAAAACTAGGTTCTTTGGTTTCAATAAAGAGTTTCATCACGGCGGCCACAGCGAGCGCCGAGAATAATCCTAGCAGGTATAATCCCAATAGCACGAGGCCTTGTAAGTCAAAGAAGCCCCACACCCGTTCGGCCGGAATGACCAGCGCAATAAGCAGTGTGTAGACGGGAATACGCGCCGAGCAACTCATCAGCGGTGCGACCATGATGGTGATGAGTCTGTCTTTGAAGGAAGAGATGGTGCGCGTAGCCATCACGCCGGGTATAGCGCAGGCGACGCTTGACATCAATGGCACAACACTCTTTCCGCTCAATCCAAAAGGACGCACCAATCGATCCATCAAAAAAACGACGCGAGCCATGTAGCCCGATTCCTCCAAAATGGACAGGAAAAAAAACAGAATGGCAATTTGCGGAACGAAAACAAGCACCCCTCCTATTCCGGGAATGACACCCTCGGCAATCAGATTGGTGAATGCCCCCACGGGCAGATGCTCTTTTATCAATGCACTCATCTGCAAAAACCATCCTTCAATAGCATCCATAGGAATTGCTGCCAATCGGAAGATGAATTGGAAGATCAGTAAGAGTACTCCGATGAAAATGGCATAGCCCCAAAAGCGATGGACCAGCACGTTATCCAGGCGCTGTGTGGGATTTGTTTTCGGCGAAGGAATAGCGCGAACAACGCCAATCAGCAACTGGCGAATGGTATTAAAACGCGCCTCAGCATCGGCTCGCTGACCATCGACATCTTCTTTAATGGAAATCGGATGCGTTGTTGAAAATGAGGCCTTTGATTCCTGATGATTGTATTGCAGAATCGCCTTTTTCAATCGATCAACTCCTTCACCGGAGCGGGCATTCACTGTCACGATTGACGCTCCATGAAGACGTTTGGCCAGCAGCTGCTTATCGATCTCAACACCGCGCTTGCGGTTCATGTCGTCCATGGTAAGTGCGATAACCACCGGCAACCCCAAATCATGCAATTGGGTATAGAGCAAGAGATTCCGCTCCAGGTTGGTCGAATCAACGGCCACCACAATCATTTCGGGATAGTCAGGATGCTGTGGATTGGATAAAATATCAATGACCACACGCTCATCTTTGGAGCGAGGGAAGACGCTATAGACGCCCGGCAAATCAAGAACTTGCGCGGTGGTTTCATTATCTAACTTGGTTTCTCCCCATTTTTTATCGAGCGTGATACCCGGATAATTACCGACATGTTGACGCAAGCCTGTGAGGTGATTAAACAAGGAGCTTTTGCCTGTGTTCGGATTACCGATAAGCGCAATCTTTCTCATCAAGCGTTGGTTTGATTCAACGGTTCCACCATGACTAAATCGGCCTCATCCCTTCTGAGTGACAAGACATAACTGCCCAAATCGACCGCCAACGGTCCACCAAAGGGAGCGCTGAATCGGATGGTCAGCAGGGAACCTTTGCACAGGCCCATTTCCACCAATTTCGCTGCGAGTTTACCCGGAAGAATTTCCGAAACAACAGCCGATTGCTGCAAGGGCAAGGAGGAAAGCGGAAGTGGCGTTTGCATAATCGTTCGCAAGATGCAACCGATTCGGGCAATTGCTCCATACCATAATCGCGGTATATCGCTCGAAATACCATCGGTGTGTCGTATCTTCGCCGCCGCAAAAATCAAGGCTCATGCTCAATGTTTCCAACGTATCGCTTCGCTATGGCAAGCGCACCCTGTTTGATGAAGTCAACATCAAATTCACTCATGGCAATTGCTATGGTGTGATTGGAGCCAATGGCGCCGGCAAATCGACCTTCTTGAAAATCCTTTCGGGAGAAATTGACCCTATGACCGGCGACATCAGTATGGGCCCGGGCGAACGCATGAGCGTACTCAAGCAGAACCACTTTGAGTTCGACGCGTTTACCGTTTTGCACACGGTGCTGATGGGAAACAAGAAGCTGTGGGATTTGATGCAAGAGAAGGATGCACTCTACGCCAAGGCTGATTTCTCGGATAAGGACGGTGAAAAGGCGGCAGAACTGGAGACGCTTTTCGCAGAAATGGACGGCTGGAATGCCGAAAGTGATGCGGCTAACTTGCTGAGCGGTTTGGGTATCAAGGAAGACCTGCACTACACGATGATGAGCGAACTGAGCGGCAAGGATAAAGTGCGCGTGCTCCTTGCTCAGGCTTTGTTTGGCAATCCGGAAATCCTGCTCCTCGATGAGCCGACCAACGACTTGGATGTGGAAACCATCACCTGGTTGGAAAACTTCCTGGCGGATTTCCAGAATACCGTGATTGTTGTATCGCACGACCGTCACTTCCTAGACTCGGTCTGCACGCACATCGTGGACATTGATTTCAGTAAGATTCAACTCTATACCGGTAATTATACGTTTTGGTATGAATCGAGTCAGCTCGCTTTGCGTCAGCGTGCCGACCAAAACAAGAAGATGGAAGACAAGCGCCGCGAACTTCAGGAGTTCGTTGAGCGCTTCAGTGCGAATGCTTCTAAGTCGCGTCAGGCGACGAGCCGCAAGAAGCTGTTGGATAAACTCGTTATCGAAAACATACAGCCTTCAACCCGCAAGTATCCGGGCATTATTTTTCGTCCGGACCGCGATTGTGGCGATCAGATTTTGAATATTGACAACCTTTCAAAACACTCCCCTGAAGGCCAGTTGCTATTTGCGGATGTATCGTTCAAATTGCTCAAAGGGGATAAGGTGGCGATTCTCTCGAAAGAGCACAGCGCAATCACATCGTTCTTCAACATCATAGCCGGCGAAGACACTGCTGAGATCGGTGATGTTGAATGGGGAAGCACGATAACGACGGCTTACCTGCCCAACGAGAATGGCGCTTATTTCCAATCGGATGATAATCTGGTGGATTGGTTGCGTCAATATTCGCGCGACAAGGACGAAACTTATGTGCGCGGTTTTCTGGGTAAGATGTTGTTCAGCGGTGAAGAGGTGTTGAAGAAGTGCAATGTGTTGAGTGGAGGTGAAAAAGTGCGTTGCATGATTTCACGCATGATGCTCAACGGCGCGAACTGCCTCATTATGGACGAGCCCACCAATCACCTGGATCTCGAATCTATCACGGCTTTCAACAATGCCATGAAGGATTGGAAGCATGTGGCGTTGTTCACCTCCCATGACCATGAGTTTGTGCAAACAGTGGCCAACCGCATCATTGAAATTACGCCAGGTGGTGTGATTGACAAGCGCATGAGCTACGACGAATATTTGGCGGATAAGCAGATTAAGGCGCAGCGAGAGGAGATGTATATGGTGGCGAATGCATGAAGAATAGTGAATTAGTGAAATGGTGAAATAGTGAAACGGTAGGGGCGCGCTACCATGCGCGCCCTTCGCCCTTCGCCCCTCGCCCCTCACCCCCATGAAGACGGTTCTTTTCATCGAAAGCGTGCACGACATTCTTCAGCAGCGACTGGAGGAAGCGGGCTATGCGTGTGAGTTGCGGTATCAAGCATCGCGCGAAGAAGTATTAGCGAATGCGAGTCGTTATGACGGTCTT
>JBKCDO010000250.1:0-5518 GCA_046304755.1 Flavobacteriales bacterium
GAATTAACGAGCGCGCCCACTATGGGAAACATATTTTTCCATGCTGCACAGCGACTCCTAAAATGAGTGAAACACAAACGCAGTAAATTGGCGCTCTCACTAACCATGACCAAGCAGTGACCGCCATGCCGCCAAGAAGAATATTCGAATGGTCGGAAACTGCCGAAAATGATCGAACAAAGGCACAGCCTGCGAAATAGAAAACAAAACAACATAAATGGCCAAGAAGACTTTAGAAAAGGAACCAAAACCGAAGAAAGAAAAGAAGCCCGTTAAACAAAAGGCCATTGAAGAAACCCTTTGGGAGTCTGCAAATAAACTGCGCGGTACGGTAGAATCTGCCGAGTATAAGCATGTCGTATTGAGCTTGATATTCCTGAAATTCAGCAGCGATAAGTTTGAGGAACGCACCCAGGAACTAAAAGAAGAAGGCAAAGACAAGTACCTTAAGAATAAAGTTTCTGAGGATCAGCCCTTCTATGCCATGAAGAATGTGTTTTACATTCCTCTGGAAGCACGGTGGAGTTATATCATCCAAAACTCAAAGCAGAATGATATTGCGCTGAAAATAGACACAGCGCTACATACGATTGAAAAGAATAATCCAGCGCTCAAGGGAGCTTTGCCGGACAATTACTTTTCTCGTTTGAATATGGATGTGAGTAAGCTCTCCGCTTTGCTCGATACCATCAATAACATTGATACGCTGAAGGACAAAGAGCAAGACATTATTGGCCGTATATACGAGTATTTTTTAAGCAAGTTTGCCTTGGCAGAGGGAAAAGGTAAAGGAGAATTCTATACCCCAAAAAGCATTGTAAACCTGATTGCAGAAATGATTGAACCTTACAAGGGTATCATCTATGATCCTGCCTGTGGCTCCGGTGGTATGTTTGTTCAGTCTATCAAGTTTATTGAAAGCCATCACGGAAGTAAAAAAGAGGTTTCTATCTACGGACAAGAATACACAGCAACTACCTACAAACTGGCGAAAATGAACCTCGCTATCCGAGGCATTAGTGCCAACCTGGGTGAAGTTCCGGCTGACACCTTTGGCAGAGACCAGCATCCAGATTTGAAGGCTGATTTCATCATGGCTAACCCACCCTTTAACCAAAAGGACTGGCGTGCCGACAATGAATTACTTGATGATCCTCGTTGGCGTGGTTATGATGTACCACCTAAGAGCAATGCCAACTATGGTTGGATATTGAACATGGTGAGTAAGCTGAGTGAAAACGGTGTGGCAGGATTTATCCTTGCCAATGGTGCTTTGAGTGGTGCCGGTGAGGAATATAAGATTAGAAGAAAGTTGGTAGAGAACAAATTGGTTGAAGCAATACTAGTATTGCCCCAGGATATGTTTTACACAACCAATATTAGCGTTACACTATGGATAATAAATAAAAACAAGAAGGCGCAGGTAAAAAAAGTAGCTGAAGAAACACGCAAATATAGAGATCGTGAAAACGAGGTACTTTTTATGGACTTACGTGAAATGGGTATCCCCTTTGAGAAAAAGTATATTCAATTTTCTGAGGATGATATCAATAAAATTACTGGGACATACCATCAATGGCAAACCGAACCAATTGATAACATTGCTGAATTCTGTTACTCAGCCAATTTAGAAGAGATTACTAAAAAGGACTTTTCACTTGTGCCAAGTAAATATATTGAGTTTGTCAATCGTGATGAAAACATTGATTTTGATGACAAGATGCAATCTCTCAAATCAGAATTTACTGAACTACTGAAGGCGGAGACCGCTTCTAAACAAGATTTGCTGAGCGTTTTTAAAGAATTAGGATATGAAATCAAATTATAAACGTATTGGTGATCATATCAAGCTCGTAGATGAACGAAATAGAGGTTTGCGAATAAAGCAGCTTCTCGGATTGAGTATTTCAAAGCAATTTATTCCTTCTGTTGCCAATATCATTGGAACAGATATGGAAAACTATAAAATCATCCGTAAAAATCAATTTGCATGTAGTACTATGCAAGTAAGGCGTGATAAAAAAATGCCTGTAGCACTATTACAAGATATTGACGAGGCAATCATATCGCAAGCCTATCCTGTATTTGAAGTGAAAGATGTAAATCAACTTTTACCCGAGTATTTAATGATGTGGTTTGCTCGTTCTGAATTCGATCGGGAAGCCTGTTTTCATGCAGTTGGCGGTGTTCGAGGAAGCTTAGAATGGGAGGATTTTGAAAACATGCAACTCCCCATCCCCTCCATCACCAAGCAGCGTGAAATCGTAAAGGAATACAATACCATTCAAAAACGCATCGAACTTAACCAGCAACTAATTAATAAATTAGAAGAGACTGCGCAGGCGATTTATAAGCAGTGGTTTGAAAATTATTCTGACACATGGGAATGGATAACAGTGAAAGAATTTTGTGTTGATATGAAGTCGGGTGGCACTCCTTCAAGATCAGATTTTAGTTTTTGGAAAAGCAATGATATTCCTTGGTTGAAAACTGGAGAAATTAAAAACAATATTATAATTCAAACTGAGGAATTTATTTCAAATGAGGGGCTTAAAAGTAGTTCAGCTAAACTGTTACCAAAAGGGACTGTCTTGATGTCGATGTATGGAGTAAATGCAGGCGAAATAGGCATTCTAAAAATTGAAGCTACAACTAATCAAGCATGTTGTGGAATGATTTGTAAAAATCAGATGCAAGCAGCTTTTTTATATTACCACTTGTTGCATAATCAAAAATATATTGCTACGCAAGCAATTGGCGGAGCACAAGAAAATTTAAGTAAAGATTTTATTGAGAAAATTGAAATTCCACTACCTAATGACACTATTTTGAATTCACATATTTTAAAGTCAATTATTGACAACAAAGAAGTATATACAAGACAAACCCAAAAGCTAATCGAGCTTAAAGATCTGTTGCTTTCTAAACTAGCAACAGCATAATTATATGAAATTCACCGAATCACAATTAGAACAAGCCTTTATAGAGCTTCTTGAAAAAGAAGCCTACACCCATTTGTTGGGTGAGACCATTCATCGTGCTCCGGAGGAAGTACTCATTAAGGAGGAGATTAAGTCATTTCTTTTCAAAAAGTATGAAGCAGATGCGATAACCATCGGAGAAGTAGAAAGTATCGTTCGTGATTTGGAGCGTTATCCAGCCTCCGATTTATATGAGAGCAACAAGGCCATCATGAAAATGATCAGCGATGGCTTTCTATTGAAACGTGAAGACCGTACCAAGAAAGATATATTCATTCAGCTCCTTGATTTTACCATACCGGAAAACAATATCTACAAGGTCGTTAATCAGTTAGAAATAACCGGTTTTCAGCCCCGCATTCCTGATGTGGTTGTATATGTGAATGGTTTGCCATTGGTGGTTTTGGAGTTTAAGAGTGCTATTCGAGAAGAGGCAACCATTCACGATGCCTATGTGCAGCTCACCACTCGCTATACTCGAGATATTCCGGAATTGTTCAAGTACAATGCTTTTTGTGTGATAAGTGATGGAGTGAATAACAAGGCAGGTTCACTCTTTGCGCCTTATGAGTTTTTCTATGCATGGCGCAGAGTGGAAGGTTTGGCAAAGGATGTTGATGGTATTGAATCGCTTTACACCATGGTGCAAGGCATGTTCAACAGAACCAGGCTCACAGACATCGTC
Source organism: Flavobacteriales bacterium (assembly GCA_046304755.1). Classification (GTDB taxonomy): domain Bacteria; phylum Bacteroidota; class Bacteroidia; order Flavobacteriales_D; family Sanyastnellaceae; genus JAIBBG01. The sequence goes on from JBKCDO010000250.1 coordinate 3,667, forward strand.
CAAAACTTTATATACCTACCGGATAGTTCTAAAAAGAACGAGAAAATTGTTTGTCGCTATCCGCAGTACTATGCCGCTCGTAAATTGTTTGAGAATATAAAACTCAATCAAAGACCAAAGGGCGATGGTAAAGGAGGAACCTACTTTGGTGCTACCGGATGTGGTAAAAGCTTCACCATGCTTTACCTCACACGGCTCTTGATGAAGAGCGAGCATTTCGCTAGTCCAACCATTGTGTTGATTACCGACCGAACCGATTTGGATGATCAGCTATCTAGTCAATTCACCAATGCAAAGAATTTCATCGGCGACGAAAAGGTAGTGAGCGTTGAAAGCCGCTCCGACCTGAGGGAGCGCCTGCGTGGCAGAAACAGTGGCGGAGTCTTTCTCACCACCATTCATAAATTCACCGAAGACACCCGTCTGCTTACCGACAGAAGCAACGTCATCTGCATATCAGATGAGGCCCATCGCAGCCAGGTCAATTTGGATCAGAAGGTTCGAATTACTGCCGATGGCGTGGTGAAGTCGTATGGTTTTGCCAAATACTTGCACGACTCGTTACCCAATGCCACGTTTGTGGGTTTCACGGGAACTCCCATCGATGCTACGCTCGATGTGTTTGGTGAAATCGTTGACTCTTATACCATGACAGAGTCGGTGAAAGATGAAATCACTGTGCGTATTGTATACGAAGGCAGAGCGGCCAAAGTGTTGCTCAACAATGCTAAGTTGCAGGAAATTGAGGAGTACTATAATCGGTGCGCTGAAGAAGGCAGTAATGAACATCAGATCGAGGAAAGCAAAAAAGCCATGGCACAGATGAATGCCGTGCTAGGTGATCCTTCGCGGTTGAAAGATGTGGCAGCCGATTTTGTAGAGCATTATGAAAACAGACTCAAAGAAGGTAGCACGGTAAAAGGGAAAGCCATGTTTGTGTGCAGTTCACGCCCAATCGCCTGGCAGTTTTATCAAAATTTAGTTGAATTAAGACCGGAGTGGGCCGAGGTAAAGGTGAGCGAAGACGGCGCAGAGCTAAACGATAAAGAGCGCAAAGAAATAAAACCAATGCCGAAGATGATGCCGGTAATGACCCGGGGCAAAGATGACGAAAAAGCACTTTACGATTTGCTCGGCACATCAGAGGATCGAAAGGAACTCGACAGGCAATTCAAAAACGCGAAGTCCAATTTTAAGATCGCCATTGTGGTCGATATGTGGCTCACGGGTTTTGACGTCCCTTTCCTCGACACCATGTACATTGACAAGCCCATTCAGCGCCACAACCTCATACAGACTATATCCCGGGTGAATCGCCGGTATGAGGGAAAAGAGAAAGGGCTTGTTGTAGACTACATCGGCATTAAAAAACAGATGAATCAAGCTTTGGCGCAGTACAACAAAGCCGATAGCCAGAACTTTGAGGACATCCGCGAATCGCTAGTGGTAGTGAAAGATCAGCTCGACCTGCTTCAAAAGCTCTTTCACCAATTCCAAACGAGAGCTTATTTCACCGGCTCACCGCTCGAGCAGCTGCAAACGTTGAATAGAGCATCGGAATATGTGCAGGCAACACAGGAAATGGAAAAGCGATTCATGTTTATTACAAAACGCATGAAGGCTGCATACGATATCTGCGCCGGCAGTGGACAAATAACAACGCGTGAGAAAGATGAAATTCACTTTTATCTGGCAGTGCGTTCAATTGTATTTAAACTGACCAAAGGAACAGCTCCTGATACGGCACAGATGAACGCTCGGGTGAAGCAGATGATTGAAGAAGCTATTCAAAGCGAAGGCGTTCAGGAAATTTACAAGCTCGGCGATGAAGGAATAACCGAGATCGATTTAT
>JBKCDO010000251.1:0-2374 GCA_046304755.1 Flavobacteriales bacterium
GGCGGTTCACCGTGTCCCAGTCTCTTTCTGGGTTTATTCCAGACGGAAAGAGTATTTCGCGTTCGAAAATATTCTCTGGATTTAGTTTTATAATGCCAATTCCAAAAGCATTATTAAGTCTCCGTACTTCATCTTTAAAAGTTGGGTCCTCATCTATATTTAACGTCACCAAGTATCCTTCATTTGCCCAACTAGAATTTGAGACTGCCTGAAAGTATGATTGTCTGAGATTTCCGAAATTCAATGAAATCTTTAACTCAAATGAGAAGAGCTTCACTGATGTGATTGACAGATAACTTTGAATTTCAAGTGTTTCTGATTTGTAGTCTCGAAATGGAAAATAAACTCCGACTAAGTCTGGGTGCAGCCATTCGTTTTGGCCCTTAATTGCTTTTGAAGAGTTTTCGTGAAATATCGTTTTGAGATTGGCCTTGAAATGAGTATCGGCGTAAGCATAAGCTACTAACAAAGAGTGAAGTTCTCTTTCGTTGAATTTTTTTGATTTGGTAATTTCCTTATTAGTTGTTTCATTTTCCTTCTGCTTCTGAACTTTTTTTAAGTCTATTTTGCTTGCGAGACGCCTTAAAAAAAATTGTGCAGGTCGTTCACTTGTCTGGATTACCATTGAATTTTCAGCATTGTTATTAATATCAGTGTAGCAATATGCTGCTATTGTTGCCCAAGGAGTCTTTCCCGTAGTGGTAAAATCACCAAGAGTACCAATTTCATTTGCTTTATCCCAAATTTCCGTTGCTGAGAGAGGGGTTCCGATTTTTTCAATCGTTCTTTCTATTATGTCCCAAAAAGTTGTCTTAGCCATAATTGTTAATTGTAATTTTCTCTTGAGTGTCGACAAAAGAAATAAGAAAAATTCAATAAATACTCCGTATAGTGCGTCAATAATAGGTCTTCTAAAAAACAGTCTTCCCTCCAAGCGCCTCATAAGCATCTAAGACATTCCGAAGAGCTTGCTTCTCTTTCTCAGTGATAATTCTGTCTTTATAGTATTGGCTTCCATTATGTCTCAGCTTGACGGTCTTACCGTTAATGACCTCCTTTACGATTGTATAAATCTCACTGGTCATATTGGTATCATACCATTCCCAGATATCACCGGAACCATTATCACGTTCTATTTCACTTCTATTGGCATAAAGCGGATAAGTTGCTTCATCCACTTTAATAATAAAGCTTTCCATGAACAGCCAATCTTCTGCTGTATAGCTAATCCTAAAGCGTAACCAAGTTTTTCCCGTTTGATCGCGGCCGATGTACAAATGGAAACTATTCTCACTATTGTATTTGGTTGTGCTTTTGTCGTAGTACCATGTTATACCTCGAACATCATCAAATTTTGTTCTCATCTTCTGCGTAGCATTTGCCAATCGCTCTTTCTCCATTTTTTCATTTTCAAGCAGTGCATTTTGTGCAGCAATCTCTTGTTCTTTAATTCCGGCTTCGACAGAAGGAAGTAATTGTTTCGCAGCGGCGGACTGTTGTGTTTCCGGGTGCTTTTCAAGAAGTAAAAGCAATTCTGCTTTTGCCTTCTGGTAATCTTTATTCTTTAAATAATCATTTGCTTGCACTAGTAATCTGTCGGCGCCGTACTTTATTTCTTCAATTTCTTTCGTTAGGCTGTCATTAGCAGCCTTAAGAGTATCGTAGTCTTTCTGCGATAAAGAACCACAACTCATTACCAAAAAACTTGCAGTACATAATGAGAAAAGTACGTTCAATGAGACCTTCATTTATTTCGGGTTTTAATTGATTGATTTATTCGGGTGATAATTCGTTGTGTAATGGGCAAGCACTATTGCCGGTACTTCTTGAAATTTTCGGACTGCTCGAATATTTCCTTGTATACTTCATCGCGGTCGATAGGAGGGTAGTCATTTTCGGCAAGTACAATGATTAAATCTGCTTTTAACTCCGCTTTGATGTCATCGCGTTTACTCCAATCGGTGTACTTGGCCTTATCGTCAACTACCGCCTTTACCTTTTGTGCAAGATCAATCAACTTTTCATGCGGATAGTCGAAGTCGTATTTTACGGCCAACGCCTTCAAAATATCATAAAAGGCCTTCTCCTCAAAGTCAATTCCCATTTCCTTAAATGCATCTTTCTCCTGTTTTAATGCATGATAGAGGTTGATGATTTCCTCGGTAAAGTCTTCCAACACCTCGCTGCGCAGGGTATCTTGCTCGTTACGTTGGTTATACTTCTCCACAATCGACTGCATGCGCTTGCTGAAGTCGATTCCCATCATCTTATTCACTCGCTTCACATCGTCAATGGCTTTTGCCAGCAACTTTTGAAGCAATTTAATTTTAGTATGTGGCAATTTGATTTTATCAATTTTTGCCAGGTATTGCTC
>JBKCDO010000252.1:0-12935 GCA_046304755.1 Flavobacteriales bacterium
GCGTCGCTACACCGGCCTTTCGCGCACCTCACCCTTCACCCCTCACCCCTTCGCCCCTTTTTATCCATTCCCCCCTATCTTCGCCGCTCACACAGCACGTATGGCCAGAATCCTCACAGGCATCCAAAGCACCGGCACACCGCACCTCGGCAACATCTTGGGGGCGATCATTCCTGCGATAGAAGAAAGCAAAAAGCCCGACAATGACAGTTTTTTATTTATTGCGAATCTGCATACGCTCACGGCGGTGAAAGATGCGGCTGCCATTCGCGAGCACACCTATTCAGTGGCGGCGGCTTGGCTTGCGTGTGGATTGGACACGAAGAAAACGACATTCTATCGACAGAGTGATGTGCCTGAAGTCACCGAGCTCACGTGGTATTTGCAGTGCTTCACGCCTTATCCAATGCTCGCGAATGCGCACAGTTTTAAAGATAAAAGTGATCGGCTGAGTGATGTGAACGCAGGATTGTTTACGTATCCTGTGCTGATGGCCGCCGATATTCTGCTCTACGGAGCTGAGATAGTTCCAGTGGGAAAAGACCAGGTGCAACACCTGGAAATTGCCCGTGATATCGCGGAAGCCTTCAACCATAAAGTGGGCGACACACTCGTGGTGCCGCAGTCGAAAATCAATGCAGAGACACAGTACATCCCCGGAACAGATGGTCAAAAGATGAGCAAGAGCTACGGGAATTTCATCAATGTCTTTTTACCCGAAAAAGAGTTGAAGGATGTAATCAATAAAAAAATCGTAACCGACACCACACCGCTGGAAGAGCCGAAGGACGCTGAGGGCAGTGTGGTTTACAAGCTCTATAAATTGGTTGCGCCTGCAACAGAAGCCGCCACGTTGAAGTCGAAACTCGAAGCCGGCGGCTATGGCTGGGGGCATGCCAAGAAAGATTTGCTGGAGGCCATTCTTACGCGTTTCTCAGAGGAGCGTAAGGCCTATGATCACTACATGCAAGACAAGCAGGAGCTTGATCGCCGGTTGCATGAAGGAGCTGACAAGGCGCGCATTACCGCGTTGAGCACCCTGCACGATGTGCGCAGGGCACTGGGTTATTAAAACACACAACTTTTTGTCTTCGTGTAAAAATTACACTCACGCTGTTGTGTTTGGGGCATTTCCGTTACATTTGTTTTGCTTGTAATAGCCAAAAACAATTCGGGGCAGCTGTGCGCCCCACTATTTAATTAACCTTACAAAACGTTCATGAAACGGATTTTATTCATTCATGTAATGGCACTGTTGTGTGCTGTTCAATCACAGGCTCAAAACTCCCTTAATTCAGGCGATTTCAGCACGGGTTCGTGGGGGTCGGGCCAGGCCATGAGCGCCTCAGCGGGCTCCTCGTTGATCATTACGAAAGGCGTAGCCACCACCGGAGACAAGTACTTCAGATTCTTCGGCGATGGAAGTCCGTGTGGGGAATATCAGCCCAACACCAACGGTGATTTTTTCACGCACAATACAGCGGTAACCACTCCCAACGCGAATTGCGGAAGTGCCAATGCCTGGCGAATAAACGTGCCCACCACAACATCTAATGTCGTTTTCAAAACAGACGGTGGAAACGATGGAATGGATCGAGCCATTGCCTATGTCATACAGGGCACCGTGCAATCGGTTAGCAGCGTGGCGCAAAGCCCGGTAACAGCGAGTGTGTTTCCCGGGCAAGCCGTGACAGTTACCGCCACTTTAAGCGGTGCTTTTGCTACCGGACAAGCGGCGTATTTACGCTATACGAATAATAGCTATTCAACTTCTACTGTAGTCGCGATGACTGGATCAGGCACGTCATACACAGCAACGATACCGGCAGCCACCAATACTGCCGGGGCTTCTGTGAGCTACTACGTATTTACTTCGGGTAACACAGCGCCAGCTTCCAATGGCTCTGATGCTGACTTCAGCACGATTAACCTCAACAACAATAGCGGTTCTAACTACACCTACACCGTTGCATCAGGTTGGACAACAGCGGCAGCGGGAAACTGGAGTGCGGCAGCCACCTGGACGGCAGGGGCGGTTCCTCCAACTGCTACTGACATGGGCGTAATAACGATTAATCACTCGGTAACACAAGATGCCAACGCACTTGCATCCGGTATTACCATTAGCGCCACGGGTACATTGACCGCATCAGCGAATACGCTAACCATCAGTAAAAACACAAGCAGCACAACCTTTACCAATTCCGGTTCCACCGCTTTATCGGGAACACACACCGTAACATTTGCGGGTACGGCCACACACGCCATTTCGGGCACCGTCGCTTTTCAAAATGTAAGCACCACGGCCGGTGTGAACTTCGGTGGTTCATCTACCATTAACGGCACTTTCACCATTAACTCCGGAGGGTTTGTATCAACCAGCGCACCAACGTATGCAACAAATTCAACCCTGAATTACAATACCGGCGGTGCTTACGGCGCAGCGGTTGAATGGACGGCCAACGCCAACTCCGGCCAAGGTGTGCCTTTCAATGTCACGCTGACAACAGCGTCTACCAACGTAAATTTCGCAGCATCCACCCAATACAGACGGGTGAGAGGGAGCATCACCATCAGCGCATCAACGACGCTGACTTTGTCAACGGCTGCGGGTGGAGATTTGAAAATCAGCGGCAACTGGACGAATGGCGGTATACTCACAGCGAATTCACGTGCTGTTTATTTTGATGGAACTACAGCGCAGACGATCAATGCAACGGGAAGCTTTGCTTACTTGTTCATTTCAAATACAGCGGCTACCGTAACGGCCGCAGGTGCCATTACAGCAACAGCCTCTTTAACCGTTGATGCAAACGCCACCTTAGACTTGGGTACAAATGCGCTTACTCTTACCGGGTCTACAAGCACGATTAATGGAACCTTGAAAAGAGGCCAAACTGCAAACGGGGCCTTCACCGGCGTGACAGCCACCACCCTCACATTCTCGAGTACGGGTGTTTATGATCACAATTTTACGACAGTGACGGGAACCATTCCCACAGCAACTTGGAGTACCGGCTCAACGTGTAAAATCACGGGATATACCTCCACAGCGGTCACCATCAACAGTTCGTTTAGTCAGGCGTTTTCTAATTTCACATGGGAATGTACCGGTCAAACGGTGAGCATAAATCTTTTGGGATTGCTGACGACTGTGAATGGAAACTTCAATTTGGCTTCTACGGGCACGGGTTCTATAACGTACAACTCCAACAGCCCTGCCACGCCTGTTTTAACGATTGGAGGAAACTGTACGATTAACGCCAACATCAACATGAACAACGGCACATCCACGCCGGTTTGGAATATTGCGGGCAATTTCAGCCATACGGGAGGAACCATTTCAAAGGCCGGTGGCGGCGTAACAACACTTACCTTTAATAAGGCAAGTGGCACACAAACCATTACTCAATCCGGAGGGTCTATCACAGGAGCGTTGGTTTGGAACCTTGGTAACGGTACAACAACGAATACCGTTCAATTGGCAACAAACCTCAATGCCGGTAGCGGCGCGCATACCGTAAACGCCGCCAATAATGCATCGGTCGATTTTCAATCGTTTGTGCTGAGCGGCAGCGGCACGTTTGCAGCCGCAACGGGTTCAACGTTGATTACAGCCAACGCAAATGGATTGAACAGCTCGGGCGCTAGTGGCTCTGTTCAAACAACTACACGTACGTTCACTAACACAGGAGTAAACTATAGCTTCAACGGGGCTTCAGCACAAGTGGCGGGTACCGCTTTGGTTGCAGCAGCTTCTATTGCTAATCTGACCGTTAACAATACGGCGGGATTAACTCTTAGCAGCAACGTGCAATCATTAACAGGCGCGTTGACCTTTACGAATGGTAAACTCACGCTGAGCACGTTTGATTTGAATTTGGGCGCTTCTGCAACTATCGGCAGTGCCTCATCAACCAAGTACGTTGTAACGGATAATACAGGACAACTGAAGAAGGCTTCATTAACTACGGCGTTTACTTTCCCTGTAGGAAATTCGGCTTACAATCCAATTACCATTACCAACACCGGAACATCGGACACTTACGGTGTTATTGTAGGCGATGGTACTGTGCCTGCGGCCACTATTTCTTCGGCCGCGGTCAATCGCCGTTGGATCATCACTGAAGGAACAGCCGGTGGAGGAAACTTGAGCGTTACAGCGCAATACAACACCGGCGAAACCGGCGGTACGTATTCGACAGGCGCTCAAGTGTATGTTGGTTTGTATGTTCCCTCAACCTGGACAACAACGACAACGACCGTAAGTGGCTCAAACCCTTTCACCGCGGCCGGATCAGGCTTTACCCAATCATTGCCAACCAGCGGAATAACTGCCTATTTTGCTATTGGAAACGAAGGCATGGGCTTGACTGCACCAACGGTGACAACCACGACTACTGCGTCATCTATCACGAACAATACAGCGTCAACCGGTGGGCAAGGAATAACAGGTTCATCGTTATCCGCCAAGGGTGTTGTTTACAGCACCGCAGCGGTCAGCACTTCTCCAACCTTGTCCAATGATGTGCTCACTGATGGTGGCACAACCACGGCCAACTTCACCAGTAACTTAACGGGACTAAGCGCACAAACGCAGTACTACGTTCGCGCTTATGCCACTAATGCTGCGGGTACAGGATATGGTCCGGCCATTAACTTCCGCACGCTTTCTAACCCGGCGACAGCACAAGCAAGCGGACTCAGTGCCACAGCCTCTGCTTCCGGCGAGCTCACGATCAGCTGGACAGGAGCAACCTTCCCAAGTTCGGGAGCAACGCAAGGCGGCTATGCCTTGATTTACGGAACTGGTTCTCCAACCCTTTCTTCTGCCAATGGAAATGCACCTGCAGCAGGCGTCGGCACGTTGATAACCATTACACCAACGAACTTACCCACTGCGCCGGCAACATCCTACGTGCTTAGCGGCTTAACAGGCGGTACGTCCTACAACTTCTTGCTCGTACCTTTCACCTGGGATGGCACCAACGCGGCAACGTATAATTACTTAACGACTTCGGCACCTACAGCTTCAGCTACAGCCATTACGAATCCTGCCATCACAACCACAACGGCTATCAGTGCTATCACAAGCTCGTCAGCAAGTAGTGGAGGATCAGGAATCACCGCGAACGGCGGAACGATTTCAGCCAAAGGTGTTGTGTGGAACACGTCTACAGCACCAACCACAGCCAACAGTTCAACAACAGATGGCACCGGCACAGCAAGCTTCAGCAGCTCGCTGACTTCATTGAGTGCGCAGACGCTGTATTACGTTCGTTCTTACGCCACCAATGATGTGGGAACAGCCTACGGAAATGAATTGACGTTCTACACATTGTCCAACGAACCAACCGCAGCAGCATCCTCGTTCACTGCAACAGCAAACGGTTCGTCACAAATTGATTTGAGCTGGACGGCGGGAACATTCCCGGGCGCAGGCGCGAGCAACTCAGGTTATATCATTCTTCGTCGTATCGATAGCACCAACCCAACAACTACCAGTGTAACAGATGGCATTGCTCCGGCAAGCTTATCGCTGCCATCGGGCACAACACTGGTGACGACCATTACGGCAGGAACAACCACGTCTTATAACCACACAGGTCTTGCGGCTTCTACGCAATACAACTACATCATCATTCCGTTTACCTGGAATGGAAGCAACGCAGCAACGTACAACTACTACTTGACATCGGCACCAAACGCCAATGCTACTACCGACGCCGGTTTCCCAACGGTCGATATTACGACAGCAGCTTCGAGCATCACTAACAACTCGGCTTCTAGCGGTGGTTCAGATTTGATTGAGGGTGGTAGCGCCATTACCGCAAAAGGGGTTGCTTACAACACCACCGGAACACCGACAACAGCCAACAACACAACTAGCAACGGAAGCGGCACAGCAAACTTCACAAGTTCACTGACCGGACTTTCTGCTCAAACGCTTTACTACGTGCGTGCTTACGTGACGAACTCGGCCGGAACAGGATACGGTAATGAAATTTCGTTCCGCACGCTTTCGAATCCGGCTACAGCGCAAGCGAGCGGGTTAACCGCAACCGCGAGTGCTGCGGGTGAATTGACGATTAACTGGACGGGAGCAACCTTCCCTTCATCCGGAGCTACTCAAGGGGGTTATGCGTTGATTTACGCGACGGGTTCTCCAACGCTTTCATCCGCGAATGGAAATGCTCCGGCTGCCGGTGTTGGCACGTTGATTACGATTACACCTACAAACCTGCCAACTGCTCCGGCTACATCTTACGTGTTGAGCGGCTTAACCGGCGGAACAACCTACAACTTCCTGCTTGTTCCATTTACATGGAATGGTGCGAATGCAACAACTTACAACTACCTCACCGCGTCAGCTCCGACCACATCAGGTCTCGCGGTGACTGCTGCGACAGTCACAACTACGGCCCTTTCTTCCATCACTGCTTCAACAGCCAACAGCGGTGGAGGTAGTATTGGTGCGGGTGGAGGCAGTATCTCCGCCAAAGGTGTGGTGTGGAACACGGCAACTGCGCCAACGCTAGCGAATAGCTCCACCAGCAATGGCACAGGAACAGCGGCTTACACATCTAATCTTACCTCGCTAAGCGCTGAAACGCTTTACTATGTGCGTGCTTATGTGACGAATGAATTGGGAACTTCCTACGGCAATGAGTTGACTTTCCGCACACTCTCAACCGCGCCAACTGCGCAAGCTTCAGGATTGAGTGCTTCGGCCACTTCTGCCAGCAATATTGATCTTACCTGGACGGCTGCAACTTTCCCGGGAACAGGAGCTTCAGCAACGGGCTATGTACTGTTGCGTGCTACATCACCTAATACACCATCGTTAGGCAACAGCAACGGCGCTGCCCCAACGGCCGGTGCTAACACGACCATCGTGAGCTCATCTATTTCGGGAGCCGCTACATCGGCTTCCAGCACCGGTCTTTCCGCGCTCACCGCCTACAACTACTTGCTGGTTCCATTTACATGGGATGGTTCAAACGCGTCAACCTACAACTACCTGACAACCTCGGCACCGATTGCTAACGCAACAACGTTTGCATCGCTGCCAATTGCACAACCATCCGGGTTGTCATTTACTGCGGTTACAGCAACCACCATTACCACATCGTGGACAGCTGCGGGCGGCGGTCCTTCTGGGTATATCGTGTTGCGTTCAACGGGCTCTGCGCCGGATACAGATCCTGTATCAGGAACATCCTATACTGCGGGTAACACATTGGGTAACGCCACAGTTGTCTATGTAGGCGCCCCGGTTACAACGGGCGCTCAAACAGGTCTCGTTGATGGCACAACATATTTCTATGAAGTGTATAGCTATAACGGATCAGGCAGCACTCGCAACTACCTCACGACGTCTCCGTTGAGTGGTTCACAGGCAACAACAGCTGTTAGTGCACCTACTGCAACAGCGGGCACAAGCATTACAGACTCAGGCTTCACAGCTAACTGGAATAGCGTTGCGGGCGCTTCAAGTTATGAGCTTGATGTCTTCCCATTGACGTATGATTCATTTGATAATACGACCACTCTCTTCTCCGTAACAAGCGGAACGGGCGCTTACTATACCGGCAGCTCCGCAGCGGCTGATGCCCCCGGAACAACCACATTTGTTTCCAACGGTACACATAGTTTCGGAAAGAGCAACGGGAGCGTGAGCGTGACCAGTTCCAATATCAATACTACTGCGTTGGCGTCTCCACAACTCAGCTTTAAAGTAGCCTCATTCTCAATTACCAGCACAGGTAATGGCGCGGATGGCGGCGATTATGTGACAGTGGAAATTAGCGCCGACGGCGGCAACACGTATTCCAGCACAGTGCGCGTTCAAGGTAACACTAACGCTCGCTGGAGCTTTACTTCGGGTACAGGCGTGGCCTCAACAGCTTATGATGGTGATGCAACACCGGTGGACTTCACTCCTGCGGGTGGTGGAGCACGCACTACGGATGGCTACAGCACGGTAACCGTAACAGGTTTGCCATCTACAGCGAATATGCGCGTTCGAATTACGCTGCTCAACAACACCGCAAACGAGCGCTGGTTAATCGATAATTTCACGATTAGTCCTGCGCCTGCAAACGTTAGCGGATACAGCAGCTTATCTGTTAGCGGCACCACCCAAACAGTCACCGGTTTGGCGTCTAATACAACCTATGGTTATGTTGTTCGTGCGGTGGGTACCAACACAACGTCGGGCAACTCGAACACCATCGCGGTAACTACACTCGTTGGACAAAGTGATGCAGATTATCGCTCGATCGCTTCCGGAAACTTCAGCACGGCAAGCAACTGGGAGTATAACAACGGAACCTCTTGGGTGACAGCGACTCAATCGCCGAGCGCCAACAACAGCACTACGATTCAAGCGGCACATACCATCACGATGGATGTTACCCACACCATGAATGCGGGCAAAACCATGACTGTAAATGGCGCTTTAGACGCAGGCACATATGTTATCTCGGGTGGAATATTCACTCTGGCATCTGCGGCGACGTTAACCATCGGCTCTGCTGACGGTATTGCTACGTCGGGTGCAACCGGTAACATCCAAACAACTACGCGAACCTTCAACGCTGCTGCGAATTATATCTATGCGGGGGTTGCTGCACAAATCACCGGAACAGCATTGCCAACAACCATCACGGGTTCATTGGCCATTCAATCCGGATCGAACACGGTCACTATGACCAACACACCAACTACGACCGACTCACTGAGTCTGCAATCCGGATTGTTTGCCATCGGAAGTGGTGCAACGCTAAACATCAGCGCCAACGGTAAGGTCGTGGCTGCAAGTGGTGACTTCGCAACAGGAGCTACGGGCGGTACGATCAACTTTGTAGGATTGGGCAGCTTTAGTGGAAGCTGTAATCCGTATAACGTTTATGCCAACAACGGTGTGAACTTCGGCAGTGGAACAGTTACTATTCAGAATGGCGGAACATTCCGTATCAATAGCGGTGGCTATGTGGATACGAATGCGCCTTTCTATGGAACCGGTTCTACACTTCAATACAATGTTGGAGCAACTTACGGCCGCAACCTTGAATGGAGCAGTTCTTCGGGCCGCGGATATCCGCATCACGTGACTGTTTCCAATAACACTACGCTCAATCCTGCCGGAACCGCCGGTGCTAATGCGGGTGTTGCGCTGCAAACAGCCGGTGGCTTGACAATCGATAGTGGCTCTTCGTTCTACATGGATTTCGGAGGTAACAACATGACAGTCGATTTGGTGGTGTTGGGTGATATGACCATGAACGGCAACTGTTCCGGTAGCGGTGCTTCGGGATCGGATATCTTCGTGGGAGGTAACTGGACCAACAACGGAACCAGCGCCAACTTCTTCCCGAATAGCCGTGCGGTTTTCTTAAACGGTACAGGCGCGCAAACCATTGCGGGCACCAACGCGTCATTCCCTGCATTCCCTTACCTCTTCATTGATAAAACAGCAGGCTCCGTTACATTGAGCCGCGATGTTCAAGTGAGCACGCAGCTAGTTCTTTCAAGCAGCAACGTTGCGAATATCAATGCGGGCAGCTTCACACTGAATGTGAGCGGCACAGCGACTACAGCGCTTGATCGCCAGGGCTCCGGTCACGTCATCGGAAATCTGCGTCGCGGTATCGGCACAGGGACGAATAGTTATGCCTATCCGATTGGAGACGCATCTAATTATACACCCGTTACACTTGATTTCAACAACGTTACCGGAGCAGGAAACGTAACACTCAAATCGACAGCTGCAGAACAATCACAAATTGGCAGCAGTGGTCTCGACAGCACGCTGTCTGTCAACCGTTACTTCACAGCCACCAATAATTCCACGACGTTTACAAGCTACACCGCAACATTGAATTTTGTTAGCGGTGATCGTGATGCGGGTATTACAACGAATGATCTGCTGGTTGGTTTGTACAACTCTACTTGGTCGTATCCAACAGTTGGAACAATTACCGCCACCAGTATTCAAGCTAGCGGGGTCTCATCCTTTGGTGATTTCGCCATCGCAGAATGTAAATCACCCGCTATCTATTCCGTAACAGGGGGTGGTGAATACTGCTCGGGCGGCAGCGGAGTGGATGTCAGCATCACTGACTCAGAACTTGGTGTAAGCTATCAATTGAAGAGAAACGGCGTCAATGTCGGAAGTGCAGTGCCGGGAACAGGCGTATCACTTTCTTTTGGAAATCAAACGACCGCAGGTGTCTACACTGTGGTTGGAAATAGCCTTGCGACCAGTGGATGCAACAACGCAATGACAGATAGCGCGTTGGTGAATGTAAACACCGTTGTTGTTCCGACTCTTGCCATCAGCGCGAGTGCAACTACCTTCTGCGACGGTACATCAGTGACGTTTACGGCTACCCCACAATTCGGAGGTGCGACGCCATCGTATCAGTGGAAGGTGAACGGCAGCAACGTAGGCACGGATAACGCCACATTCACCAGCACGACGCTGACAGATGGAGATGCTGTAACATGTGTGCTCACCAGCAGCGAAGAGTGTCCAAGCCCTTCAACAGCGACCAGCAATAGCATTGAAGTAACGGTCGTTTCTTATGAAACACCTTCAATTACTATCGGCATCAGCGCAGGAACAACCATCTGCAGTGGTGATCTTGTAACCATTACTTCGACACCATTGTTTGGTGGAGGATTGCCGACCTTTGATTGGTTGGTGAATGGTGTTTCCACAGGCAATAATGATTCAACATACACCACGTTCAGCCTGAATAATGGAGATCAAGTAAGCTGCATTTTCACCTCTGATTTCTTGTGTACTACCGTTGGAGCAGACACCAGCAACACACTCACATTTACAATAGTGACACCTCCACAAGTGGACGCAGGTTCAAACATGACTACGTGTGGTACGACCGCATTCACCTTCGCTAATGGCGCTACTAACAGTAATACGACCAGCATTGCCTGGACAGAGAATGGGGCAGGAAGTATCACGGCGGGAGCGAATACCCTCACACCAACGTACACTCCTGCTGCCGGTGATCTGGGCACTACTGTTACGTTCACCCTAACGGGTTATGGCAATAGTCCTTGCGCAGAAATTGCAGACAATGTGACGTTGCAGATTGATGCGCTGACACTCTACTATGATGATGATGATAACGACGGCTTTGGCGATCCGCTAAGCTCACCGGTTGCGTCGTGCACTCCGGTAAGCGGAAAAGCCGCGAACAACACAGACTGCTGCGACAGCAATGCGGACGTCAACCCGATGAGTGAGTGGTGGGCGGATGCTGATGGTGATGGTGTTGGAGGATTCATTTTTGCTACGGGATGTATCAGTGGCTGCTCGGGCTTTGCCTCGACGATTCCCTATTATCCCGGTGCTCACGGCGGCGCGCCTTACGGCATTGATTGCAACGATGCTTCCTCAACGGCATATCCGGGGGCAACCGAACTCTGTGGCAATGCTATCGATGATGATTGCGATCAAACTATTGATGAAGGCTGCAGCGGTATTGTGAATGATGGATTCGCATACGCAACGTTGATGAACGTGAACTCAACAAATGCCTATTATCCTAACTGTCAGAGCGTGAACGGAAGCGTTCTCAATGCTGATATATCTAGTGAGGGGAACCCTGCCAATGTAGCTGTTGGTGGCGGCCGCGATTCGTGGTATCGCTTTGTAGCACCTTCTTCGGCCGCGCGCATCCGGGTAGTTCCAACAGGATTTGATGCCGTGATTGAGTTGCGCACCGCTGCGCATCCTGCCGGTCAGGTGGATGTTGAAAATGCCAATGCTACAGTTGGTGGAACAGAAATCATGAACGTTTCGGGATTAACAATTGGACAGACCTATTACATCGCTGTGCGCAATTATGACGCTTCGACAGGAGGCACATTCACCATTTGTGTGTCTCCATTGATGCCAAGCGGTTGTGGAACAGCGCAACCAACCGGGGGCTATTCATTGTGTACCTCTTACAAAGCAGTTTACCGCGGCGCTACGAGCTATACGTTCAATTTTACGGGTGCGGGCGGAACAGCGCCGACGCCATTTGCTACTACGAGCGCAACGGTTGCAAACGGACTTATCACCTTAAGCAATCCGTTACTTGCTCTGCGCAACGGAGGTATCTACAACATTCGTGTTGACGTGAATTACACGTTGCTCAATGGCGCGGGCGTTGCTGATCCTACCATTACGATTTTGGGTCCGACAACAAACTGTTTGAACAGAACTATTGTATCAGCACCATTGTTGGAAGTGCGTTCGACGCAGCGCTGTCCTGTTACCTTGTTCCGTTCGACCTACCTGGCAGCAACGCCGGTTGCGGGCAACACGAATGCGTGTGGAGCAATCGCTTACAACTATCGCTTTACACGCGTTACAGACTGCACCGGAACAACGACATCAGGTTCGCCATTTGTGGTGACAACACCGAATGCCTCTGCCTTCTTATCGTTGTATGCAGCGTTCCCGAATTCAACTTATCCGCTACCAAACCTGGGTTATTGGAAAGTAGAAGTTGCGCCGGTGTTCAGCTATGGTGCAACCGCCTACGGTCCGCCGCAAGTCATCCAGGTGAACAACACTGCTTCAAGCACCATGCTGCCTGAAGAGGCTATTGCCGCAGAGCGTTCAGAAACTATCGCTGCGAATATTGAGCTCTATCCTAACCCCGGTGATGGTGGTCGTGTTATCGTGTCGGCGCCTTCCGAAATGCCAATCACGCAATGGGCGATCTTCGATGAACTCGGAAGAAAAGTTGAGGGCTATCAAGTCATCCCAATGGACGATGTTCATTATGAGCTCGTGTTCGACAATGCGCTTGCCACAGGATTATACTACATCACTTGGCAGGCGGATGGTGAAATGCAGAATAAGAAGTGGGTGGTGAGTGGGAGATAGTTACCAGTGAATAGTAAATAGTGAA
>JBKCDO010000253.1:0-109924 GCA_046304755.1 Flavobacteriales bacterium
GACCTGAACCAATCCCAGTTCAATCAGTTTATCGGCTTCCCGTCGGGAGGCGATACCGGCATTCGATAAATAGCGATTCAAGCGAATCAGACCATCATCGTGCTTGGGTGTTTGATCTTCCGTTTTGCGGTAAAATTTCCCACGCGCTCCAAATTTTTCACCGGGGCGACCATAGCGTTTTGGGCGATCTTCGCCTTCGGTTTCCCATGGTTTTGGGCTTCTTCTGGGAGCGGGCTTTTTATCTTTATCCGGAGCAGGCTTGAATCGGCTTTCATTGCGCCCTGAGCCACGGGTGCCGCGTTTGGAAGTTGGTTCAGGTTCGCTGAATGACTTTGATCTTGCGGGTGCCTTCTTGTCGGTCGCACCGGTTCTTCCGGTTGACTTTTTTTCCGAGCGCCCTTTATTATCACCGTCCTTTCTTCCTTTTCCCTTTGGTATTGCCATAGCCCTTGCTTTATTAATGCCGCGAAGGTAAGCGATATCACAGCGTAGGACGGAAGGCAGATTGCAGGTGCGTGATTTTGGTCTTATCGTCTGTTCGAACGATGGAAATTATATCGAAGCGCGGCTCTTTGTCGCATTGGTTCATGCGTATGTATTGATCGGCGCTGTTGCAGATTTTTCTGCGCTTATCATGCTTCACTGCTTCCCAGGGTTGGCCATAATCTTCGCTTGTGCGGGTTTTCACCTCAACGAAGATGATTTCATTTCCTTTTTCAGCGATGATGTCGATTTCAAAACGCAGCGATTTCCATTGCATAGCAATGATGCGGTAACCTTTTCGCTTGAGTAGTTCTGCAGCGCGCTCCTCGCCCCAGTTGCCCTTGATTTTGTTCTGTTGTTTGTGTTGCATTTTTTGCCCAAAGCTCTGTAGGGATTGTATCATCCATTATTCCCAATAGGAATGCAAAGCGGCATATGGGCAGTAAACACAAGGCATAAAAAAACCCCGCCGCAGCGAGGTTTTTATATCGTTGGATGAAATTATTTCAATGTTAGACTTGAAGTACCAATCATGTTACCACCCTCATAGATGAAGATCTTGTAGTTTCCTTTTTGGAACACATAGCCTTCGTTTGCGCTGAAGTAGATACAAACGTCCGTATCGGCTTGCTGGTATTCAACTTCACGACGCTCGCTATATTGAACGTCTGCGCCATTGGCTTTTGTAGTACCTGATTTTTTGCCGGTGATCACCTTGCCATCCGGACCAATCACTGCCATGTCTAGCACGCGTGTACCCGGCTTGGCAATTGGGTTTTTGCGAATCTTGAAGCAAGACTTGATGATTTCGGTTTTGTTGGCGCGATCGGTATCGACCTGCTTACCGTTGTTGCGCTCGAAAAGAGCCAGGTTTTGGAATTCCCCCGTGGTCAGGATAGAACCCTTGGCGTTCATTTCTTTTGAAGTGCTCAATTCACTGGCAAGTTCAGCGCCTTTTGCCTCCGCTGAGTTTGCGCGTTGTGCTTCCGAATCACGTTCTGCTGTCAATTGAGCATTGGCTTTATTCAATGAGTCAATCTGGTGAATGTAATTCTTCATGATACCGCGAAGGGTCTCAGCCTCAGCCTTCAACTTTTTGATATCGTAATCTTTGTTTTTCACCTTCTTCAAGAGTGCGGCAAGCTCATTTTCCTGCTCGTCAATCTTGGTCTGCATCTCTGTATTGGTAAAGGTGAGTGTATCGTACTGCATTTTCATGCTTTCCAATTCTACCGCCAGGTCCTGACGCTCGGTATCGAGGTTAGCATATTCTTGCGAGATGTAAACGATTTCTTTTTCCTTCTTGTTGAGGTTATACGCCATTAGACCAACTGCGCCAAGGAGGACAGCAATGATGGCGATGTACACTTTGTTGCTCATGTTCGATAGATTTTACGGTTTCCTTCTTGCGAAAGTAGAAGCAACTTAAGGTGTTCTTCGGGCAGATTTTAGGACTTATCAAAAGTCGGTCGTGTAAATGATCGAGCCCTTATTTTCCTGTCTCTGGTGGAACCTTTTCAAACTTTCTTTATCGTTTTTCGATTTGGATTGAAACCATTTATATTTGCGCCCCGTTCAAGAGCAACCTTGGTGGTTTTAACATACAGGGTCCTGTGGCCGAGTGGCTAGGCTCAGGTCTGCAAAACCTGCTACAGCGGTTCGAATCCGCTCGGGACCTCCACAAAAGAGGCTGTCTGCAAAGGCAGCCTTTTTTTATTGAATCAGCAGAGAGTATCTTGTTTGGCATGCCACAGGGAGTCCTGTCCATCACGGTCTTTGCGTGATTCTCCCTTTGCGGTACTTCGCGTGAAAGCATTTCTCTCGCAGAGCCCGCGGAGGAATTACACGCAGAGAGGACATTAGTTTAGCTTTCAAAGGGGGGCTTCCACATCGCGGTCTTTGCGTGATTCTCCCTTTGCGTTCCTTTGCGTGAAAGCATTTTCCTCTCGCAGAGCCCGCAGTGGAAATACACGCAGAGAGGACATTAGTTTAGCTTTCAAAAGGGGTGGGCTTCCACATCGCGGTCTTTGCGTGATTTTCCCTTTGCGTTCCTTCGAGTGAAAGCATTTTCCTCTCGCAGCGCCCGCGGAGGAATTACACGCAGAGAAGTCAGTAGCCTGGC
This sequence comes from Flavobacteriales bacterium, assembly GCA_046304755.1. Classification (GTDB taxonomy): domain Bacteria; phylum Bacteroidota; class Bacteroidia; order Flavobacteriales_D; family Sanyastnellaceae; genus JAIBBG01. The sequence goes on from JBKCDO010000253.1 coordinate 2,606, forward strand.
ATTACACAGCAGGCAGTCTTTGCGTAATTCTTCCTTTGCGTTTCCTTTGCGTGAAAGTAACCTGATCCCCGCGATTCCAAGAGCTAACCGTTTTTTTTCGCCATTATCGTTCGTATTTCACTGAATTATGATGAATATTGCAGTTCATTATTTTATATAAAACCAAATCAAATGAAAAAACTTTTACTCTCTTTGGTTGCTGCGGTGATGGCTCCTGTCCTGTCATTTGCGCAACTTCCTGATGGATCTTTTGCAGAAGATTTCACTGTAACAGATCAATTCGGTGTTGAACACAATTTGTACAGCTACCTCGATGACGGTTATACTGTATTCCTCGATGTGTCTGCTACTTGGTGCGGTCCATGCTGGGGCTACCACACCAGCGGTGCATTGGACGAGCTTTATTTGGAGCATGGTCCACTAGGCGCTCCGGGCGTTTCTGAAACCACTACCGATGAGGTTATGGTAATCTGGGTTGATGGTGACGCTGCCACTACAGATGCTGAAATGGCGGGTGGTGCCGGTAGCCAAGGTAACTGGTACGGTCCGGGTTCTTCTGACACAACCGTGTTTTTCCCGATGACCAATCCAGCTGCTACTATGGCCAACCAAATCAACGGTGACTACGCCATAGCGTATTTCCCAACGGTTTACCGTATTTGTCCAAACCGTATCGTATCGGAAGTTGGTCAAATCGGTGCGGCTGACTTGTATGCATCTATGGATGTTTGCCCTCCACCGGCGTCATTCAACACTGACCCTTTGATTCTTAGCTACGGCGGTGATTTCGTTACTTGCGGCGATGTAAACGTTGCAGTAACTATCCAGAACAATGGCTTGACCCCTTTGACAGCTTGCACCATCACGGTAACAGGCGGAACTTCTCCGATTACCTACAACTGGACAGGCAACTTGGATACCTATGAGACTGCAGTAGTAAACGTTGGTACAGCTAACATGACAGCTTCAGGTAACTTGCAAGTGACCATCACTTCTCCGGATGATGATGCCAGCAACAACTCATACGAGGCTGCTATCAGCTTTGCTGATGACGGTTCAACGCATTTCCGAATCAACATTCTGTTCGACCGCTGGCCGGAAGAGTGTTCATGGGAAATCACCAATGAGAATGGTAACGTAGTAGCAAGTGCTGATTACTCTTCAGGTACACTTCCTGCTGACAATTCAACCTTGGTTGAGAACGTATGGGTTCCATCAACAGGATGCTATACCTTCACTGCATACGATGCATACGGTGATGGTTTCTTCGATTCACAGTACGGTAACTTCGCTGACGGTGGTATCACAGTAACAACAATCGCTGAGAACGGTTCTACCTTCAGCAGTGTATGGAATTACGATGGTAACTACAACTATGACGCTGCAGCTGCAAAGGCTAACGTAATTCAAGCCGTAGGTATCGAAGAAGTTGCTAGCTCAGCTGACTTCCGTGTATATCCTAACCCTGCTACTGACCGCGTAACGTTTGACTACACCCTGACTTCAAGCCAGATGGTTGTGATCGAATTGGTTGACATGGTAGGTAACGTAGTTAGCGTTCAAAACTTGGGCAACATGTCTGCAGGTGCTAACCAAAGCCAAATCACTTTGGATGGTATCGCAGCCGGTATCTACATGGTAAACTTCAAGGCGGGTAACAACGTTTCAGTTTCTAAACTGACCGTGAAGTAATCGCTTCGAAAAAGATAAAACAAGAAGGCCGCTCATTTGAGCGGCCTTTTTTATTGTGCCGGAATTCCGGATTGATCGAGTAAATAAACCAAGGCTGTCATGGCCGCAGCTCCCAATTCCAACTCACGTTTATTGACATTCTCAAAGCGATCGTTGTTGGTGTGATGGTAGTCAAAGTAGCGCTGGCCATCTACGTTCAAACCGAAAAGTGCGATGCGATCATCTTTCAGCGGTCGGATATCCACACCACTTCCTCCACGTCGAAAACGAAAGAGGTTGTAAGGCTCCAAAAGCGGAAGCCAGGAAGCGGCCAATTCGTATTGCTTGTCACTGAGGTCACAGTTGAATCCAACAGGCGTGAATCCACCACCGTCGCTTTCAATGGCTGCCACATGAACGAGACCGTTTTCCTTGCAGCGCTTTGCGTAGGTTTCACCGCCGTCATTTCCAAATTCCTCATTGATGAACAGCACTGCACGAATGGTGCGCTTGGGTTTGTAGCCAATAGCTTGCAGCGTGCGAATCATTTCGATGGATTGCACAATACCGGTTCCATCGTCGTGCGCACCCTCTCCAATGTCCCACGAATCTAAATGGCCACCAACTGTGATGTATTCTCCTGGAAATTCAGTCCCCGGTATTTCGGCGATGACATTGGCTTGCATCGTGCGATCGAATGCTTCGCAGGAAAGTTGCAGGCTAAATTGAAGCGTCGGATCGTTTTTCAAATCCTGACTGAGTTGCCTTGAAGCGACTGCGCTGAGTGCCGCCGCAGGAATGCGTGTCACATCTTTCTCATAGTTCGTAGCTCCCGTGTGAGGGAAGTTGTCGTCGGCGAGTGTGAGTGAACGAATCAAGCAAGCCACCGCACCGAGTTTGGCGGCTTCGCTCGGACCCTGACCCCTAATGGGATAGCCACCGCCATAGGCAGCGCCGGTGTTGATGAGGGTGGCATCGAGCGGCTTGTTGAAGAATACAATCTTCCCTTTAACCTTATCTTCTCCCAGGGCTTTAAGCTCATCGAAATTCTTGACTTCAATCACTTGAGCGGTGATTTTTTTTCCTTCTGTGCCTACCGATCCGCCCAGTGCTGTAAGTGCAACTTCTTTTTCTATTCCGTCAGTTGCATATCCTCCGAATTCAAAGGCCCCTCGCGTCCAATGTGGAACTTCTACAGGCATAAGCATAACATGTCCCGGTACTGATTTTTCCAACACCGTTTTGCCCCAATCAATTGCCCGTTGTGCGCTTTCCGATCCGGCTAGTCGGTGGCCAATATTTTTACACAGATGCCGCAGATTTTCATAGCACTCAGCATGGGTCATGGTTTCGTTATAAATGGAGGCTATCATGGCTGAATCACTCAGTGCTGCCGGTTGCTGACCTGCCGCAATCCATGTGCTGCCTGATAATACGAGGGTAGATAATATTTTCTTCATTGCATGTAAGATCCGTTGTTGATGTCTATTCCTTGGCCGGTCATCGAGGTTTGTTCGTTCGAAAATAAAAAGCGTACCATTTGGGCGATTTCCAGTGGCTGAGAGATGCGATTCAAGGGCACATAACCCATCTGCTCGGCGAAGGCACTGTCGTAATTCTGACCGGCGCGATCAGCCAAATTCTGAATTCCGGCGCGCGCCATGTCTGTTTCTACCCATCCCGGACACAACGCATTGACCAATATGTGATCCGATGCCAGCTGTATGGCGAGGGATCGAGTTAGTCCGAGCAGTCCCGTTTTTGCCGTGCAATAGGCCGTGTAGTTAGGAACACCGAAACGAGCCAGACACGACGAGGTAATCACGATGTGCTTGAAAGCATTGGACGATTGGCGCAACCAAGGGAGCAATTCCATGATGGTTACGTAGGTGCCTGTGAGGTTGGTGGAAATAATATCCTCCCAGCGATCCCCCTGCCCGTAATGATTTTCACCACCAACCCCCGCATTAGCGAATACACCACACAGGTTGGTGTCGGAGGTGAAGTTTGATGCTAATGTGTTCTTCCATGCATCAGCGTCACGAATATCGATTGCAGCAATGCGATGGTTGTTGCGATGCTCGCAGGCTGCAAGCGTCTCCTCCAGAAGGGCTTCGCGCCGACCAATGAGCAATAAGGATATATTCGGATTCTTGGAGAGCAACTCTGCTGTCGCGCGGCCCATTCCTGTGCCGGCGCCAGTGATGACGTAGGTGTTTAATCGTGACATAGTGAGCGAATTTAAACGCATCTGCGCTCTGCCGGTAGAAGTAAATGCCGATAAGGGTGTTATCGAAAACTATGGCTTCACTTAGCTTTGCAAGAAGATTCCGATTATGAAATATAACTTGAGTGAAATAACCGAAATCATTCGCCAAAGGCGCAGTATTACTCCTGAACAATTTGCGCCCAGAAAAGTGCATCGCGAACAGTTGGAAATCATCCTCAACAATGCGCTTTGGGCACCCAGTCATGGCATGACCCAGCCTTGGCGCTTTAAAGTGTTTACTGAACAAGGGCTTGAGCGATTGCAAGAATTTATTCCCGGGCTCTATCGGAAGACAACGCCGTTGGAGAAATTCAACCAAGCAAAGTTTGACCGCATGCAAATGCGTTTGGAAAAAACATCGGTAGTCATCGCCTTATGCATGGAGCGAGATCCTTCGGGTAAAATCGCAGAGATCGAGGAAATCGAAGCAGTAGCTTGTGCTGCTCAAAATATGATGCTCACTTGCACCGCTTATGGTTTAGGTGCATTTTGGTCAACACCGAAGTTTCTATCACATCCTGATATGCACGCGTTTTTGAATCTGGGTGAAGCCGACAAGTGTCTGGGTCTTTTTTACATCGGTTATCCCGCCGGAGAATGGCCTGCGAGTCATCGTAAACCGCTGGAGTATGTAACCGAATGGATTAGCACGGCCTCATGATGCGCCTGTTTTCCATCGTCCTTATTGTCTTGTTAAGTGGGTGCAGCTTACCCGCGGTGCTTTGCGCGCAGGAAAACGTAACGACTCTGGGAATTCAGTTCAAGCCGATGATACCGAGTAAGTATTTCGGAACGGGTTCAGGTGCCTTTGAAATGGAGCAATTGAATATTGATTTTGAACCCAATTTCGGATTGAATTTCGGAATGGTTGTCCGACGGGGTCTCACGCGCAACTGGAGCTTAGAATCCGGTATTTGTATGGTGCAGCGCAACTACACCATGCGGTTTGATCATCCGAATTTGCTCAAGGATGAATCGATGCGTTTTCGGTATATCTGCTATGAGGTGCCCGTTCAGGCAATGGTGTTCGTGAAGCTCACCGATGAGATTTTTATGAATGCCAGCGCCGGTGTGTCGCTTGATTTATATCCGAGCAATGTCGAGTCATCTACCTATGCTTATCAGGACACACTCCGTTTTGACTTTTATCAGAAAACCTATAAGATGCGCTGGATACAGGCGGCGCTTTTAGCCAATTATGGCTTTGAATGGCGCACGCCTGATAAGGGCTATTTTTATCTGGGGGCATCCTATCATCGGCCCTTCAACGCCATTGGTGTAACTCGCCTGACCTTCGAATTTAACACGGTGCCATTTCGCGATGACATTGAGTTAGGTGGAAATTATCTCACAGCAGACTTCCGCTATTTCTTCCATGAGAAGCCGCAGCGCAAGGCAAAGAAGGATTGAGTCCTTTGGCTCGATGTAACCTTTTCTGTATTGCCGGGGTATAATGGAGCGAAATCTAACTTAAACAATGAACAAGATTATTGTAACACTAGCCGCCGTGCTGCTCGTCAACATCACTTCAGCGCAATCGAAGGTGAAGACGTTCACTTTTCAGGGCAATGTACTTGAGCTGAACCTCATGGATTCCACCGAGAAAGGTGTCATGGGTATTCCCATTGAAATATGGTCGGGCGAAGAATTGGTAGCCACCGAAATGTCCGGTCCTAAAGGAAAGTACAGCATCAATCTCCCTCGCTATTCCACCTTTACACTCAAGTTTGGCAAAGCCCCGTACGTTACTAAAGTGGTTGAAATTGATACCAAAGGCTTTGAGCGTGCGGCTGATTTGGCCATTGTGAATCTTGAATTGGACATTAGTCTGTTCAAAGACCGGGGCTATTTGGGAATGAACTTCATGAACTACACTCCAGTAGCTATGGCGAAATTCAATAAGCGCAGCGGCAAACTCGAATGGAACATGGACTACGCCAAGGATGTAAACGATCGCCTAACAGGCGTGCTTACAGCCAATGGAAAGTAACGCTCATCTGTTGAAAACGAATATCAAGCGCCTTCCGGACGGAGGCGCTTTTTTGTTTCTTGCATACATGAGACTGCTGCTAATACTATGTACATTTTTCGCTGTGAGTACGTCGTCTTTCGGGCAATTCCGAAAGATCAACAAGACTACCTCATTAGAAAATCACTTCCTCATCAGTGGAGTTTTATACAATTATGATATTGCCTCAAGCAAGGAAACCCCTGCGGCTAATGTTCAGATTGTCATCTACCAGAATAAAGAATTGTATGTCGCTTTCTTTGGTGGAGCAGATGGAGCTTATTCCTTCTACTTACCGGTCGGGTTTGACTATGATGTCTCGTTTGGAGGATCAGCCTTTGTCAACAAGAAAGTGCATGTCGACGCCACACAGTTCCCGGAAGAGCGAAAGCCCAGAGAGGTATTGCTCGATCTAAGTTTGTTTTATCATGTGGATGGCGCAGATTTCTCGGTTCTGGAGCAGCCATTCGTCAATATTGTTTATGATCCCGAAGCCGATCTCATTCGTCCGGATGAAGCCTATACCGCCAAGCGCAAAGCTGAACTCGAGAAGGCCCTGAAAAAAGCGCGCAAGGTCCTTAAATCAGCCAAGGGTTGACTTACCGTAACTTCGCGGTCAACGTAACACCTGAAGGATAGTGGCTAACGAATCATCAACCGAGAAGAAGAAAATTTCCAAACAGTCTTTTTTGAACGCCCTCAAGGTGTTCAGCTATATCAAGCCATATTGGCTTTTATTTTCTGTCGGACTCTTACTCCTCGTTGTTTCAGGGCTTTTGGTAATTGTCATTACTGCTCTGCTCGGTCAACTTGTGAGTCCTGATGGAACCGCAGAGCTATCGGGTGGAGCGATGCTCACCAAACTTGTCGATCAGGTGGGTATCAATCCCGAATGGGGAACCACCGGCATGGTGCTCACCGCATTGGTTTTACTGCTCATCATCCAGGGTGTGTTTTCCTTTTTTCGCGTATACATCTTCTCGTATGTCACTGAGAACGCCATGTTGGCGCTTCGCCGTGATGCATTTTCGACCATCATCCGCATGCCCATGCAGTTTTTCAATGAACGCCGCGTGGGGGATTTGTCGAGCCGATTATCCAGCGACATCACCACCATTCAGGAAACTCTAACGATTACGCTTGCAGAGTTTATTCGGCAAACCGTTATTATCGTAGTTGGAATTGGCTGGCTTGTTTCTTATTCCTACAAGCTCACCCTGGTCATGCTGTGCACCTTGCCGGTCATCATCATTGTGATGGTTTTCTTTGGCCGATACATCCGTAAAATCGGTAAATCAACGCAGGATAAGGTAGCGGAGAGCAGCGTAATCGTCAATGAATCGCTCACCGGAATTGTCAATGTGAAGAGCTTCGCCAATGAAGCGTTCGAGACGCTGCGTTTCGGTAAAAGCATTTCAAGTATTAAAGAAATCGCGATGCGCAGCGCTGTCTGGCGTGGCATGTTTGGCACGTTCATCATCATCTTTTTGTTCGGCGCTTTGGGCTTAGTCATGGGAGTAGGTGCGCATTTGCAAGACACCGGTGAAATTGGGAAGGATGTCCTGGGGAAGTTTGTTTTTATTACGGGACTGGTGGCGGGATCAATTGGCGGATTAGCAGCACAAATGGGTACGCTTCAACGCAGCATTGGTGTCATTGAGAGCGTCATGGAAATCCTGAGCTTTGATACGGAAGATGTGGCCCTTGAAGAAACGCCCGACCGCATCCCTTTGGCAGGATCTATCACGTTCAATAACGTACACTTTAATTACGCCTCACGCGCTGATATCGCTGTATTGAAGGGTGTTAGTTTTGAAGTAAAGCCGGGTCAACAGGTGGCATTGGTAGGCTCTTCAGGTTCCGGCAAATCAACCATTGCGGCATTGGTACAGCGATTTTATAATCCGACTGCCGGCGCCATTCTTTTTGATGATAAGGATGCTTCAACTTTTGCCTTGACTGATCTGCGTAAACACATGGCCTTCGTGCCACAGGAAGTGATTTTGTTTGGTGGAACGATCTACGAAAACATCGCCTACGGCTCGCCCGGAGCTTCGGAAAGTGAAATACGCGCAGCTGCAGCCAAGGCCAACGCTCTCGATTTTATCGAAGCGTTTCCGGATAAATTCCAAACCATCGTTGGGGAACGCGGCATTCAATTGTCGGGTGGGCAGCGTCAGCGCATTGCCATCGCGCGCGCTGTATTGCGGAATCCTACGATTCTCATTCTCGATGAAGCGACCAGCTCTTTGGATAGTGAGAGCGAGCGGTTGGTGCAGGATGCATTGGAAAAACTGATGGTAGGAAGGACTTCCATCGTAATTGCTCATCGCCTGTCAACCGTGCGTAAAGCAGATTCTATCATTGTGCTGGATCAGGGTGTCGTGCGCGAACAAGGCACGCACGAGCAACTTATGCAAACTGGTGGGCTATATAAGCGCCTATGCGAGTTGCAGTTTGATCAGGAATAACCCGTAGCGCAATCGGTGTCTTTTATCGCTGTGTATCGCTTTAAACCTTAGATTTGGGGATTAATTTTTAGGCTATGAAGAAAAGAGCACTTATTACGGGAATTACAGGACAGGACGGAGCCTACCTCGCTGAATTACTACTCAGCAAAGGCTATGAGGTGCACGGAGTGAAACGTAGAAGTTCCCTGTTCAATACCGATCGTATCGATCACTTATATCACGACCGTCATGAGAAGAACGTCAGCATGTTCTTGCATTATGGCGATTTGACCGATAGCACCAACCTCATTCGCTTGGTTCAGGAAACCATGCCGGATGAAATCTATAACCTCGCCGCACAAAGTCACGTGCATGTGTCGTTTGAAACACCGGAATACACAGCTAATGCGGATGCCACAGGTACCCTGCGTTTGTTAGAAGCCATTCGTATTCTCGGTTTAGAAAAAAAGACCAAGTTTTACCAAGCCTCTACCAGCGAGTTGTACGGAAAAGTGATGGAGGTTCCTCAATCGGAAGAAACACCATTCTATCCCCGCAGCCCTTATGCAGTGGCCAAACTATACGCCTACTGGATTGTCAGAAACTACCGCGAGGCCTATGGAATTTACGCTTGTAACGGAATCTTATTCAATCACGAATCACCGCTTCGTGGTGAGACATTCGTTACGCGTAAAATCACTCGCGCTGCTGCTAAAATCAGCCTCGGATTGCAGGAAAAACTATTCCTGGGAAATGTGGATGCGCAGCGCGATTGGGGTCATGCCAAAGATTATGTTGAAGGTATGTGGATGATGATGCAGCAAGAGGAGTCTGACGACTACGTGCTAGCTACGGGAGAAACCTACAGCGTGAGACATTTCTGCAACTTGGCCTTTGGCCATGTCGGAATAACGCTGGAATGGAAAGGAACCGGAGTGGATGAAAAGGCTTACGACGCAAAAACCGGTAAAGTGCTGATTGAAATCGATCCGAAGTATTTCCGTCCAACTGAAGTTGACTTGCTTATTGGTAATCCCGCGAAAGCCCGCGAAAAACTCGGATGGATGCATAAACACACCCTTGAGCAACTCGTTACGGACATGGTGAAATCAGATGTCGAGCTGTTCAAGCGTGATCGTTATTTGATGGAGGGCGGCCACAAGGTGCTCAACTATAACGAGTAAGATTTACCCCATTCGCCAAACCTTAACCTGTAATTCATTGAATCAGGAGCGCTCAACTTTTTATGAAGTGCTGCGGCCCGCCGTATGGTCCGGAATCAATGTGTTTTTTCGCAAGGTTGTTATTCGCAACAAGCATAAAATACCGGTAGATCGCCCGGTTATAATCGTAGCCAATCACCAGAATGCATTGCTTGATCCCGTGGTGTTGTGTGTGTCTTCTCGCCGACAATTACATTGGCTCACACGGGCCGACGTCTTCAAGAATAAACGCGTGAGCGCATTCTTGCATCGCATCAATATGATGCCTGTTTATCGCGAGCGCGATCGCGTGGCTGACCTGCATGATCGCAATAACGCCATCTTCAATGAATGTTATCGCAGGATGCAACAAAATGCCATCATAGGAATTTTTCCGGAGGGCACGCACCGCGGTAAAAAGCAATTGGTTCCGCTGAAAAAGGGGTTGGCGAGATTGGTCATTGGCGCTTATGAATCAGGCGTACGTAACTTGTGTATTCTACCTGTGGGGCTTGATTATGAAAGCTTCTACGAGCCGCAGCAAGATTTGATGGTCACCTTCGGTGATGTTATAGAAGTGGAATCACTTGTCCAGGCCGAACTGAACAACCATGCAAAGCTGCATTCGGAGATCACGCGATTAGTGCATGCAGCTCTCACGGGTGTCATGATACACGTGGATAGCGAGGATGTTTACAGTGAAATTCTATCGCTCAAACCACTCCTGGATGAGTTGCACCCTAGCGATGATCTTGCCTCTAAATTTGATCGTTTTCATGCATTGGCGAAATACCTCGATGCGCATGAAGAGCATCATCATTTTCTCAATCATGAGGTCAATGATTTTCGAACGCTCGGACACCAGCTTCATATTGAAGAGCATCGCTACACCACACGGATTTCAGCAGGAAGGTGGATTGGTTTAATAGCGGGTCTTCCGTTTGCTTTGCTGGCAGCAACTGTACTCTGGCCCATGCAGCTTTTCGTTGAGCGATTTGTCCATACGGTAATCAAGGATACTCTTTTTAGAAATTCCATTCGCATTTCGTTCTGGACATTTCTGACCCCCATCTATCTCATACTTGTGTGGTTGGTGTTGAAGTGGGCCGGAGCTTCCAACCTAGTGCAATTGATCCCTGTCGCGGCTCCGCTGGCGGGTTTAATCACGCTTCCTTGGTGGCGCAACACCAAGCGCATTGCTCAATTCATTCGATTGCATCGAATGCGTAATTCGGAGACATTCGTTCGCTGGAGCGCTATGCGAACGCAAATCAAACAGTGGATTCAAACTTTACCTTATCAGCAGTAACATGTACAAACGAATCAATGGGTTACAGCATATCGGTGTTGCCGTGTCGAACATGGATGCATCGTTGAAATTTTACCGCCGCTTTTTTGGATTGGATATTCCATTTTTCGATAGCGTTCAGCCGGCGCCGCTTATGGATGTGTATACCCGCAATTCGACGATCACCAAGCGCGCGAGCATGGTGATGAATCTTCAAGGCGGTTGTGCGATTGAAGTCATTCGACCAACGTCATTTGAGCCCGTTAAGGCTAAGCATGCTGTACAAATGGGAGATCTGGGGATCTTCATCACGCAGATCAAGTGTAAGGATATTCACGCGAGTCATCGTTTTTGTGAAGAGCATGCAGCTCCCGGTCTGACGGCCATTGCCAAGGATCCAATGGGCCGTGACACATTTTATATTCAAGACCCTGATGGCAATGTGTGGCAGTTTTTGCAAGGCACCGGCTGGTACACCAATAGCGGTCATCACAGTGGTGGGGTGCTGGGTTGTTCAACCGGAGTGAGCGATATGAATCGTGCGCTCGGGTTGTACGCGAACCTGCTTGGGTTTGATGAAGTGGTATATGACAAAACAGATTCCTTCGCCGATTGGCAGTCATTACCCTCAGGGAAGGAGAGATATCGTCGGGTGTTGTTGACCCAGAAAAACCAGCCCGGTGGCGGATTCGCGAAGGTGACCGGCAAGACGTTCATTGAGTTGGTTCAAGCGCTTGACCGTAAGCCTAATTTCATTTTTGAAGATCGTATTTGGGCGACACCGGTTATGCGCACATCGGTTTTGATGTGAAAGGAATGGCCGCTATTGGCAGCGATTTGGCTGCCAAGGGCTATCCATTCACCTGCGACAGCAACAACGCGCTTAGCATGGGAAATACCAAGGTGCATTGTACTTACATCCACGATGATGACCGAACCTTGATTGAAATGATTGAGGTGTACAAGGTGCCCATCATCGAGAAGTGGGGAGTGTTTCTCAATGTGGAAAAGCGAGATCCTTTAAAGCCTCTCCCGGATTTTATGCTTAAGGCACTGCGCTTTTCACGCATTAAAGACTAGGACTATCGCGCGGAACGTTTTCGTAAAATGCGCTCGAAGAGTGAAGGAAAAAAACGTCGCAGTTTTAACCCCAACAGTTCTTTTCCACCAATCCCGAATTCTGTTTTTCCGGCGGCTACGCCTGCAAGGATGTGTCGCGCGCAGTCGGTTGTCGACATTCCTCCCGCTTGATTTTGATCCATTTCACCTGTAGCTTTTCCGTCAGCATCGAGCGCATGCTTGGAGATATCACTGGCGATAAATCCCGGCGTCAATAGCGTAATGCGAATGTTGTGTGGCTCCACTTCCATGCGCATACTGTCGTAGTAGCCATGCAGCGCGTGTTTCCCGGCAGCATAACCCGATCGTAGAAAGAATCCCCATTTGCCCATCAGGCTTGAGGTAATCACCAAGTGTCCGCCGCCCTGACTTTTCATATGTTTCGCAATGGCCTTGGAGAGCAGAATGTTGCTGAAGAAATTGACTTCCATTAATCGTCGCTCCACATCGGTGGGTGTGTCGAGCGCTTCGGCACGCTGCGATATTCCGCCATTGTTGAACAGCATATCGATGCGCGAATGCCTTCCGAAGCAAGTGTGAATGGCCTCTTCAACGGAGGCCTGTGACGATAAGTCGAAAGGAAGTATGTCAACGCTAGCGGGATTCTTCGTCTTTTGGCGCACACGCTCAAGATCATCTAAGCGACGAGCCGAAATAATGAGTTTCGCACCGCAAGCATCCAGCGCATATACGAGCGCCTCTCCAATCCCCGAACTGGCGCCGGTGATCCAAATCGTTTTGCCTTCAAAGTATCGATTCAATGGCTTAATTTTAGACCCGAAAGGTGCGAAAAATCCCTCGGTTTTCTGCATCATGTTTTAGCCGTCGTTAATAATCCATTAACCTTGACGTAACTTGATTATCCTTGCTTTGTTGCGCTTTAGAAAGCCTTGTAAAACATTCAATCATGAGTAAGCAAAAGATTTTATTGGTCGATGATGAGCCCGATATTCTGGAAATCATCGGTTTCAATCTTGAACGTGAGGGATACGAGGTTTTTACTGCAGCCAACGGTAGGAAGGCGCTGGAAATAGCACGAAAGCAAAAGCCGGATTTAGTGTTGCTCGATGTGATGATGCCGGAAATGGACGGAATGGATACGTGCAGAGAACTGCGCGAAGACCCGAATCTGAAGGACACGCTTATCGCATTTTTGACTGCTCGCAATGAGGATTACAGCCAGATAGCCGGTTTTGATGCAGGAGCAGATGACTATATTTCAAAGCCCATCAAACCGCGCGTGCTTGTATCACGCGTGAAGGCATTACTGCGCAGGCAGATCGCATCAGAAGCGCCTGCGGCCAAGCCAAACCTCGCCGGAATTGTCATCGACAAAGAGCGTTACGTAGTCTTCAAAGACGGTGTGGAATTGTCGCTTCCCAAAAAAGAATTTGAACTGCTTGCCTTATTAGCTTCTCAACCCGGTCGCGTTTTTACGCGGGAGAGCATTCTTTCCAATGTTTGGGGTAACGACGTTATCGTAGGTGACCGCACCATTGACGTCCACATACGCAAGCTGCGCGAAAAGCTAGGCGACGATTTTTTTAAAACAATCAAAGGTGTAGGGTATAAATTTGAACCGTGAAGCTCTTCACTGTTCGAACACCCCGACAGGTTTCCCTGGCCTCAGCCGGTTTGATAACCGGTCTGCTGGCGCTTACCTATTTTCTGGTTATCTATCTGCTGGAGCGTGAGTTCGCGCTGATACCGCTGCTGATTCTGCTTTCTCTGGGCTTTTCAATTTCTTACGGCATCGTTTATTACTTCATCGAACGCTTTCTTTACCACAAGGTGAAGATTATTTATAAAACCATTCACTCGCTGAAGAGCCAGGGCGACGCCCGTCCAAAAATTCAGATGAGCAGTGATTTGCTTACTGAGATTAATAAAGAAGTGGCAGGTTGGGCCGATGAAAAAATTCGGGAGGTAAAGGATTTGCGTAAGGCAGAAAATTACCGCCGTGAGTTCATTGGAAACCTCGCTCACGAATTGAAAACACCGGTGTTCAATGTTCAGGGATATATTGAGACCTTGCTCGATACGGATCTCGCGGATGCGGAATTAAACCGAAAGTTTTTGGATCGCGCAAATTCAGCGTGTGATCGCTTGATTGATTTGCTCAAAGATCTTGATCAGATTGCTTCCATTGAAAGTGGTAATATGCCTCTGGAATTATCCCGCTTCGATGTCGTTCAATTGGCGAAGGATACTGTTGAAATGCTGGAGCCTCAAGCTGTTGATCGGCAGGTCTCACTTAAGCTGCGCAACACCAACGAAAAACCCATCTTTGTTGAGGCCGATGTGAAACGAATTCAGCAAGTGTTTGTGAATTTGCTCATGAATAGTATTTCCTACGGTAAGGAACAAGGTGAGACGCGGATTCGTTTTTACGACATGGACGATAATGTGCTTATCGAAATTGCGGACGACGGAATGGGTATAGCCATGGAGCATTTGCCGCGACTCTTCGAGCGGTTCTACCGCGTCGATAAAAGCCGTTCACGCAATGAAGGAGGTTCCGGATTGGGATTGGCTATTTGCAAACACATCATCGATAGCCACAATCAAAGTATCTCCGTGCGCAGCACCGAAGGCGTGGGCAGTACGTTCGCATTTACGTTGAAGAAGGCCTAGAGACCGGACCAATCGGGGCGAACAAAGAAATTATGTTGCTTCTCGGCTCCGATGGTCGTTGATGGCCCATGGCCCGAATAGACACCGAAATCATCCGGTAATTGATACATCTTTTGCTGAATGGATGCCACGAGATCTTGAGCGTTGCATCCGGGAAGATCGACGCGACCGACACTGCCTTGAAAAAGCACATCCCCGGAAAAAATTACGCTTTCTTCCCAACACACAAAAGCCAAATGCCCGGGGGCGTGACCGGGTACAAATAAGGTTTTGAGCGTAATTGCTCCAATCGTGATCTCATCACCTTCCGCAAGAGTTTTGGAAGGCAGCACCGATGGACGATAGGGAATGCCAAACATCAACGATGTGGCTGCTGCCCGCTCAATCACGGCAATTTCGTTGGCATGACACCACATGGGAATGCCATAGCGCTCGGAGGTCGAAGAATTGCCTAGAATATGATCCAAATGACAATGCGTATTGAGAATGAGCCGCGGAGTGAGCTTTTCATCATGAATGTATTCAAACAGTATAGCGTCCTCCTGAGCGTCAGTCATTCCAGGGTCAATGATGATGGCTTCGCCGGCGTTGTCGGCAAGCACATACGTGTTTTCCGAAAATGCGTTAAAGGTGAATTGTGCAATGCGCATGGTCCTGTATACTTGATTTGTTTTGGAGGTCTGAGATTTTCATGACAAAGGTCGTTCGTTTTTATAAGCGCCAAAACGTTATTTTAGCCTACTGTCAACCGCACATGAAGATTCTGCTGCAAGCGCTGTTTTGTTCGTTGCTGCTCTTATCGGGAGTAGCAATACGTGCGCAGTTTTATCAAGGAACCAACATGGAATTCGGAAAGAATCGAATTCAGTACCGCGAGTTCACCTGGTTTTATTATCCATCCGAAAATTTTGAAGTGTACTATTATATCGGAGGTGAAAATCTGGCGCAGTACACTATAGTTTCTTGCGAGAAAAACCTCAAGGAACTGCAGCAATTTTTTGATTACACGGTGGATGAAAAAATTGAAGTGCTATCGTACCTCAATCAAAGTGAGTTTCGCCAAAGCAATCTCGGATTGACCGGTGACGATCAGTTTAATATCGGGGGTTCTGCAAAAATCGTGGGCAGCAAAATGTTCACGTACTATGAAGGGAGTCATGATTTGTTGGAGAAGCAAATTCGCGAAAACATCGCACGTGTCTTGTTTGCTCAGTTAATCTACGGAGGCAATTGGAAGGATGTGCTGAAGAATTCTACGCTGCTTTCTGTGCCGAAGTGGTTTGAGGAAGGAATCATAGCGTATGCGGCCAATGGCGTTTCTCCGGAAAGCACAACGTTCATCAAGGATTTGGCGCGAAGCGGAAAGTTCAAAAGCTTCAATCAGTTCGAAGGTGATGACGCACGCCTTGCCGGACAAACGTTCTGGAACTTCATTGCTGAGGTGTATGGCCAAAATGTGATTCCCAATATCCTTTATATGGCGCAAGCCGGCCGTAACATCGAAAGTGGATTTTTGTATGTGCTTGGCCTAACGCTGGATCAACTTTCAACCGAGTATATCAACTTTTACAAAGAGAAAGCTGCGGGGATGAGAAACGATCTCTTGCCCTCCGAACTGCGTCTTTCGGATAATGCATCCAAAGAGGAAATCAAGGCGTTCAAGCGAAGCAAGAAACTGCTGGGTGATGTCCATGTCAAATACAAGAAGAACTATCACTATTCGAGATTTACCCTTTCACCGGATCAACAAAAAGTAGCTTTCGTTACGCACGAACTTGGACAGTATCGCATTTGGCTGTATGATGTGGAAACAGGCAAGCGGAAGTGTATTCTAAAGCGAGAGCACAAGATGGAACGAATTGCTGACGAAACTTTTCCTGTTCTGGCTTGGCATCCTTCAGGTGAAGTATTGACCTATATTTTTGAAAAGCGCGCTAACGCATGGATTGGTAATTACACGGTTGAAACTGACAAGCACGCGCAGAAGGAGTTGTACCTTATTGAAAAAATCAATTCGATGCATTACAGCCCGGATGGAAAGCGCATGATTCTGAGTGCGGTCAATCGCGGGCAAACCGATTTGTATCTCTATCAGGTTATCGGTAACAACTTCGAACAACTTACGAAGGACATTTACGACGATCTGGACCCGGCCTTCATTGATCAAGGCAAGCGCGTCATTTTTACGTCCAACAGAAACGATGATACGCTGCGCACGCTCACCGAAGGAAATGTTCGTATGAGCCTTATGAGTGATGTGTTTATTTATGACTTGGAAAACCGCGGTCGTGTGCTTGAACGTGTCACAAAAACCGATAAGGTGAATGAAACTCGTCCTTACGAATACAGTCATAAACACTTCACGTTTCTGGGCGATGACAACGGCTATCGCAATCGCTATATCGCGAACATTGACAGTGTAATTAGCGCTATAGATACTGCAATTCACTACCGCTATTTCACGACAACCAAACCTGTATCCGGTTATACCCGGGATATTCACGAACACGATTTTCATGGAACAGATGGCGCGTATCTCGTTGGTTTTCGTAAGAATGGTAAGCCATGGATTTCGTTGGGTAACCGCAGTGCCGATGTCTTCAATGGCTTGTCGCAACAGCAAGGCCCACCAGGTGATGAGCCTCAATTGAGCCTTACGGATAAGTTGAAAATCTCGGCGGACACGTTAACGAAGGGTGATATCGACATCGACAATTATGTGTTTGATGAAGATCGTTTGGATTATACACTGGAGAAGGAAACAGCCCGTGTGGAAGAAGTTTCCCCTCGCAGAAAACAGTTGGAGAGTGACACGCTGACAGAATTCGTGATTCCGCGCTCGCGAAATTATCGCCTCAATTTTGCTGCTGATAAAGCCATTGCTCAAATGAGCAATAATTTCTTTAATCCGATTTATCAAAATTATACCGGCGGATCTCCCAATAGCATTTCTCCCGGATTGTCCGGTTTCACCCAGTTTGGCGTGTCTGATTTGTTCGAAGATTATAAAGTTGTCGGTGGTTTTCGTGCCAATTGGGGCCTTGATAATGCCGAATACGGAATTAGTTTCGAGAATCTCAAAGATCGCTGGGACCGTAAGATTATTTTCTCGCGCCAGTCACAGCGCATTCAGCGTGGAATCGACTTCTTCAAGTTGCAGAGTAATGACGTTGCGTACAGTGTTAAGTTTCCGTTCAGCGAAGTGAGTTCTGTGCGCATTCGCGCAGATTACCGCCTGGATAAAGCAGTCAGACAGTCGAATGATCTTGTAAGCCTGGAAGCGGAGAATATTTTCGAGATGAATGTTGCGTTGAAATTGGAGTATGTTTTCGACAACACCATATCGAGGGGATTGAATCTCTACAATGGAACGCGTTTCAAGTCATGGGTGGAACGCTATCAACAGCCGAATCTCGAACGCAGGACGGAGATCAATATCATCGGTTTTGATGCACGTCATTATCAGCGGATACACCGCAATTTCATTGCAGCTTTCCGTATGGCAGGTACGTCGTCTTTTGGTGCACAAAAGGTCATTAATTACTTTGGTGGAGTCGATAACTGGTTATTTCAGCAGGTCGACAACGCCACTCCAATCAACCCCGATGAACCTTATCGTTTCCAGTCGTTTGTCGGTCCGGTTCGTGGTTTTTATGTCAATGCACGTAATGGAAATTCTGCCGTCGTAGCGAATGCAGAATTGCGCTTACCGGTGTTTAAGTATTTTGCAAAAAATCCCATCAAGAGCGACTTCATAGAGAACTTCCAGGTAGTAACATTCTTTGATGCAGGAAGCGCCTGGACAGGCTGGAATCCCTATGCCGATGATAACTTGTTCAATAGGACGGACGTCATTCAAAATCCCGTAACCGTTACGATTTCAAATAACCGCGAGCCTGTTGTTTACGGCTACGGTTTCGGTCTTCATTCACGCTTGCTGGGCTATTTCGTGCGCGCTGACTGGGCGTGGGGAGTAGATGATGGCCGTGTGCTCGACCGCGTGTTTTACTTGTCGTTGAACATGGACTTCTAAGAAGTTATTGGTTATAGATAACCTGCATTACGGTCTGTCCTGTAGCTTTTAACGTTTCCTTACTGATAATGTCGATGTTGTCGTTGTGCGTGTGGTGATAGTTGGCAAACGTGTAACTACCAAGACCCATAGCTACGACTTGTTTGCGTGTGTCGATGATATCAACACAGCGAATACCACCGCGGGTTACGAAGAAGTGATCATCCACAACGCCATCGACTTCATCCGCTGTAAACAGGTTGCCATTGCCCATTTTAGACGCAGTGTTCCAAATCAGGTTCACCACATCAGGCGCGAATTCCATGGAATACATTTCCTTGTTGAAGGAAGCATCAGCAGCACCTACCATATCTAAGAGAATACCGAAACGCGCGTTGTAGTTTGGAACATGTTTGTTTTTCCCCCAATACTGTGAGCCCAAGCACCATGAGGTTGTGTAGCCATCATTCAATATTTCTTGTTTGCCTTCACGTGCAAATTCCGCAGTTCCCAAATCTTCCGCATCAAAGAAGATTAAATCAATGCCGATAGAAGAAGGAGTTAGCGAGAGCTGTCTGCCAATTTCCATCAGCACACCTACGCCGCTACCACCATCGTTGGCGCCATCAATGGGTTTTTGCCACAGACTTTGATTTTTGTCCTTGTCGCCAAAAGGACGGCTGTCCCAATGCGCACAGAGTAACACACGCGTCTTCTTTTCCGGAGCAAACGCTGCGATAATGTTGCGAACCGGAATACTCTTTCCTTCAAACGTTTTGAGCGTAGTTTGTTGCTCGGTTACCGTTGCACCATACGACTTCATGCGTGAGACAATGAAGTCGCCGCAAGCCTTATGGGCAGACGTGCCGGGCACACGCGGACCGAAACCCACCTGCTGTTTTACGAAAGCAAATGCGGTATCGGCGTTAAAAGCAGGAGCTGTGATTTCTTGCTTAGGCTCTTGCGGTTGTTGTGAGCGCTCCTTCTGTTTGGGTTTAGGTTCGTCTTTGCAGCCGATGTAAACGGATGACGCCGCAAACAAAACAATGAGTACTATCGCAATAATCTGTTTTCCTTTCATAGCGGGTTGTTAAGCCTATCCTTCGTAGGTCCAGGTTGTTCCTTCTTTTGAGTCTTTGATTTGAACATTCAAACCGGCCAATGCATCACGCAGTTTGTCTGATGTTGCCCAGTCTTTATTGGCCTTGGCATCGGCACGCATCCTCAAAATCATCTGCATGAGTGAATCGGTCAATTGCGAGTTCTCTTTGCCTTCTTCATCTTGCAAACCCATCACACTGTAAAAGAAATCTTCAAAAGTTGATTTGAGCAATGCAATGTCTTCTTGAGTAAGGGTGATTGATCCTTCTTTGACTGAATTGATCACGCGCACGCCTTCAAAGAGTTGTGAAATGACAATCGGTGTGTTGAAGTCATCATTCATCGCATCCACGCACGAATTTCTCCATTGCGATACATCGAATGAACTTGCTGCCGTTGCAGGAATGCTTGGAATAAGCTTCATGGCAGCGCACATGCGCTTGTATCCTTTCTCAGCTGCCTGCAGAGCTTCATTACTGAAATCAAGCGTGCTGGCATAATGGCCCATCAGGAAGAAGAAACGCACGGTCATCGGACTGTAGCCCTTATCGAGCAACTTGTGATTGCCGGTAATCAACTCCTCCGGTGTGAAGCCATTGCCTTCGCTCTTTGCCATCTTGCGGCCATTCACGGTAAGCATGTTGCCGTGCATCCAGTAGCGCACAGGTTCATGGCCCGTAGCGCCTACATTTTGAGCAATCTCACATTCGTGATGCGGGAATTTCAAATCCATGCCACCACCGTGGATATCGAACGATTTTCCCAGATACTTCGTACTCATTACTGAACACTCAATGTGCCAGCCCGGAAATCCAACTCCCCATGGAGAATTCCATTTCATCAGGTGGCTGTCATCCGCTTTTTTCCAAAGCGCGAAGTCGAGTGAATCGCGTTTTTCGTCCTGACCATCGAGCTCACGGGTATTGGTATAGAGCTCATCAATGATACGGCCTGACAGTTTTCCGTATGGATATTTTTCGCTGAATTTTCGGACATCGAAATAGACAGAGCCATTGCTCTCGTAGGCGAATCCATTGTTGATGATTTCCTGAATCATTTCAATCTGCTCAATGATGTGCGCAGTGGCGGTAGGCTCTATCGACGGATTGAGAATGTTGAAGATGCGCATCACATCATGAAAGCCGTTGGTGTACTTCTGCACCACCTCCATGGGCTCGAGATTTTCGAGCTTGGCTTTTTTCGCAATCTTGTCCTCGCCATCATCGGAGTCACCGGTGAGATGGCCTACATCCGTGATGTTGCGCACATAACGCACTTTGTATCCGAGAAAAGACAGGTAGCGATAGACGACGTCGAAGGTCATGAACGTTCGAACATTGCCAAGATGAACGTCGCTATACACGGTGGGCCCGCACACATAAAGACCTACGTGGCCGGGTGTAATCGGTGTAAAAAGTTCCTTCTGACGATTGATACTGTTGTAAATGTGGAGTTTCTGTTCCATGTGGCAAAGTAAATAGGGAAGATGCTGCAAAGCATAAAAAAACCACCGCCTTTTCAGCGGTGGTTGTTGGCAACGTTTCCTATCGCTGATTATTGATCGTTTGTGTTTTTAACCGTTTTTCCGCTGCTGCGTCCGCGTGTGAAGATTTCGGTTCCGGCTGATAATCCATTGGCATCGTAATGTTGAATTCGGCCGTTATAAAGTTGCCCATTGATGAAGTCGCCCGACATAGTTACCTGACCCGCTTTGTTGTAGAGCACGTTGTAACCATTCGGATCAAATGGATGTGCGCCATTGGTTTGATGCTCCTTTCCCGGCATCTGACCGGCCATGTTTGCGGCCTTGGTTTGCTCGTTGGTCATGTAGGACTTTACACCACCTGCTTTGGTTTTTCCATTTTCGAATTGACGTTCTTCCAATAACGCACCTTCTGCATCGAAGCGGCGTTGAATGCCGTGCTCTGCGCCTTGATCCATCGGAACTTCCAGCGCAAGCTTGCCATTTTCATGGTAAAAACGTTGAACACCTTGTTTGGTGCCCTCATCATCATACACCAACTCTTCTTTGAGCTTGCCATTGGCATAATAGCGTCGCATTTGACGGATATGTTTGCCCTGCTGCCAATTGCCTTCTTCTTCTAATTGCCCATCTGCATAATAGAGTTTATAAGGCCCCATGGGCATTCCCTGAACATAGGTGATTTCGGATCGTACATGACCGTCGGGGTGATAACGTTTCCACAGTCCTGATTTTTGATCATGGACATAATCGCCTTCCTCGACTTTAGCGTAAGCAGCATAGGCGGGATCTTTTGCCATGGCGCCATCATAAATCCATGGACCATGCTTGCGGCCATTAACGTCAGTTTGATTCAGCTGAGCGCGCATAGTCACCAGTGAGAATAGGACTGCGGCTGCTACAATAAATAGTTTACGAGAAAATTCCAGTACGTTTCGCATAAAGATGTTCGTGTTAGGTTGCGACAGAATGGTTTCTGCCGCACTGTATACGATTACATCAGTGATGGGTTACGGCCTTGTGCGCTTTTTTTTTATCGACTTCGCGTAGCATGGTTGTGCTTAAAAGAGCTGTGTCATATTTGCTCTTCCAACCCCAATCGCGAGCGGCTGCTGAATCATCGATGCTCGCAGGCCAGGAATCAGCGATGGCCTGACGGAAGTCGGGTTGGTAGCTAATACGAAACTCCGGCATTTCAGACTGAATATGCGTGGCTAATTCTTCAGGTGTAAAACTGCATCCTGCAATGTTATATCCTCCGCGCTCTTTGATGGATTCTGTCGGTGCCTCCATGATAGCGATGGTGGCTCGAATCGCATCTTCCATCATCATCATCGGTAAGCGCGTGTCAGCGCTTAAAAAACAGGTGTAAGCTCCATGCTCGATGGCTTTATGGAAAATATCTACTGCATAGTCTGTTGTTCCACCACCCGGCTCCGAACGATAACCAATCAACCCGGGGTAACGGATACTGCGCACATCAACGCCATAGCGCTCGTGGTAATAGGCGCACCAACGCTCACCGGCTAATTTAGAAATGCCATACACTGTAGTGGGTTCCATTACCGTGTGCTGCGGAGTTTGTTCCTTTGGAGTGGTTGGTCCGAATACCGCAATGGAACTTGGCCAAAATAGTTTGCTGATTTTTCCTTCGCGCGCTAAATCCAGCACATTGAACAATCCGTCCATGTTGAGCTTCCAGGCAAATTCCGGATTTTTTTCGGCGGTTGCCGAAAGCAAAGCAGCCAGCAAATACACCTCTTTCACATTGTATTTCGAAATACAGGCTTCGAGACCCGCCTTATCCAAGACATCCAATACTTCATAAGGTCCTTGTAAAAGCGCGGTTTCTGTCGTCGGACGAATATCGGCGGCGATAACCGCCTGCGGTCCTCGTTTTTCACGCAGCGCCATGGTGAGCTCGATGCCAATTTGACCGGAGGCACCGATAATGAGTGTGGTTGATTCCATATGCAGAACAGTTTCATTGACTGTCGAAAGCAAATGTAGGAAAGAGCAGCTTTACCCGATTCGTGCAACTCTGTTTTTCATTCTCGCGTCTTACTCATTATCATTGCGCCGCTTGAAATTCGCACCTGAGCCAATTGTATGAATTCAAATCCACCGTCTGCTTCCCTCACGCACGAAGAATTTCGGCGCGTGTTTGATGAGTGGTATAAGCCGGTGCGAAATTTCATCTATTACCGATGCGGCGACATGGAATTGGCGGAAGATCTTGTCCAGGATTCTTTCGTAAAACTGTGGGAAAACAGAGACCGATTGGAGCGCTCAACCATGAAAGCGTATCTCTACAAAATCGCACAAAACAACACCATCAACTACCGCAAGCGTCAGCAATTGTTCTTTAAGTTTCAGCGAAAGGGCGCCAATGACCGCGATTTCGATACACCGGAGAAGCTCGCTGAAATGGCGGAGTATGAGCAAAAACTTCAAGCCGTCATCGCAATGTTGCCTGATGGTGGAAGAGAAGTCTTTCTCATGAATCGCCTGGAGGATTTGACATATCAGGAAATTGCGGATCGCCTCGACCTCTCCGTGAAGGCCATCGAAAAGCGCATGAGTAAAGTGCTGAAGATTGTTCGTGAACAATTAGGTACCGATATTTGAGTTATGCGTCTTCGCATTGCTTTAATAGCACTATTAACTTTATTACATCTGACGACATGGTCGCAGGCGGATATTTCGGTTACCGCATCATATAAGAACACGACGCTGACCGAAGTGCTGAGCTCATGGAGTCGCGATTACAATATAGATTTTGCTTTCGATAGTTATGAGCTGAGCAAATACAATTGCACACTCGAGTTTCGCAATGAGCCTCTTGATGAAGCGTTGTCGACACTGTTGTTCAATGCTCCCTTCGCGTTTCAACGACTGGATGATACCTATGTTATTTACCCTGTGGCTAAGGCTGCACCTGTTATGTCCTCTATCCAAACGAATCGAAAAGTCATCTCCGGCACTGTCGTCGATGCGCTGTCCGGAGAAACGCTACCGTTCGCGGTTGTGGCGTTGAATGTCGATGGGAATAGCACCACTTGTGATGAGTTCGGTAATTTTAGGTTGACCACAACAGAGAGCAATGCAGCAGAGATACTCTCGGCTGCCTATGTCGGATACGCAACAGCGCAATGGCCCTTGAGCATTATGAACGCGGAGAAACCGGTTCAACTTGCTCTTATTCCGCAGGCAACGATGCTCGGTGATGTGAAAGTTGAGGAAAGAAGAAATCAGTTCGGTTCTTTCATACCTGAGTTGCCGGGTGTTTTCATCAAGCCCGATGACATCCAAACACGCTATGGTTTGGGTGAAGCCGATTTGTTGCGCATTGCTCAGCAGCAGCCCGGCGTATCGGGGTCACTGGAAATGAGCAATGGTCTTGTATTGCGCGGAGGAGCCTCAGACCAGAGTCTTTTACTCATGGATGGATTCACGATCTATCATCAAGATCATTTCTTTGGAATGTTCTCTTCGGTCAATGCTTATGCGGTGAAATCGATGCGCTTGCAAAAGGGCATTACGGATGTTGAATTAGGTGGACGCGCATCAGGCGCGCTCGAACTGTGGGGCAAAGAGGGCGACTTACGGAAGGCATCGGGAAGAATCGAATGCGGCACCTTGAGTATTTCCGGTGCTGTTGAAGCGCCGCTCGATTCGAGCGGAAAGGCATCCGTGTTCATTTGTGGGAGAAGATCACTGACAGGATTATTTCAATCCAATGTTTATCGGGAATTGTTCAACACGCTATATTCGGGTGCCGTTGCCTATGGTGGTAACACCAAACTTGATGCATTCAATTTGAATTTTCAACCCAATGTCCTGTTTCAGGATATCAATGCAAAACTGACTTATCACCCCGGATTGAAAACACGTATTCACCTCTCGCTGTACGCGTCGCGCGATGATATGGATTTTGCTTACGCTGACACTTCTTCCAGCCAGTTAATCGATGTAACCGATGTTCGATACAGTGATGAGACAAACAAAATGAATCGCGGTCTAGCGCTGCGATGGCAGCAACGATACAGTGATCGATTGCAGTCAAACACAACCATTGGTTTTTCATTGTTCGAGGGAAATTACTTTTCAACGGATTCGATTACCAATAACTTATTTCTGCTGGATACAAACCAGTTCAGCGCGCGTGAAATCAGTTTGCGCGATTGGTCTGTAAAGCACCATTGGCTTTGGAGTTTGGATAAGCATGAATGGAAGGGAGGCCTTGCATTGAATAGCATTCTCACTTCAGATCGCTTACGGTCTTCCCTAACTGCAGCGGAAAAAGAACGTCGAACTGCAAACGTTATCACACTGTTTGCCGGCGATACATGGCGCCCTAACAAATGGTGGAGCATGCAGTTTGGTGGCCGTCTGAATTATTTCCAAGAAGGCCGCAAGCTTTACACAGAGCCCCGCATTGTTCTAATAAGGCAAGCGTTTTCGAATCAACTGACCTTGCGATTGACTGCGACGCAATCGGTTCAATTTATTCAACGCACCGGCAGTCAGAACCTGTATCAGAATACGCCGGACGTGTGGCAGCCGGCCCAAGATGAAATTCCGGTGTTGACATCGCGCCAATTGTCGTTGGGTGGTATTTGGACGGCAAACCAATTTACGCTGGATGTTGAAGGGTATCGCAAATGGAATAAGGGCCAAGTCACCAACGCACCATCCTTTGATTTGAATGCCGGTGCGGGCGGCGGATTAACAACCGTCATTGGTGATGCAGATATCGTCGGGGTTGACGTACAGTTGAACTTGAAGACGCAAAATCATTCACTGATCTTGGCCTATGGGTGGATGCAGGCAAATGCACATTACACAGACATATCGCCGACAACAATTTCCGAGACCTATTATCGCAATCATGAAGTCAAAATGAATTATTCCTGGCGAAAAAGAGGATGGAGCATGTCATTGCTTCAGATCATATCGGATGGCGCTCCCTACACTGCGCTCGCAGGTTTCTATAGCTTCGATTTGCCTGGGGCAACAGATCGTGTGCTTCCGGTTGCGGGAGGCCCCAATGCTTCGCGAACGCCTTGGTATGTTAGAACGGATATCGTCGCAGGATATGAATGGAATTGGGGTGCGCACCGCATGACACTTCACGGTGCTATCTACAATGTGCTGAATCGAACCAATAGTCGGGGCGTGCAGTACACCGTTGTTCCAAAAAATAATCCTGCGGGCTATACTGTTAATGAGCGCTCAATTCAGATGATTGGGCGAATGCCTTCTGTCCATTTAAGTTGGCAGTTTTAATGAGAAAGTTGATTTACATAACACTGCTATTTTCTTCTTGCACCGGTGCATGGGAGGAGGAATCTCCCACTAATCCCTGTGCGCTATATGCAGTGTTTGAGGCCGGCCAAACGCCAACTGCAGACATCGTCTGTGCATACTCCGGTGCGACAGAGGTCAATCGGCTCGAGTGGTTGTGGACCGATGGCAGTAGTAGTCCGTTTGTAGAATTGGATAATCATTGGGAACTTAGTAGCAATCGACTGCCCCAGCCGGGCGAATCAGCGGTACTGAGCTGGGAGAGCGCAGAAGGTACCACAGATGTCCCGTTGCAATTCCCGCCGCAAATCGACTTGGAATCCCAGAGTGCGGACACCCTGCTATTGGCGTTGGATGAGTCTGTTGATATTCAATGGACCGACCTCGGAGAGGATTATGAGTATGTGCTCTCTCTTGAGTGCATTGAAGTTAAACCGGAGCCTATCAGTCAGCAGGCCGGCAATTTTAACACAGTTCATGCAGGACCTCAGCTGGGCAATTCCTTATCCCTTGAGGCGCAGAATTTTACATTCAGAGGAGCTCATCGCCTTGTGATTTATGCGTTAAATCGGGCATTCACCTCTGTTTATTTCGATGATCCAAGCGATATTCGCGGCCTCCTAAAAATGCCGACAGGCAATCTAACGGGGGTGAACGGCTATGTGATGTGCGTTACAACCCTTGAAGTTCAGATAGTCGTCGAATAATTTTTTTGAAAAAGGTAGGGTGAAGGATTACTTAGTGGTATGAACTGCGGATTCGTCCGAAAATGAACAAATACAACGACATATTAAACAATTGGGAAGCACCTGAGGGCAAGTCAAATGAACAAGCCTGGTCGGAACTTCAAAACCGATTGAATCGTGCGCCAAAGGCGGAGGCCAAGGTGATTCGCTTCAGTTGGAAACCAATGGTGTCGGTAGCCGCAGCTGCGGCGGTCATTGTTGGTCTCATTCTATTCTGGCCCAATCAGACCTTACAACAAGTGGCCACAACTGTTGGTCAGCATCAAACTGTCACACTTCCCGATGCCTCATCAGTCGAATTAAATGCCGCCTCAACGATTGAGTATGCCGCCTCCTGGTCTGATGAGCGTGAAGTAAAACTTTCAGGACAAGCTTTTTTTGAAGTCGTCAAGGGCGGAAAATTTGAAGTGGTCACACCACAAGGAGTTGTGGAGGTTTTGGGTACCTCGTTCGATGTATTCGCCCGTGATAATGCATTTGAAGTTTCTTGCAGAACCGGTAAGGTGCGCGTCGCCGCCAATGGTGGTGAGGTGGACATCGTTCCCGGTTTACGCGCCACACTTGTCAACGGCAAACTGGAAGTGAGTGAATTCGATTTGGCGCTGGCCGATTGGCGTTCAGGAGAATTCCACTATCAAGATACTCCACTGAACAAGGTGTTTGAGGAAATCGAGCGTCAATTCAATGTGAAGGTTCAATTGCCCGATGTGAGCAAGAGGTACTACACAGGAAGGTTTAACACCAAAGATTTGAATGAGGCTCTGCAGCTGATTTGTCTTCCGATGGGATTGCAATTTGAAGTGAAGGATACAACCGTATTGATTAGCGAAAAGACAAGCAACGAACGTTAAAATTGTTCGACTGCACAACTTTTCGAAGTCAAAACAGTTTTTGGATACTTAGTGGCGAAACATGATTTCGCACATCAACAAGTAAGTAACACACGGCTGAAGCATTCCGATGCTTCAATTAGTATAGTTAGTTTTAGTTAAGGTTTAGAATTATGGCCGAAAACGTTCGGCCATAGTTTTTTTAACCCAATCCATGTTTTCTTTTGCGCCATGAATCCCAAGGAAATCACCATCGACGATTTCGATTACCCACTACAGGATGATAAAATTGCCAAGTACCCACTGGCTGTTCGCCATGAATCGAAATTGCTGGTCAGTGATTCAAACAGTATTGTCGACGCGCATTTTTTGAATTTGCCGCAATACCTCAGCCCCGATGATTTGATCATCATCAATAATACCCGTGTCATTCCTGCACGTTTGCACCTGTTCAAAGAGACCGGAGGTATGGTCGAAATCTTTTGTTTAGATCCCGTCAACCAAGCCCATCAAGACGCCATGTCAGCACGTTCAGGTGTACGCTGGAAATGCCTGGTAGGCGGTGCAAAAAAATGGAAGGATGGCCAATCGTTGTCTTTACAAATAGAGATTGATGGTGCTGATTTGCTTTTACAAGCCTATAATCACGGCCGCACCAATGATGCATTCATCATCGAGTTCTCGTGGAACGATAGTCGTTTCGTGTTCTCACAAATCCTGGACGCAGCGGGCCGTATTCCCCTTCCTCCGTATTTCAATCGCGAAGCGGAACTGTCGGATATCGAACGCTACCAAACGATTTTCGCGAAGTATAAAGGTTCAGTCGCTGCGCCTACGGCTTCCTTGCATTTCACCGATGAAGTATTCGACGCGTTGCATCATAAGGGTGTGCAATTGGAGGAGATTACCCTGCACGTGGGGGCAGGCACGTTTAAACCGGTGAGCGATGGCGCTTTGGGAAATCACGAAATGCACGACGAATGGTTCAGCGTACCGCTTCATGTCATCAAACGACTGCGCAATAAAGACTATGGTCGTTTGATTGCAGCCGGCACTACCGCTATGCGGACGCTGGAATCCCTCTATCCAATTGGTGTGAAATTGTTGAACCGGGCAAAGAGTGACGCTTACGACACACTCATGCTTGGACAATGGGAAGTCTATGATATGCCTTCGTCAATCAGTCGGGAGGAAGCCTTTGATGCCATCATTCATCACATGGAGGAACATCAACTCGAAAACCTCTGTGCGACATCAGCCTTGTTGATTGCACCCGGGTTCGCATTTCAATGTTGTCATGGTATCATCACGAATTTCCATCAGCCCAAGAGCACCCTGCTGGTGTTGGTCACAGCTTTTGTCGGAGAGCGCAGAAAACAGATTTACGACCACGCCTTGAAAAGCGATTACCGCTTCTTGAGCTACGGTGACAGCTCACTGCTTTGGCGATGATCTAAACAGAACGCATTGCTTCCACAGGATTCAAGCGAGAGGCTTTTATCGCAGGGATCACGCCGGCCACAACACCGACCGTAACGGAAATGACAATTCCACCAATAATGCGTGATAGCGGAAGAATAAAATTGAAGTCAATCACTGCACTTAATCCTAATACCACTAGCCAAACCATCAGCAGACCAACAGCTCCGCCAATGATGCACAAGGAGATGGACTCAAACAGGTATTGAATGAGGATGAAGTAATTTTTCGCCCCCAGCGATTTTTGAATACCGATAAGGGGTGTTCGCTCGGCTACCGATACGAACATAATGTTGGCAATGCTGAACGCTCCAACCAGAATAGCGAAGATGCCTATCACCATCCCCACAATGTTGAAGACAGAAATGATGCTGTCCACAATCTCATTAATCATGGAGGATTCAATCACGGAGAAATCTTTATCCCCACCTGGCTTGATGCGGCGAACCTCGCGAAAAGCACCAATGACTTCGTCACGCAGTTGGTTGTTGGTGATGCCTTGTTTGGCTTTGATTAGAATCTTGGTGTCTTCACTTTGCGGCGGAATTAATCGTGTGGCAAATTGAAAGGGCATCATCACCGCACGGTCGAAGCCATCACCGAAGAGCGATGTCCCTTCTTTGGCAAAAACGCCAATCACCACCACCTTCAATCCTGCAATTTTCATCTCCTTTCCCAGCGGAGAATCCATCCCGAAAAGCTGCTGCTTCACGAGCTGACCGATAATGGCGAAGTTCTTCCCCGCTTCACATTCAGCAGGGGTGAAGTAGCGACCTTCGACAATGTCCAGCGCAATGGTTGATCGGTAGTTGTACGTCACGGCCACAATGCCGGCATCGGCTAAGCTGTTGTTCTGGTACCCCGCTGTTCCACTGGAACCCGCTTCAAACGCTAGCGCGTCAGCATAGGACAAGCGCTCTTCCAGGTTGGTCATGTCGCGCAGCGCCGGCGGACGACGTCGCATGTACTTCCACCATTCGTAGTCTTCAGCGCCATCCTCCGGACCGAATGGCCATTTTTGGATGAACAATACATCTGATCCAATGGTGTCGAAACTCGATTTCATCTCGGCTTCCATACTGTCCACCACGCTTAACACGAAAATGATAGAGAAGATGCCAATGGTAACCCCCAAGAGCGAAAGCACCGTGCGCAACCGATTAGTGTTGAGCGCATGCAAGGCAAACAGAAAACTCTCTCGCAGAATATTGAGGATCATGCAGCGAAGCTAAGCATGGAATGGCAATGAAATTAATTCAAACTTCCCGCGTTAGCCTGATCTTGACCACTTGTTTCTTGCCGATTTTTGCTGCTAACCTTGATCCGGTATCGTGTTAAATATCTCCTTGTTGCCTGTTGTTTTCTTGCATCGTTGTGCACGGCCTTAGTGGCTGAAGGCCAATGGCGGCCTACTAAAACACGGCCGTTGGTCTGCACGTCCGATACGCTCTCGATAGATAGTATGGCTGTTTTTCCGGGATCACTCATTGTTGTGCTGCGCGGTGACACGGTTTCCAAAACTTCCTATTTCTTGAATGAAATGAAGGCTCAAGTGTCTCACGGCCCTTGGAAAATGGGTGATACACTATCTCTGACCTATCGCACTCTTCCGTGGAAGGCGGGAGCGACCTTCTATAACAAGTCGACCTCCTTGATACAGTCAGCTAACACATCTAAAATTCAGCCCTACGTCATCGGATCTTCTGCCGAGATGTCATTCACTGATGATCAGGGGATTCAAAAAAATGGTTCGATTTCCCGTGGTGTGCTGTTCGGGAACAATCAGAATTTATCCGTCAACTCCACTCTCAACTTGCAGCTCAGCGGAAAGGTAAGTGAGGAAGTGAGCCTGCTCGCCTCTATTACCGACGACAACATTCCCATTCAACCCGCGGGCAATACGCAACAGCTGCAAGATTTTGATCAGGTGTTCATACAACTGTACAATCGAAACTCGAAAGTGATCGCAGGCGATTTTCAATTGCGCAATCCTACCGGTTATTTCATGCGGTATTTCAAACGTGCACAAGGATTGTACGCATCTACTACACGGGGTGACTCACTCACGGGTACTCGGTTCTCGATGGAGACGTCAGCTTCTGTTTCCAAGGGAAGATTCGCGCGTAACGTTATACAAGGTATAGAGGGCAACCAAGGCCCTTACCGATTGAAAGGCGCAGACAATGAGCTTTTCATCATCGTGCTTTCGGGAACGGAGGTCGTCTACATCGATGGAAGAATACTGGAGCGTGGAATGGATAAAGATTACGTGATCGATTACAACGCCGCTGAAATCACCTTTACGCCACGCAACCTTATCACCAAAGACCGACGAATCACAGTGGAATTTCAATATTCCGAAAGACGCTTCGCACGTCCGTTGTTGCAAGCCAATGTGCAATGGAAAAAAACAAAGTCAACCTCCTTCATTTCGGTTTATACCGAAGGCGATGCGAAGAATCAGCCGCTGCAACAGGCGTTATCGGAAGAAGATCGCGCCATACTGGCCGCAGGTGGTGACGATTTCCTTAGCGCCTATCGCCAGGGAGTCGATAGTGTGGGATACCGTAACAATGAAGTGCGCTATGCCAAAGTGGATAGCCTGGGATTTGACTCCGTTTGGGTGTTTTCCGAAGATTCAACAGTTGCGCATTACCGCATCAACTTCTCTTACGTTGGTCCGGGAAATGGTGATTATGTCGAGGCAGGTTTCTCAGCCAATGGACGCATTTATCGCTGGATTCAGCCGATATTCAACGGAGTGACTTATACCAAGCAAGGGAGTTACGCGCCCATCGTTTTGTTGTCTACTCCAAAAACCAATCAATTGGTTTCTGCCGGATATCAAACCAGGTTTGGAAAAAATGAACAGATGAAATGGCAAGTGGAAGGCGCCTTTTCACGGCAGGATCTCAACACATTTTCTACCCGTGATACCGGTGATGATTTAGGTTGGGCCGCGAAAAGTAACTGGTCCATTAATGATCGTGTTTTCACGGCGGATTCTGCGCGTGTATTTATCGACACGACGAAAAATGTCGTACACGGTATACGGGCTTCGTATGAGTTTGCGCACCGCTACTTCAAACCTATCGAACGATTTCGCGAAGTAGAGTTTCAACGTAACTGGAATTTAGGAACCGCACCGCTGACAGTTGATCAGCACATTGGTGGATTGACATGGGCTGTAGCAGGCAGGCGCTGGGGAAAGGTCATGTTGGGAAGCGACGTGCTGTTCATGCCGGATGATTATCGCGGAATGAAGGCAACTATCAACACCGCCATTAAGACAGCTTCGAAGTTTACAGCTGTCGCGAATGGGTCAGCGTTACAAACGGATGGAAGCGTGCAGTCGGTGTTCGTGCGCCATCGGGGCAAAATCACTCAGGATGTCGGTAAGCTGCGCTTCATGTTCACTGATGAGCATGAACGTAATTTGTTTCGCTCGGCAGACACCATTGAGAGTCGATCGTATGCGTTCTATGATTGGGAAGCCTCGGTTGGAACGGCCGATAGCGTGAAGCGCTCAGTGCGATTGTTCTACCGCGATCGCATCGATCGAAAGATTGACGGCTCGCTATTGCAAGGAGCCGCCCGCGCAGATCAATATGGCGCGCAGTTCTTGTTGCGCGGGATTAACGACAGCCGGTTCTCATTGCAAATCAGTAATCGCCGATTACGGGTTATCAATCCTGAGCTTTTCACTCAGGCACCGGAGAACACACTGGTCGGCAGATTGGAATACACTGCGAAATGGTGGAAAGGTTTCGTTCAAAGCACCACTTTTTACGAGGTGGGATCAGGGTTAGAACAGCGCAGGGAATTTATCTATCTTGAAGTGCCTGCCGGACAAGGCGTTTACGTATGGATTGATTACAACAACAATCAGGTGAAGGAGCTCAATGAATTCGAGGTGGCCGCTTTCAGTTATGAAGCGAATTACATCCGAACGTTTGTACAGAGCAATGATTATGTGAAGACCTATTCAAATCAATGGAGCGAGTCGATAGCTCTTCAACCGGCCCGCATCATCAAGGGTAAACGCAAGGCGGGAAAATTTATCGGTCGTTTCAGCGCTAATTCCACCTTTCGAATTGATCGCAAGACATCACGGGAAGATGACTGGAATCGCTTCAATCCGCTGTTGATTGGTATCAGTGATAGTGTTCTGCTAGCTACCAATGCGCTTTTGCGCAATGTGGTATTCTTCAACAAGGCTAATCCCAAATTCGGATTGGATTACACACGGCAGACCAATCAAACCCGAAACCTCTTGAGCAATGGGTTTGAGAGTCGGAAGGATTTGTTGCAACAGTTCGGAATGCGCTGGAATTTTATCCAAACGCTCACGTTTTATTCGGAAGTCCGCAACGGAACAAAAAATGCGGCATCCGATTTTTTAACGGGTAGAAATTATACGATTGTCTATACCGCTATTCAACCGAAGATTACCTACCAACCGGATCCAACGTTGCGCATGGGAGTATCTGCACTTTACAATGAAAAAAGGAATTCGGAAGGAACAGAAACTGCCGTAGTCAGGAAGTTGGCGGCGGACTGCACGCTGAATGCCTTGGAAAAGGGAAGCCTTCGAGGGGAAGTGAATTTTTATAGCATCAATTATTCGGGCTCATCCGGAAATTCGCTGGCCTTTGAAATGCTGGAAGGGTTGCAGCCCGGTTACAACTTCACGTGGGCCATTGGCTTTCAAAAGAACTTATCCGATGCCATTCAGTTGAATCTCCAGTACAATGGCCGAAAACCGATGTCGACTGAAATCATTCACGCGGGCAGCATGCAAATACGGGCAGTGTTTTGATTTTTAAGTGCTCGATTTCAGCGACTTGATTGGCTCCTGCAAATTATTTCTATACATGATGTAACCTTTGAGCATGCAACCCGCGTTAAAGGTCCTGTAAGTTCTCATGTAGAGATATTAGATAGTTTAATTGTTTTCATTAACAGAAAGGTCACCTAACGGGGTGGCCTTTTTGCTTGTGTGGTCAACTTTTGGGATGCATGTTTGTTTTGAAAAAAAAACAACTTATGAAAACCAATTTACTCATCCTAGGATTTTTAATGCTTACGGCTTTCAACGGCGCCGCACAGAATAATTCAGAAACCCTCGAAATCGGAAGTAGCGCACCGATGGTTGACTACAAAATGCAAGACATTTCCGGCGTAGAGTATTCGTTGAATTATTTGCGCGGACAAAAAGGTCTTTTGGTCATCTTCTCATGCAATGGGTGTCCATTTGTTGTCGGAAGCGATGGCAGTGAAGGTTGGGAAGGGCGTTATGATGGCATTCGAACCTTGGCCGAAAAGAATGGAATTGGAATGGCCCTCATCAACAGCAATGAGGCGAAGCGCGATAAGGGCGACGATATGAAGAGTATGCAGGAGAGGGCAAAATCTCACGGATTTGGTCAGTGTAAATATTTATTGGATGTGAATTCCAAATTGGCGAACGCCTTTTATGCGCGCACCACACCGCACGTTTATCTCTTCGATGCTGATTTGAAGCTCGTTTACAAAGGCGCGATTGATGACAACGTCGATGATGCTAAAGCGGTGAAAGAACACTACCTGAATGATGCCATCGAACAGTTGTCTTCAGGAAAGAAAATCAAAACTCCGGAAACAAAGCCTGTGGGCTGCAGCATCAAGCGCGTCGGTTAAGGCTTTGCATTAGCCGGGGGAATCCACATGAAAAAGTGTGGATTATTCATGTAGGGCGTGATATCGCGCGTAGCTATTAGCATGACCAAATCGGCGAGCCATAACACTCCGCCACCTCCGAAAGTGAGCGTGTAACCAATAGGCACTTTCACGTCGGTTCCGAGGTACAGGCGGTGCATTCCAAAAAGCCCAAGGGAAATGTCCAGTGCGATGGCTACCAAACGAGGATTCTCGCTTTGTTGAAGGAATTGCGCGGGCTCGAATCTGCCATCGTCAGTGGTATGAAACAACAGGCCGGCAAGAATTCCGCTCTCGACTTGCATGTCTTGTGCAAAGCAGGAATTGGCCCCGATTCCGGAACAAATCAAAACAAAGAGGACAATCAGACGCAGTTGCATGGTTGAGAGTGCCTCAAATGTAAACTGAGATTCGCCTCGCTTATGTGAGAATCAACATCGCATCACCATAAGCCCAAAAACGGTACTTGTTTTTGATGGCCTCGTTGTACGCTTCCATGATCAAATCATAACCGCCGTAAGCCGTAACGCACATCAACAGCGCGCTTTCGGGTTGGTGGAAATTTGTAATCATACTGTCGGCAATGTTGAATTCGTAAGGGGGATAAATGAACTTGCTAATCCATCCGTCAAAAGGCTTCAGCATACGATCTGTGCTGACGCTGCTCTCAAACGCGCGCAGAACGGTGTTTCCAACTGCACAAACGCGGTGACCTGTCTGTAAAGCGTGGTTGACAACACGCGCTGTTTCTTCCGGAATGATGCACTGCTCACTTTCCATTTTGTGCTTGGTGAGGTCTTCTACTTCTACCTGACGGAAAGTGCCCAGTCCAATATGCATCGTTAGTTCAGGCATGTGGACGCCTTTGATTTCCGCTCGCTTGAGCATCTCGCGGCTGAAGTGTAACCCTGCAGTTGGAGCTGCAACTGAACCTTCGTGCTTGGCGAAAATCGTTTGGAACCACTCTTCGTCTTCCGGCTGTACCGGACGGTTGATGTATTTCGGAATCGGCGTTTCACCCAGTTTGTAAACCAATGCTTTGAACTCTTCATGAGTGCCGTCAAACAGGAAACGCAATGTGCGACCGCGAGAAGTGGTGTTGTCAATCACTTCGGCAACGAGTTCATCGTTTTCACCGAAGTACAACTTATTTCCGATGCGGATTTTACGGGCAGGATCCACAACGGTATCCCACAGCAAGCTTTGTGCATTGAGCTCACGCAACATGAAGACTTCAATCATGCTGCCTGTTTTCTCTTTATTACCCAGCATTCTGGCCGGAAAAACGCGGGTATTGTTGTTAACCATCACGTCTCCCTCCTCGAAATAATCGAGCACGTCTTTGAACATCTTGTGCTCGATTTTACCTGAACGCTTATGAACGACCATCAGACGGCTTTCATCGCGATGTTTGGCAGGCTGCTGAGCGATTAGCTCTTCGGGCAGTTTGTATCGAAACTGACCCAGTTTCATCATGGAAATCAATGCTGTAAGATTTAAAAGTGGCCCGCGAATGTACGCTTTTCAAAAGCCGTTGTAAAGGAAAACTTTACAAGCCATTGATAAACAGTGGCTAAGACGCCGTTTTTTGGAGTTCTGACAGCCTTTGAAGTAATTCATCCACGGAAAGTGCATCATTGACATGAAATGGATGACTGGCGACGCGGCGCAACGCTGTGAGGTGTGAGCCGCTCCCGAGATGTTGCCCGATGTCGTGGGCCAGTGAGCGGATGTAAGTGCCTTTGCTGCAGGTAATGTGAAAGTCTATGGAGAGATTCTCGAAGTGTGGAACTCGAAACTCATGCACTGTAATCGGAACCGGAGGCAAATCCACGCGCTCGCCTCGGCGGGCTGCCTTGTAAGCCCGTTTTCCGTCTATTTGTTTGGCAGAAAAATCGGGTGGGCGTTGCATGAGATTACCCGTGAGTGATAACGCGGCAGCGGTAATCGAATCGAGTGATAGATGTTCGGTCGGAAAAGCACCTTCAGGCGTAGTTTCCAAATCATAGCTCGGTGTGGTTTGTCCGAACTTGATACTTCCGGTGTATTCTTTAATTCCCGCCTGCAGGTGATCGATTTGTTTGGTCATTGCCCCGGTGCAAATCACGAGTAAACCTGTGGCCAGTGGATCGAGGGTTCCGGCATGTCCAACCTTGAATCGTCTTTCATGGCCGTGCTCGTTGGGCGGAATTTCAATCGTGTGCTTTACAAACCCTTTGATTTTGTTGACTACATCAAAGCTTGTCCAGCCAAGCGGTTTGTCGACAAGCAATAGAGATCCATTTACAAACTCATCAATACTGGAGAAACTGTTGGCTTTTGGCGTCATTCGGGTGCAAAAGTAGTGGATGAGGCAAGCGCAGAATCCAATAATTCATGTAGCTTTGAAAACATGAACCGACGTGTATTTTTCTACCTGCTATTGGCAGTTGCTATTGTAGCGTGTACTTCTCGAGCGGAGAAAGCCGCAAGCTATAACGATCGCATCATCGGACAGCAAAAGGCAATCGTAGAGGCGTTGGTGCAAATGGATTCTGCTTTTAGCGATACCAATGCGTCCAAGGAATTAGTCGGTTATCAATACGCCCATCTGCAAGCGAAGGTGAAACAAGCTATCCTTGGTTTGGACAGCATCGGACCTTTTCAGCAAGACCCGTCACTGCAGCTCTCCGCGAAGGAATTGTTCAAGGCTTATGAGCAATTAATCGATTCAGATTATAAAATGTTGGTAGAAATAAAACTTTTGCCGGCTGAAAGCGTAGACGTAGTAATTGTTGATACCAACTTTGCTGTTCAGGAACGCATTTTTATGCAATCTAAAATCGCACAAGAGCGATTCTATAAGGCTCAGGAGGAATTCGGCAAGAAATACAATCTTGAATTCGAATAACGTAAGAGCATGAAAAAATCTATCGTTCTGATGTCGGTCATCGTTTTGACCGCTTCAGCCATTACCGCACAACGCGGTATGTTGGATAATGCAGTTGGAATACGTGCGGGTCTGGGCTCGGGAGTTACGTTTCAGCATTTTACCAATAATCGCAATGCCTTCGAAGCAATCGCTTATCAGCGATTCGGGGCGGCTAACCTCACCCTGTTGGCCGAGGCACACGAGCAAATGTTCGACGTGCGAGGCTTACGCTATTTCTATGGGGCAGGCGCTCACGTATGGATTTTTAATCAAAACTCCGTCCTACAGGACAATATTCTCCGCGAAAATTCCTACGCCCTGGGTGTAGATGCTATCGTCGGCATGGCCTTTTATTTACGCAGCTTGCCCTTACAATTCAGCGTTGACTGGAAGCCGGGTATCAATCTGCACGGCAGCCATTACATCGAATGGGATAGTGGCGGACTAAGCGCGCGTTACCGATTCTAGGGTTTGTGCGTTAAATCACGTTAAGCCAAGGAATTCCGCGCTTGCAAGTATTGATTTTTGTGGCGGAGAAATCGAAAGTGAATCAGGATAAAAACAGCTGATTTGCCGATTTTTGGAAGCCGATGAAAAACCGTTACATCAAGTGGCTCGTGGTAAGCAGCGCTGTTGCTGTTGTGGGCCTGATTGCCATTCAGGTGTATTGGATTAGCAATGCGTTCACGCTGCGCGAACAAGAATTTTCTGATCATGTCAACGCTGCGCTGGCGCGTGTTACGAGGGAATTGGGTGAACGTGAAGCGGCAAGCAAAACCTCGGGTTCCGGTTCATCCTCCTTAAGTATCAGTGCGCCTGATAAGCAAAGTCTGGTGATTGATTATGGTGACGGCGAGGTGAGCGTGCTGCCTTCGTCAGAGTTGTCCACGTCAGCTGACAGTGTTTCTGCAGATCCACTTTCCAAGGCCGGTGTCAAGGATGCCGGAATTCTTTCGCAGTCGGGGATTTTGGATGATATCATGGGTGGACTGCTCGAACTGGATATCTACACCAGTGTGATCGATCGTATAGATACCCTGGTGCTGGATACCCTCGTCCGAAATGCGCTCATCGACCAAGGTATTCGAACAGAGTATTCTTATGGTGTGCTCAACAAATTGCAGCAGCCCGAAATTCTTCCCTACCAATCGAGCAGCGCACTAGAGCAGCTTCAGCGCGCCGGTTATCGCATCCAGCTATTCCCGGAAGACCCTATTGCCGACCCCAATTTCCTGTGCATTTGGTTTCCACGCGAACGACAGTATGTGCTGAGTATGATGGGCGTCATGCTGGTTACCTCGGCTGTCTTGATGTTGGTCATCATGCTGTTGTTTTCCTTCTCGATTAATGCAATTTACCGCCAGAAAAAACTGGACAACATCAAAAATGACTTCATCAATAACATGACGCACGAGCTCAAAACACCGATTGCAACAATATCCCTGGCGTGTGAGGCGTTGAGCGATCCGGATATGCGCACAGGTGAACAAGCGGTTTCGAGTTATGTCAATATGATTCGCGATGAGAATAAGCGTCTCGGGGTTTTGGTTGAAAACGTGCTGCGAACATCCATTTTCGAGCACGGTCAAATGAAGCTCAAGCATCAGCGCTTCGACCTGCATGATTGTATCCGTCAGGTAATCGCCAATATCGAAATACAAGTAAAAAATAAGCATGGCCGCATCATCACGCATTTCGAATCAACCAATCCCATTGTTTGGGGAGACCCTTTGCACATCACCAACGTGATTTATAATTTGATTGATAACGCCGTTAAGTACAGTGAAGCACAACCGCTAGTCGAAATTTCAACGAGCAATGAAGCTGGCGGCGTAGCCATTGCTTTCAAGGATAATGGTATTGGCATCAGCAAGGAAAATCAGCGTAAAATTTTTGACAAGCTATACCGTGTGCCA
This sequence comes from Flavobacteriales bacterium, assembly GCA_046304755.1. Classification (GTDB taxonomy): domain Bacteria; phylum Bacteroidota; class Bacteroidia; order Flavobacteriales_D; family Sanyastnellaceae; genus JAIBBG01. The sequence goes on from JBKCDO010000253.1 coordinate 42,729, forward strand.
ACCGGAAACATTCATAATGTCAAAGGATTTGGATTAGGGTTAAGTTATGTGAAAGGCGTATTGGAAAAACACGGCGGCACGGTTGATGTTATCAGCGAACCAAAGAAGGGAAGCACCTTCACTATTCATATTCCATACAACCATGAAAAGGAAAACTAGAATTTTACTGTGCGAAGACGACCCAAACTTGGGCGCTTTGCTGAAAGATTATTTGAATGCCAAAGGCTTTGAGGCAGAGCTGGCGGTCGATGGCGTTGAAGGACTAAAAGCTTATCGCAGAAGCACGTTTGATTTTCTCATCCTGGATGTGATGATGCCGCAAAAGGACGGTTTTACCCTGGCGTCGGAAATTCGTCAAGAGGATAAGCACACACCCATTCTGTTCCTGACGGCAAAGAGCATGAAGGAAGACACGCTCGAAGGATTCAAGGCCGGTGGTGATGACTACATGACCAAACCTTTCAGCATGGAAGAGCTTCTGGCCAGAATTAATGCCATTTTGCGTCGTTCTGCGGCCTTGCCGGATGAAGACGAAGAAGTTCAGTTCCACGTGGGTAACTACACATTCGACTATCATAAGCAACGCCTGAGCACTACCGGTTTTGAGGTAAAGCTCACCACCAAGGAAAATGAGCTGATGTATTTGCTGTGTAAGAATAAAAACGGAGTTATGGAGCGCGGATATGCGCTCAAGGCTATTTGGGGCGATGACAACTATTTCAATGGCCGTTCGATGGACGTCTATATCGCCAAATTGCGCAAGCACCTGAAGAATGATCCGGCGGTGGAGATTATCAATATTCACGGTAAGGGATTCAAGTTGTTGGCGGCATAGGGGAGTGGGCTGAGTTCCGAGCGTCAAGCCTTACCGGAAACTGTTTTGAACAGATTCACTAAAAAGTTTTTGAGTAGCGCATCTGAGCATTACTTTCGCGCCCGAATTTTAACCGATTACGATGTCTCAAAACACAGGTAAAGTTGCCCAAATCATCGGTCCGGTAGTGGATATTTCCTTCCCGGCCGGCCAAAAACTCCCTAACATTCTTGACGCTTTGGTGATAAAGCGCCCGGGTGGTGATCTCATTCTCGAGTGCCAACAGCACATCGGTGAAGACACCGTTCGCGCCATCGCTATGGATGCCACCGAAGGCCTTCAGCGCGGTCAGGAAGTAATTGCCACAGGAGCCAGCATTACGATGCCGGTAGGTGACGCCATTAAAGGACGTCTCTTCAATGTGGTGGGTAACTCAATTGATGGTATGCCTGAAGTGAGCAAGGCCGGTGGATATTCTATTCACCGTCAGCCTCCCCGTTATGAAGATCTTTCAACCTCTACGGAGGTTCTTTTCACCGGTATTAAGGTAATCGACTTGATCGAGCCTTATGCAAAGGGTGGTAAAATCGGATTGTTCGGTGGTGCCGGAGTAGGTAAAACCGTATTGATTCAGGAATTGATTAACAACATCGCAAAAGCGTACGACGGTCTTTCCGTGTTCGCCGGTGTTGGTGAGCGTACCCGTGAAGGAAATGACTTGTTGCGTGAAATGATCGAAGCCGGTATCATTAAGTACGGCGAAGAATTCATGCACGGTATGGAAAAGGGCGACTGGGACGTAAGTAAGGTTGATCCGAAGGAGTTGGCAAAATCGCAAGCGACCTTCGTATTCGGACAAATGAATGAGCCACCGGGAGCACGCGCTCGTGTGGCCCTCTCCGGTTTGACAGTAGCAGAGTATTTCCGTGATGGCGATGAAAAGTCAGGCGGTCGTGATATCCTTTTCTTTATCGATAACATCTTCCGTTTTACGCAGGCGGGTTCTGAGGTATCGGCGCTTTTGGGTCGTATGCCATCAGCGGTAGGTTACCAGCCAACCCTTGCCACGGAAATGGGTCTGATGCAAGAGCGTATCACTTCTACGAAGCGTGGTTCGATCACGTCTGTACAAGCGGTTTATGTACCTGCGGATGACTTGACTGACCCGGCTCCTGCGACAACCTTCGCCCACTTGGATGCCACCACAGTATTGAGCCGTAAAATTGCTGAGTTGGGTATTTACCCATCCGTTGATCCACTCGATTCAACCTCTCGAATTTTGACACCACAAATCGTTGGTGAAGAGCACTACCGCTGCGCTCAGCGTGTGAAGCTGATTCTCCAGCGCTACAAAGAATTGCAAGACATTATCGCCATCCTTGGTATGGATGAATTGTCCGAAGAAGATAAACTCTCGGTATTCCGCGCCCGTAAAGTGCAGCGTTTCTTGTCGCAGCCTTTCCACGTGGCCGAGCAGTTCACCGGTATTAAGGGTACGCTCGTTCCGATCGAGGATACAATCAAGGGCTTCAACATGATTCTCGACGGTCATTGCGACGACATTCCGGAATCAGCGTTTAACCTGAAAGGTACCATCGAAGAGGCTATCGAAGCCGGTAAGAAAATGTTGTCTGAGGCTGCAGCACGTTAATCCTTGACTCGTCATGAAAGTTGAAATCATCACACCTGAACAAACCCTTTTCGAAGGAGACGGCTCATTTGTGTTCTTGCCCGGCAGCGATGGCAGTTTGGGCGTCCTCAACAATCACGCACCACTGATTTCTTCTCTGAAGAAAGGTGTGGTTCGGGTGAAGGACAATGGCGGAAAAGAGCATCGATTTGAAGTGAAAGGCGGAACTGTTGAGGTGTTCAACAACAAAGTGACAATTCTCGCAGAATAACCTTTAAAAAGAAGAATATTGAAAGGTCGACTGAAATAGTCGGCCTTTTTTATTGATTTTCAGTGATATAAAATAGCTTTTTAGTGTATCCAAAACGGCCTTCATCCCGTAGAAACAGGCTCATGGCCATCAGGTTTGCGAAGACCTCGGTTGAGCCGTGCAACATTTGACCCAGTGTACCGTCTGATAGAATATACCTTTGTCTCTCAAACCGAAAGGCAAAAAAACACCCCGGGTATGGCTATACTCAGAATTCTGACGTGTCTCTGGTTATGCGTGGCGACAACTGTCGTTCAAGCGCAATTAGCTACAACAGGCACGGATTTCTGGTTTGGCTTTTTCGAAAACATCAGTAATAGTTCTGAAAATGTTTTAGTTGTGACCATCACTGCTCAGTCAGCAACATCCGGTACGATTAGTATTCCGGGGCAAAGTTGGCAACAATCGTTTTATGTCAATGCTTCGGGAAGCACGGTTGTTGAAATTCCCCTACTTGAGGGAGAAGTGACCTCGAATGAATTCATTGATAATCGTGCAATTCACTTGGAATCCAACGGCCCTGTGTCGGTTTTTGCCACGAACTACGCAGAAAGCAGCAGCGATGCAACTCGGATTCTTCCAACCCCTCTGCTGGGCACGAAGTATATCGCGGCGAGTTATGCCGGAGCCAGTAATTCAGGCTCACAATTGATGGTAGTCGCCACGGAAGACGGCACTGAAGTACAGATCACTCCCAGTGTTACCACTTCGGCCGGTAATGCTGCCGGTGTTCCTTTTACCATTCAACTTGAGTCCGGACAATGTTATCGCATGGTCGCTTCGGGCACCGGTGATTTGACAGGGTCGCAACTTTTCGCAACAGCTGCCAGTGGGAAGTGCCGGCCATTTGCCGTTTTTGGTGGCGCTATCTGCGCCAATATCCCTTCGAATTGTGCGCTTGCTTGCGATCATTTGTATGAGCAATTGTATGATTTAGAAAAATGGGGAACATCCTTCATTATCACTCCGTTTGATTTTGTCATTAACCCAAGCTATTCAGGGATAACAGCACCGCGATACAGCTATCGCATCCTTGCATCAGAGGGCGGTACCAACATTATGATTGATGATGTAACCGCAATTGTTCTTCAGTCCGGGCAATTTCAGGAGTACACAAACGAAACGTTACCCCATGTAATCGAGGCTGATCATCCTATTCAAGTTATTCAATATATGCAGGGAATTTCCTGCGCTGGTAATGGCGATCCGGCAATGGTAGTGCTAGAGGACGTTCACTCACACGCTACAGTGGATGTCATTGACGCAGTGGATGTGGGTGCGCTTAGCGAGCACTATGTGAATATCGTTATCAGTGCGGACGGACTTGGTTCATTTGCTCTAGATGGTGCTGTGATTCCGGCGAATCAGTTTGAGCCAATTGGTGATGCCGATGGTTTCTGGACAGCAAGTTTTCCGCTGACTTCCGGTCAACATTTACTGGAATGCCCATCCGGCTTCAATGGAATTCAGTATGGCCACTCCGGGAATGGGGCCAATTCAACGAGTTATGCGTTAAGTCTTCCGGCGGTAAAAACTGTTCAGATGATGGACTTCGAGCAAAACCTTTGCACCAACACACCGTCGTCACTTCAAGTGCCTGCGAATTACACTTCCCCGCGTTGGTACTATGCGACCGATCCCGCCACGCTTATTTCAACCGCGAGTCCATTTCCATTGAATGCACCCATTCAGAATGCGATTTATGAGTTACATGCCGACGATGTTTTGTCGGGGTGTGTCGATACGTTCTATTTCAATGTTGCCTCGCCTGATCCAATTCCGATTACCATTTCGCAGGATCAACTCAGCGTGTGTTCTTTTGAACAGGTGACGTTGACAGCGCACGCCTTGCCTTCCACCGCAATCTATGAATACAGCTGGACTCCGGAAGGTGCAATTGTCAATGGAGATCCTTCCATGATAAGCGTTCAAGCGGAGGAAAATGCCTCGTATCAAGTGTTGGTTTCGACTATCGGAGGTTGCGCACAAACGCTCGACAACTATACGTTAGTCGTTACTCCGGGAAGTATTGCCTCATTTGAAGTCATTGATGAGGATGTGCGTGTGTGCGAGGGCCAATCCGTGGATTTACATGTGGAAACCGAGCAAATCATCTGGAACGACAACTTTGATCCGGCCATCTCGTGGGGCGATTGGCAAAGTATTCTCGGCGGCGTGGAGAGCAATGTCTGCGGAACCATGGGTGGTAATGGCCTTTATTTTAATGGCTCCTTTCCACGTGAGGCCATTACACAACCACTCGATTTAAGCGATGGAGCAACTGTCTATTTCTCCTTGAAAATTGCCAATGGAACAGCACCATGTGATGATGCGGAGCCCGGCGATAATGTAACGCTGGCTTATTCCGTGGCCAACGGCCCCTGGATTACTATTCAAACCTTTTACGAATCCGCTTATCCGGATTTCGAAGCCCTATCCGTTGTGCTACCTGCTGCCGCCTCGAATGCCAATACACGTCTGCGCTGGCGACAAGGTGGTTCTTATTCGGCTAATCAAGATAATTGGGTTCTTGAAGATGCGTATGTGGGTCAATTGGCTACTGCCACATTTAACTACGCTTGGTCGCCGAGTGCCGGTCTGACCGGCATATTTGGCGATGTTGTAACAGCAACACCGTCACAAAGCACTTGGTACGAAGTAACTACTGTCGACCCGTCGACAGGATGTGACTATGTTGATTCTGTCTTTGTGGATGTGGGCCCACAGTTCACCCTTGCCTTGACTCCTGACGAAACGAGATGCATACAGGAGGATATTGTGCTCACCGCTGTTCCTGATGAGCCGGGCAATTATTCCTATACCTGGGCTCCGACGGCGGGATTGCAAGGCCCGTTTGCTTTCAATCCCTTGGCCAATGTGACACAAACTCAGACGTATACTGTAGAGGTCGTATCGGATTATGGCTGCTCGGCTCAAGGTCAGGTGACCATCACGCTCGGATCTTTCTTTGAATTAGTGCTTGATGCTGTGGATGATTCCATTTGTGCAGGTGATATGGTCGAAGTCGAGGCCTTGCTCACAGGACAGACTAATGGAATAACACTTACTTGGAGCGGTGATTCGAGCATTAACAATACACAAGCTGCTACTATCACAGCTAGTCCGCAGCAGGATGTTACACTCACATGTTTGGCGGAACAGCCAAGCACGGGTTGTTCGGTTACGGAGGAAATTGTGGTGGATGTGACGCCGGCGTTTAGTGTGACCTTATCCCCGGGTCTTATTGAGACGTGCGAGGCCACGGGAACTCCGATTCAGGCTAGCGCGAGTTTGCCCGAAACGGTGAGTTGGAATTGGAGTCCGGGACTGTGGGTCGCAGATTCTACTCTTGCGAATACTACGCTGGCCTCAGAATCTTCAGGGTCATTGATTGCCACGGCATTATCTGCTTCGGGATGCGTAGCTTCTGCAACACTTGTCATTGAAGTATCCCCATTGATTACCGATCTCGGTCCTGATTTCGGTTTGTGTATCGGGGAAACAGCCACACTTGAAGTTGATTGGCCTGCGAATTACGCTGTAACCTGGAGCACGGGAGTAACGGGAGCTTCACTGAACGTATCGACTTCTGATGTTTTCAGCGTCGAGGTGATTGCTCCCGATGGATGCACATCACGCGATACAGTGGAAGTGGTTGTTTACGATTACCCTGAGCTGGACTTAGGACCGGATACAGCGTTTTGTGCCGGGGAGGAACTGCGCTTAACGGCGTCAGATCCGGGATTGGATTATCTCTGGAATACGGGACAGCTCTCAAGGCAAATAGACGTGAGTGAAGCGGGGATTTATTCCGTAGAGGTAACTAACGGCTATTGTTATGTCTATGATTCTATTGAAATCGCCGTAAATCCACTGCCCGTTCAACCCTTCCTTTCATCCTATACCACATGCTTCGAGGCTGCCATTGAACCGTATTACCTCGATGCAGGAAATCAAGGCTGTACCTATGTCTGGAGCAATGACTCCACTGCGCGTGTACTTCTCATAGAAGCCCCCGGTAATTATAGCGTGTGGATAGCTACAGCAGAAGGATGTTCGCAGGAGTTTGAGACTTCCATCGAACAGGAATGTCTGGAGGCCTTGTATGCACCAACGTCATTTACACCGGATGGCGACGGTATCAATGATGCCTGGTTTGTTTATGGTGTCGATATCGTGAATTTTCACGTGCAGATATACAACCGTTGGGGTGAGCTTTTCTTTGAAAGCTCAGACTTGAATACACCGTGGCTCGGACAGCGGCGTGACGGTAATCAGTATGCGCCGACTGAGGCGTATGACTATGTCATTCGTTACCAGAAAATAGAAGACGATGGCAGCCGCAGCCTGGAGCAGGTGATTCGTGGAAGCGTCTTATTGATACGCTGATTATTCCTTTCCTTCAATGATGCGGTAGAGTTCATCCAGCTTTGGTTGCAGGATGATTTCGATACGGCGGTTTTTTGATTTATCAGCGGCATCTACGGGGTGATATTCACTACGGCCCGCGGCTGAAAGAATTTGCGGGTGAACATTGCTGTTGGCCATCATGATTTTGACGACTTCTGTTGCGCGCAATACACTTAAGTCCCAGTTGTCTTTTGGATAGGCTGCTGCGTTCAGTTTGTCGGTGTCAGTATGACCTTCGACAATCACTTCCATATCGACTTCATTTTCGATGGCTTTTGCTAAATCGATGAGCGCCTTCTTACCACCGGGATCCACTGCAGTGCTTCCGGTTGCGAAGAGCAGCTTCGCTTCCATGCTGACGTAAACTTTGCCGTCTTTTTCGCTTACGGTAAGACCTTTATCCTTAAAGCCGAGCAGTGCTGCCTGCACTTTGTTTTTCAGGGCTTCACTTGCTGCTTGCTGATCATTGAGCAATTGTTGCAAATCGTCCAAACGCTTTTGTTTATCGGCCAGTTCAGCGTTGGTTTTATCGATAGCGGCCTGCTTTTCATTCAGATCTTTTTCAAGACCCTTGAGCATATCTTCTTTGCGTTGCAAAGATTCCTGTGTGCGATTAAGTTCCTCAACCAGTTTCTTGTTTTCACCCGTTGCCTGACTTAGCAATTCAGAACTTTTCTTGGAAAGGATTTCGTTAAGCTCGTTGATTTTATCATACTGCGCCTTGAGTTGACGGTATTCCTTGCCCATCTGAAGCGTGTCTCCCTGTAACTCCTTGAGTTGATCAGATTGTGCCTCTATTTTGTTATTGAGATCCTTGTTCCCCGCCTCTAATAATTCATTGGCTTTTTTAAGTGCCGCTAAATCGGATTCACAAGCGTTTTTCTTGGTTTCCATTTCAGCATACTTACGTTGAGGCACACAGCTGCTGAGGGCAACAGTGAAAAGGGAAAGTACAATCAGGAGGTTCTTCATGGCATTTGCGGGTTACTCCCCAAATTTCAACATTCACAGTGGCGTCACATCAGGTGAAAGCACTGATTTTTGAACCATCCATTGTGCAGCAGTCTCAGGATAACCAGGCTTGAACTTCCTCCAGTTGAATAGCCGGAATCTCAAGCTTATTCTTCTTGCGATAGCCGTTCAGATTCTGGTGGATGGCGGTGGGTTTCGCAGTAGTCAATTTTTCGATGGAATCGTAACCTGCGCGGACCACGTGTTCAACCCAGATTTCAGGAATTCCGAGTGCCATGAAAGCGCCAAGGTCAGGGCCTGTCTGGAATTTCTCGGGACGCATTTGCGGGAAGAAAAGTACTTCCTGAATCGCCTCGTTGTTGGTAAGGAACATGACGAGTCGATCAACCCCAATACCCATTCCGGAAGTTGGTGGCATACCGTATTCCAATGCGCGCAAAAAGTCCTGGTCGATGAACATCGCTTCATCATCACCGCGCTCTTGTAGCTTCAATTGATCTTCGAAGCGTTGACGCTGATCGATAGGGTCGTTGAGCTCGCTGTAAGCGTTTGCCACTTCTTTACCGTTAATCATGAGCTCGAAACGCTCGGTCAATTCCGGGTTGTCACGATGACGCTTGCAGAGCGGTGACATATCCACGGGATAATCCATGATGAACGTGGGCTGAATGAACTGACCCTCGCACTTTGCGCCGAAAATTTCATCAATGAGCTTGCCTTTACCCATCGTGTTGTTTACCTCGATACCAATGCTTTTGGCAAACTCAGCCAATTCTGTTTCCGACTTTCCGGTGATATCGAAGCCGGTGTATTGCTTGATGGCATCGGTCATGGTGATGCGCAAAAACGGCTTGCCGAAGTCGATGGTGCGATCGGCAAACTGCACGGTCGTTGTTCCCAGGGCATGCTCGCATACATGGCGCAGCATCGCTTCTGTGAAGTCCATCATCCAGTAATAGTCTTTGTAGGCCACATAAATTTCCATTACCGTAAACTCCGGATTGTGCGTGCGGTCCATTCCTTCGTTGCGGAAGTTGCGACTGAACTCATACACCCCTTCAAATCCACCGACAATGAGTCGCTTTAAATACAATTCGTTCGCGATGCGCAAGTACATGGGCACATCCAACGCGTTGTGATGCGTTATGAATGGGCGGGCCGATGCACCTCCGGGGATAGCCTGAAGCACGGGTGTATCCACTTCGAGATACCCTTGCGCATTGAAAAAATTGCGCATGGCATTTACAATCTTCGTGCGCGCAACGAATGTGTCGCGGACTTTTTCATTCACTACGAGATCCACGTAGCGCATACGATAGCGCAACTCGGGATCACTGAAAGCATCGTGTACAACGCCGTCTTTGTCCGTTTTGACCACAGGTAGCGGCTTGATGGATTTGGCCAAGAGCTGAAGCGATTCTACGTGAATAGAAATTTCTCCCATACGCGTAGTGAAGAGCTTGCCCGATACTCCGATGAAATCGCCGAAGTGCAACAAGTGCTTGACCACTTCCTTGTACAATGTTTTATCGTCACCCGGACAAATCGAGTCGATGCTGATGTAGATCTGTACTTTTCCCGTGGAGTCTTGCAGTTGCGCGAAACTGGCTTTACCCATGTCGCGCATATTGTGCAAGCGACCGGCGATGCGCACTTCTTTTCCTTCCACATAGTTGCCCAGAATTTCCTGAGCAGTAGTGTCTGTTTTAAATTCTGCCGCAGGAAAAGGATCAATGCCCAGTGCGCGCAATTTGTCGAGTGATTCCCGACGCACGATTTCTTCCGGAGAGAGGTGTTGAATCATAGCGCAAATGTATCGTTGGATTTAAAACGCGCGCCTTCACGGAGCTGCTGAGAAGTCAACAATTTCCACCCATTTATTGATAGTAAAAAAAAGCCCGGCTGCAAAAGCCGGGCTTGTATTCTCGAGTTACGCGGGTCTTATCGACGCTCGTAACGGTTGTCTTCGATTTCAGCCGCTTCACGGAAGGATGTGAAGATGGTGTTCGTTGTCTTCTGCTGGTAAGAAGCCGTTGTGCGATCACGATCTGATTCGTAGTTGTCGGCTGATTCGCCAACTACAACGTCAGCGCTGCGCTGAATGACATAAACGCCGCCTTTGCCGGTGATGGCTTTCGACATTTTGCCTGTTCCAAGACCAAAGCAAGCACCTATTACCACGTTTTCCTGGCCGCTTACGCCTGACATCGGAAGGTTAGCGCTGCGCATAGAAACGTTATCTGCTTTCTTCACCTCAGAACCGATGCGCGATGCGATCTCAGCCAAAGAGCCTTCATTCATCATAGCTGCATATTTCTCTGCTTTTTTCTCTTTAATGGTTTCAGCCTTCATGACGTCGTATACGTTTTCGAAGGTTGGAACGCCTTTTTCTTTCACTTCTGTCAACGCAGCGATGATGTACTCTTTGCCAATCATCATCGGCTGAGAAACTTCACCGAGTTCTGCGCCATATGCCCATCCGGTTAATTCACCTGCTTCAGCAAGGGCGCCAACAGAAGTTGCATTTGGCTTAATGTTTTTACCATCGATTAGAGGTGTTCCGCCATTGAGTGTGTCGGCTGCGGTGCGGAAAGCGAGAGTATCACCACAGTTCAGAGAGAATTCTTTTGCGGCAGCATAGGCACCTTTGATGGTCTTGCTGCTTGGCTCAATAACACGATCGATTTGTGCCACCTTGGTGTAAGGGAAATTCTTGCCGGTAACTTCGATGAGGTGCCATCCGAAATCGCTTTCTACGATTTGCAATGAACCTACAGCGCCATTGAAGCAAGCGTCTTCAAAAGGCTTGACCATAGCACCGCGGCCGAACTTACCCAGGCCACCACCGTTGGCGCCGCTTCCCGGATCTTCCGAATACTGCTTAGCCATTTCTTCGAAGTTTTTGTTGGCACTAATTACGTTTTTCAACGAATCCAGTTTTGCCTTACCTGTTGCCTTGTCCTTGATGAGGATGTGGCGAGCTTCAACTTGGTTGTTATCCAATCCGCGCTTGCTTGGCTTGATGAGGAAATAACGGCCATTGCTGACAACAGGACCGATGACAGTGCCGAGAGAATCACCTTTGATGCGTGACTCGATATCGGCCGGGAACATACCATCTGTGTAGTTCACATAGGCTTCAGCAACGTTTCCGGTATTGTTGGTTGCAAACATGGAGTCGTTTGCAGCGGTGCGGAAGTCATTCATGATTTTTTCCAAGGACTCACGCAGTGAAGCGCTGTCAGCAGGAGTGGCGCGCACAGGGAAGGAGATATACTTCACCGAGCGGCTTGTTTCCTGACGGTACTCGCGCTCGTTTTTGTGTTTGTTGTAATAGGCGCGAACATCGCTGTCGGTCCAGGTAATGGTGCTATCGGGAATTTCAGTGAAGGTCTTCACGACATAGTCCACAGAAACCTTATCGTTTGCGGCTTTGAAGGCCCATTTAGCATCGATGTTGTTGGCAAAAGCTGCTTTCTTCAACATGAGATCGTACTTCTCTTTCTGACGCTTCTGCATGATGAGTTTTTTCCAGTTATCAGCCATTTTAGTATCCATACCGTCGAAGCTTTTGCGCACTTGCTCTTTTAGCGAAGTGCTGTCTTTTCCTCCATAGATAGTGCTCTTGACGAATGGAGAAAGCAACTCACCGAAAGTGATTTCTTCATACTCTTCCTCGGAAATTTCAATGCCGAGGTTTTCGAATTCATCTTGGTAAATAATATTCTCTACCAATTGATTCCATGTGTCGTTGGAAAGCGATTGCTCGTTGCCTTGGTACTGGAAGAGCGGTTCGCGGTCTTGCAGCGCACGCTGCCATTCCTGAGCGCTGATGGTTTGTCCATCAATCTCGCCGATGGCGGAATTGCTGTTTCCAAAAAGGGACATCACCGCGTCGTAAGGGATGAGGAAGGAGAGGAGACCTACTCCTACCATAGCCAACAACAAACCACGCTGCTGTCGGATTTTTTCAATCATTGCCATAAGTCAGTCTTTCTTAAAATTTCGGGGTGCGAATATCGTAAATACACGCTATACTTCAATCGGATAGCTTTAAATAATTGACATTCAATATTTAGAAAACAGACTCCAATTTGGAAACCACTGTAAATGAGGCGATAAGAATTGCGGTGTGCGGAACGCGTCGCTAATTTTAAGCGTTCTCTTTGGCAACCTTCACCAATTCGATGCGCGTTTCGCTCACTTTCAGCATGGTGAACGTAAGGGCCCCGTGTGAAATGGATTCAGCTTCTTCCGGAATGTCGCCTCTCAGAAACAGAATCAAGCCTCCAAGAGTGTCATAAGCCTCTTGATTTTCCGGCAGCTCCAGGTTGTATTTATTGTTGAGATAATCGATTTCGAGTCGGGCAGAAAAGTCATACGTGCCATTGCCGTGGTCAATTTCAGTGTTCTCCTCTTTGTCGTGTTCGTCTTCGATTTCACCAAAAATCTCCTCCACAATGTCTTCCATGGTGATCATACCCGCTGTTCCACCAAATTCATCCACAACCACTGCGACATGTTTCTTTTGTTTGATGAACATTTCCAAAATCTCATACGCAGGCATGGGCTCGGGAATTATGGTGATTGGTCGCAAAATGTGCTGAATGTGCTGAGGCTTCTTGAATAATTCATAGGAATGCACGTATCCGATGATGTGGTCCACGTTTTCGCGATACACGAGAATTTTAGAGAGACGGGTTTCAATAAATTTCTTGGTCAATTCAGCCACGCTATCGGTGATTTCTACGGCAATGATTTCATTACGTGGAATGAGGCAGTCGCGGGCTTTTAGGTTGGAGAAATCCAGAGCATTCTGGAAAATCTGAATCTCGTGGTCAATAGCCTTGCTTTGATCAATGTTGCCTGTCGCTTCTTCCAGGTAATGGTCGAGGTCGATGCGGCCGAATTCGACTTCTTCGTCTTTGACTTCCTTGCGAACGAATATGCGGATGAAAAGGTCTGATATTCCGGTAATCACCCATGCGAATATGTAAAGGATACCATACCAGATGGCCATTGGAACGGCCATCATATTGAGCCAGCGATTGGGGTTGATACTGAAGATGGCCTTGGGAATGAACTCCGCGAAAACCAGGACGATAACCGTAGAGATGAGGGTTTGCCCTATCACTACACCGAACTCACCAATGCTTTCGGCTATGAAGGGAAAATTGGAAGTAATGGCATGTTCAATGACATCACCCATGTAAAGACCATAGACCACGAGTGCAGCATTGTTTCCAATAAGCATCGTTGCAATAAATAGTTTGGGCTTGTTGACGAAATGTCCAATGATGCCGGAAGCGAAGACGCCCTGCTTCTTGTCGAGTTCAATCTTGAGCTTATTGGCCGTGATGAAAGCGATTTCCATTCCACTGGAAAACGCTGAAGCCAGCAATGACAAGAAAATAATTAAGGGCCAATAGGAATCCATCTACTTGAAACAAACGAAACAGAAATGGTGTGGCTGTTGGGTTTGTAGGAAGCGAGACAAATGTAGTGAAAGGAAAGCCCTAGTGTGTTAAATGCGTTAACGCTGTTGATTGCGCTCCATGCGTTTGCGCATCGAACGTCTGAAGAGCCACCAGAAAAAGGAGATGGCAGGGATATAGAATTTGTTGAATTCACTGCGAGATGCTTCTATGAACACCACCGAGTAGCAGGCAAACAAGAAGGAGGCAATGGTAAAGAGCAGCCAGAAATGTTCGAGAATTTTATTGGTTTTTTCCATTGGTCGTGTCTTGTTTTTCTTCCACCACGAAATCACCTGTAGGTTGAAGGATGCGATAACGGGTGAAATTATCGTTGCTTTCAATGCCGAGTCCATGAAGGATGCTGCCGCCGGCCAGCGTAATCTTCACACGTTTTTCAGTATGGATGTGTGCACTATCCTGATCATAGATTAACTCGGAAGTTTCCAGTTGTTCACCGGCAACATTGGTCAGCACTACATTTCCCCAGGCCTTGAGCGTTTTCTTTTTTTCAAGGTAAATGCCGCTATCAGCTTTGATACGGGCTTCTTCACGCTCCAGACTATCGAAGAATATCATGGAGAATCCGCCGCCTGCCAGGATGTAGTCGTCATCACCTTCTACTTCATATTGTTCCAGCACACCTGCTTCCAGGCGCGTCTGCTTGTTTCCTTTTTCAGAAAATGTGTAGGATGCACCGTAACTCGTTTGAACGGGTTTGGTGTTTTTGTCGGTGATGGCCCGGATATCGGCAATGTCGTTACGACACGCTGTAAGTAAAACGGCGATAACAGTTGTGAGTATGATGCCCTTGATTGCGGTCATTCGTTTAGTCGTACTTCACCTGACGGAACCAGCGGTCGAAGCTCGATGGTGATAGGGAGAATCCCACCATAAACGCTACGTAATCTTCGCTAATCAACCCTTGATCCAATGTTCCGCGCTGGCCGATTTCAACACCCAAGTTCAGTTTAGACTGAGAGCGAATGACCGGTATGCTTAACCCTGCTGTGATTCCCGTTTGTTCGATACGAATATCGTTGAGCACGAGTTCAGATTGATAAGCCCTATATCCCACGCGATACTGCAGACGATTGAAGAAGTTGTTGCTGACATCGGTGGTTGGTTTGAATTCAGCACCAACCGACCATCCTTGAGCCGATTGAAGCCCTTCATCGAGGTTAGCATCTTCGCTGATGGAAAGGCGATAGAGTGACCAATCCTGCAGTTTGAATTCTGCACCAAGCATTAAGGCACCCCATTTCTTATTGTAAATCTTGTAGGCCAAACCGGCTTGAATGCGCTGCGGGATAATTAATCGCCCACCAACGGCATCCAGGAAATACGACGTGTCTCGAAGGGCGCTAGTTCCCGCTATGCGAAGTGAGGAAATCAGTTCTGTGTATTCAACGCCAAGGTTGGACTCCATCGCATAAACGGCGCCTAGCTGCAGTGCTGATCCTCCAATGATTCGGCGCTGTGGGTCGCGACGTGTAGTGAGATTTACTTTGTATTGAATTCCAGTTTCCAGACTGATACCCTTGGTCCAGAGGTTCACGTAGTTGATCGTCGAGTAGTGCTCCGATTGATCAAACGACACATAGTTCTCGCGTGTGATGTTGCCAAAGATGTAGTTGGCGTTTATTCCGACAGATAACTGATGCAGCTTCACTTGGTTGCTGTCGCTGCGTTGTTTGAGCGAATCGGAAGAAAAGAGCGATCCGAATCGAAATACCCGTGAAGTACCAATTGTCGCCTTATTCAATCCACCGCGGCCGTTGTAGCGATAAGTCGCAGTGAGCGTGTCACTGAGGGTGTCTTTTGAAGTAAATCGATAGTCAACGGAGCTGTAGGGTGACAGACCAATTGCGATCCCCCATTTTCCCGTGGGCTTTCGAAAGCCCATGCTTAGCTCGTGTATCTGTCCGTTGCCGTATTTGGAAGTTGCAGTGCCGTCGTTCGTTGTGGTGTGAGCGCCTTTTACTGTAGTCTGCAAGTTGGTGGCGTCCAGAAATGCATAGGACGCGGGATTAGCAAGGTTGAGGCAAATGGGATCCGATTGCGCTGCAGTCATACCACCCATACCAAAGTGATTGGCATTGCCCGGGTTGTCGATAATACCCAAACCAAAGCGGGAGTAAACAGAATTCGGGTTCGACTGTGCGAAAGCAGCAAGCTGCATCAGCAGAAGCGAGGCGAGAAAAAAAGTGCTACGCACTGTGGTGTCGAAGAATTTCATGAAGCCCCTCGTGGGTTAAGTAAGGAGCCGCAAAAATGCTACTTTTCAAGTGCTTCTCAAAAAATGATGCATCACCGCCGGTGATTATTACGATTAATTGTGGAAACTGCTCGCGGTAGCGGGCAATCATTCTCTCTGTTTCGGACAGCACACCCAGCAGCACGCCGCTTTCGATGGAGCCCTGTGTATTCAGTCCTACTAATTGCGGGATGTTTAGTTCTTCATGATGAACATGTGGCAACGCTCCCGTATAGTCATGCAGCGCGCGAAAGCGCATGCGTATGCCCGGAGCGATGCCGCCACCGAGTAGTGCACCTTCTGCCATGGTTGTATAGGTGATACAGCTTCCACAATCGATAACCAAAAGATTTCCTTTTCCAAAACGCTTGATTGCACCCGCTGCATTGGCGATGCGGTCGGGTCCAAGCGTCGAGGGCGTTTCGTAGCGTATTTCTATGGGTAATGACATCGAAGCATGTAATTGAACAGCGGGGATGTTTACCATCGAGAGCAGCTGAGCTGATTCCTCCGAAGAACGAACGTCCGATACAATCGCATGCGTTGGGTTGTGTTGTCTGATATAGGATGGCAGTGCAATGGTTAGCTCGTCGTCTTCAATCACGGTGAAATGCAGAAGATCGCTTCCGTTGAACAACGAAAGTTTCGTTTGCGTGTTGCCTCTATCAATGGCCAATTGCATGGTGCAAATTAGTGCTTCTCGTGAACACGGCGCTGCTGAATAATATCCCTGATGATTCGGGGAAAATTCAGTGTGATGAAAAAAAGCATACCCATGTATTTACCTGCTAAGCGGCGAGGTTCACGAATGGCACGGTAGAGCCAACGTAGCCCCAGTCGCTTCATCCATTCAGGACTTTTACTCTCAGGATAGGCCAGGTAGTTGAATACGCCTCCGATGCCCATCAATGTTCCTGAAGAGAGAAACGGAGTCGCACGTTGCATCAATAGATCTTGCTTCGGGCTGCTGATGCCAATCCAAATGAAATCCGGTTTGAGCGCAGCAATTTGTTTGAAGTCTTCTTCAATGCTCGCATGGGATGCTATCTCATCAACCGAGAGCATGGGAGGTGATTTCATTCCCGCTATGTTGGCGTTTGGAAATTCGGCTTTTAGCCGCAGAACCAGTGTATCCAGCAGCGCCTGTGATCCGCCGTAGAAGTAGTGTGTTGATGTGGTCGCTAGGAGTGCCTTACATACGTGATAACCGGAAACGGTGCGAACATTTTTCAATCCGATACAGTTGGCAAACCATTGTGAGGGTTTGCCATCAGGCAGCGTCATTCGTGAGTTGGAGAGGATGCCAAGCAGTCTGCTGTCGCGATTGGCGGCGCGAATCACGAAGCTGTCAGGGAAGCAGATATAGGAGCTTGGTGTTTGAGGCCTTGAGGTTAATTCAGAAAGTACGTCTTCTGTGTTCGTTGCATTGATGGGAACACCTAAGAACAGAAAACGCTTTGATGAAAATCCAGAATTCACGGGAGCAAGTTACGTTCGCGACAGGCCTTGACAAAATGTGTTATTCTGGCTTGCCAGGTTTGTTCTTGCGACCATAACCAACGTTTCATGCGAAGCTCATCGGTATCCGATTTGATTGCCTCGTTAACGCGGAGGGCAAAATCATTGGGATGATCACAAAAGGAGATTAATGTTTCGTCTACGGGCATTCCCGACATACTTGGTAAACGAGTAACCACCACCGGTAATCCGCAGGCAAGGTATTGCCAGAGTTTACTTGGAGTAACCCCGCTATTAACGGATTCTGTGCGGTAAGGAGCAATACCTGCATCACAATTGCGAAGCTGCGTGTAGAGTGCTTCGCCGGTTAATGGTCCCGTAAAATGCACGTTTGTAAATCCTTCAAACTCCTTTCTGAAATCGGCCTTCACGGGTCCGATACACATTAACTCTAAGTCGACATTAGCAGCAATAGCTTTCACAATCTCCTGAGGAACGCGCTGTAAATTGAACGCCGCGAGAAACGCAACACGTTTTTTTTGCCGTTGCCGAATGAGTTCCGGCGCTTGTTGCATCAAGGGACCGGCTAAATGAAGATGCATTAATGACCGTGCATATGGTCGAAACTTTTCGAAAAGATCATCGGCTGTCACCATGGTCAATGCGCAATGCTCTAGCAGCGCTTTTTCTTGAGCCCACTGACCGCTCAGAAAAAAATTCCATTTTTTAGCACCACGGCGGGTATGGTCATCGGTGGCATAATAGACCGATTTCGCGTAGTGCGAATTGCAAGCGATTGACGTATGATCAAAGGTTATCCAGATGCTGTTTTGAGTATCGCACGTTGATTCGATTGCCTTACGAATGCGCTTATAATAGATATTGCTCAATATCGGAATACGGTAGCGCATCTTATAGTGAATCGGCCAGCGATTTTCCAGAACGGTGATGTTTTCTGTCACGCGCTTGAGTTGCGTTGAAAACAACATGCTGCGTGTATTGGCTTCTACAAAGAGACAGCGATAGCGTTCGCTAAGCGCTTGTGTGAATTGATGACGTGAACGCGGTATTTCATTCCACGGGGTGCGCGTGAGAATGATGAAATCGAAGTTGTTGTCCAAGTTTTCGCTCATCCTTTAAAGTTCGCGCGCAGAATGAGTAAGATATGAGCTATCAGCAACAAGGGGGCAATGAGCATAGGTTGATGTTCCGCAATCAAACGAATGCGATCAGGCAGGTACACCCGTGACTGTGGCCTAAACAAATCGCGCAGCAGTTGTTTGAATGAAGCCTTCCTGAGCGATGATCCGGAAGCAGTCATGAGGTGATGTGCATACAAGACGAGGTCGGTATGCACAACAGGGTGCACGTTTTTTTGCTTTGCACGCAGGCAAAAATCTTCATCGGAGTGATACTGCACAAGATGGCGATTAAAACCTTTAACCGTATTGAATAATTCGCCGGAGAAGGTCATTCCGCGTCCCGGCAATACATCGCTTTCAATGCTGATAGATGTTGGAGTGTAGCCGGTCATCGCTGCGGTATGACGAATTCTTTTAAGACCGAAGTATTTAAGTTTCACACCACTGAATAGCACGCGGTGTGGCTTTTCAAAGGTCAGGGATATGGGAGCGAAAATGAAATTCTTTTCTGCGCTAAGAATATGGTCAAGTGTCTTTTGAAGAAAATCAGGTGCGATTCTGCTGTCGTCGTTGATGATTTGAATAGCGTTACAACCGTGTTCAATGGCATAGCGTGTTCCTTCATCCGCGCAGCGTGTAAACCACCAGCGGCCATCACCGTTGACGAAATGCAATGGATAGTGGAGTTGAGCATTTAAGTTAGCTGTGTCATCGGTGCTGCCATCATTGACGATAACAATTAATGGTTTGTTTGATAATCGTTCTGCTTGCGAAGTAATTTCGAGAAGGAGTTCGCGCAGTAATGCGCATCGATTAAATGTAGGGATGACAATGCCGAGCTGAGTGCTATGTGCTGTTGTGTCGTTCACGAATTGGTCAGGAAATGAAGTTGAAAATACAGCAACAACGGCGTGAGCAGAATAGGGTTTGAAAACGCAATGGTCAGTACAATCAGTGTAATGAAGACCGGAAAGCGGGCTTGACTGTTGTATTGTCGAAAAATGGATTTCCCGGACGCATAAGTGGATATCAGCAACCATGCGAATCCCACCAAACCAAAATGTCCAATAAAGGAGGTAAGCCCATTCGTGAAGTTATAGTTCTCAAACTGACTCCTGAATTCGGTATCGCTGTAGCCTCTCCCGAATAGCGGACGATCTTGTACGCTTCGCAAATCCACAATCATACTTCCGAAACGTCCGAGGCTGCTATAGTTAGGGTTGTCGAAATCAATATCACCAATGAGAATTTGTTGAGCGGAAATTTGATTGTCAATCTTTTCTCGAAATATTGGAATAGCATAGAATATATAAAAGAACAATAGACCGAGTGTGATAATCAGGAATAGTCGGATAGCTAATTTCGCCGGTGTGATTTTTCCTGCAATGCGGTTAGCCATTGTGAATACAAGAATCAGAAACAACACCACATAACCGGTGGTTGAAAAGGTGGTTAGTAGAGTGAGTAAGATGATCCGAGTATGGCGATCGAAGCGGAAATTGTTTTGAATGAGGTGAAGAACTAAGGCAAGATTGAGGAACGATGCGAATCCGCCCGGTTCCCAGAAAGCCCCGGAATTGCGAAAGTTCTCGGTGGTCTCAATGGTATGAATTAAGATGTTAATTGCTTGTGTGTCCTGGTAAATTCGCCCTATTCTAATCCAAGGAAGCCATTGTTGAACGCTCGTTCCAAAGGACGTGAGTGACGACACGTGTATGATTTGCCATAGGTAGAATGGCCAAGACAAAACGCATAACGCTATGGTTATTTTTTGAAGTGTAGTGAGAAAATGCGAGCCCGTCAGTTGAATCATGAAAATCACACTGATACAGAGCGCCAGAAGCTTCGCGTAGATCTTGAGGTCGAATGTAGTTACCGTGAAAAAGTAATTCTCAACAAAGAGTAAGAGCATTCCCAAGATGAAGAAAATGGTGCGTGGGGTAACTGCGATTTTTTGCTTCAGTAATAGCAGGGTGGAGCCAAAAATGAATAGGCCGGCTGTAATATCCGAGAGTGCCAGCAGGTTGGCGCGAGTTGCCATTAGGCTTAATAGCGCCACCAACAAAAGGCTCCATCCGAAACTGCGGTATGCGCGCATGTCGCGTGAAGCATTCGATAGATTGTGTAGTGATGTGGTCAGCGATTCCAAATGCCCTGCGCGGTTCCCGACATAATTTTTTTGCATTGCGCTCCCAAAAGGAGCGTGATGCACAGCAGGAATCCGGCGTTCACAAATATAATCGTGCTGGGATGATGAAACAGTCTATCAATGATGATAACCGTTGGTATGAACAGCGCTGTGCCTGTGAGAAAAGCATAGAACTGAAGTGTGATTTTGGAACAACTGTTAATCATTGATGTATGAATCGAAGCGAGAATGTGCACCATGGAGTAAGCCGCGTTGGCAACGTGAATAATCATCGGAATATGAATCAACCGTCCGATCCACTGCTCGAAAAACCAAGGCGCGAGCAATAAAAAGACTGTGATTCCAAATGCGGCAATTATCCACAGTGAGATCAATCGGCGATGGATCTTTTTAATCCATACCAAATCATTCTTCGCAAATGCTTTCGTGTAACTGCTCCATACCGGCGCAAGCATGAGCGTAAATGCCAGCACAGCAGTGTTGAATATCCGAAATGAGGCATTGTAGTCAATGACATCCTCGTTGGTGTGCAGTTGAGTTAAGATGAGGCTATTGCCCTGAATAAATATTAACGTGCAGAATTGAATGAAGAAGAATTTATAACCGGTGGAATTCAGTTTCTGAAAAAGTTCTTTTCGGAACAGGGAAATCTTCGGCCTGAGAAAACGATAGCGGCCAAAAAATAAAATTCCGGAAGCCAATACGTACGCAATAATGGGTGAGCCCAATGAAATGAATGTGAATTGGTCAAGCGTTATGCCGCTCGATTCCTGACGAATCATCAGCAGCCAAAGAAAGGACAACAGGTTGGCAGCAAATACAGTGAGGTTACCCAGAAACGAAAGTTGAATGCCATGAAAAACGAAGGAGATGTTTTTAAGCAGCACCTGCAATGAAAATAGACCAATGGCCAGGAACATCGTCTTTTGCAATAGTGGCATGTAAAGTTCATCAACATTGAATAGACGGTTCCAGGGAATGATTGGCACAGCCGTCAGCAGTAGTATTGCTGCGGATGCCGTGAAAAGCGTTATGCCTACATAGCTTGTGGAAACTAACGCACGCGCTTCATCTTTTCGGCCTTTATGCAGTGCTTCCAATAAGAGATTGCGCAGACTGTTACCCATGCCAAGATCCAAAAAGGTAAACCATGTGAGTAAGCTGTACAAAACAACCCAGACGCTAAACATGGCTTCACTTAGTAACTCCATCCCCAGCGGGATAAGTGCCAGATTCAGCAGCAGACTTAGAATTTTAATCAGCAGGGAACCGGCAATGTTGATGGTGAGGTTCCTCATATGAAATGCCGCACGTCTTGTTCGTATTCCCGAAGATTCTTCACTAATTATTGGTACGTGCACCCACGTTCGATTTGAACGGCGTGAAGGAAATTCCAATACCGAAGTTCATGAAGCCGCCATCGAATGAAGGATTTGGATTGTAATCCATCATGTCGAATTTATATGCCTGTTTGATGTGGCCAATCATGGCAAGGCGAGCAAAAACGGCGGTATAGCGATTAAAGTAGTAAGTAGGCATGATGGATCCTACGACGTTGAACATATAGTCGTAAAGAAAAATTGTCTTATCGTATTCACGGTCGAATTTCACTTTGTTGACCATCGCACCGACCCCAATACCTAAGAAGCCATGAACCTTGAACTTATCTTGCCAAAGTCGCGCAGCATTTTTGAATTCTCCCGATTGACTGAATCTGATCTGGAGCAGATCTGCAGAAACTCCGAAACTTGTGCGGAAGTAGTCATTCTTGAAATAGGCTGAACCACTATTAGGTCTGTTCATGTCCATCGACAATTCAGAACGGAAGCTGAGATTGGGTTTGAACGCGTAGGAGAAGCCTGCCATAAGATTGTGAAGTGCGGATGATTTGATTGTATGCCCTTCCGTCAATTGAGAATGATTGAAATGATTACCGGTTGATATATCCAGTTTTAGATTAGCCGGAATAAGTTGTGCCTCAACCTCGAAAAAGCAAATAACAAGAAAAAGGCAGGTTAGGTATTTCATGGCATAAAGGTAATTAATTCTTACGACTTCCTTTCGTTGTAATAATTGTACGAGTAGTATTTACCGCGGGGAATCTCAGCGCCGTTAATGACAATGTGTTGCTGCCTATTGTGCATTGTCCGGCTTAGTGATTCGAGTTGCTTGAGTGTGCTGCGCTTGGAGTAATTCAGACGAATAACCAACAGCGAGGTGTCGCTGTGTTCGGCAAGAAGTGAGGTGTCTGCTACCAAACCTAGCGGGGCGGTATCAACAATGATCACATCGAAATTGTTTCTTAACGCTTGAAACATGGACGCTGTATGTTTCGACATGAGGAGTTCTGCAGGATTAGGAGGCACGATGCCGCAAGCGAAGAACGTGAGATGCGGTATCGTGGTGTTGTCGGTAGCGAAATCCGTAATACTGCCATTTCCTGTTGCGAGATAGCTACTAATGCCCTCTTTCCTTTTTTCGTTGAAATAATTGAACAAGTTCGGCTTGCGCAGATCAAGCTCCAATAAAGCAGTTCGCTGATTGGCAATGGCAAACGATTTGGCCAGATTGAGGGCGGTGAATGATTTTCCCTCTCCGCTGATGGCAGAGGAAACCAGGATGACGGATCCATTTTCCTTCTTGTTTCCCAACATAAAATTGATGTTGGTCCGCAGCATTCGGAAAGATTCCGAAATCAGGCTGCGTTTGGAATGGTCAATGGAGTCGGTTTGTGCATTGCGCTGAAGCGGAATACTGCCTAGAACGCTGCTACTCCAGGGGTCAATTTCTTTTGCTGAACGAATCTTGTCATCAAAAAAGGCGTAAAGTAAAAACAGCATGAAAGGAAGGAATAGCCCTGCGAGTCCTCCTGAAATGACAATCGCTTTTTTCGAAAGCCCATTGGGCTTGTAGTCGCTATAGGCGTAGTCAATGACCTTATTGTTGCTAATGGTTGCGGCAAGGGTTATCTCATTCTCCTCCTTTTTCTGGAGCAAGAAAAGATAGAGGGTCTCCATGATTTTCTGCTGGCGTTGAATCGTACGAAAATCACGGTCGGTGCCCGAAAGATTTCGAAGCTTGGAGTCGATTGAACTGCTCTGAACTTCGAGTTGTTTGATTTCCAATTCCAATACGGAAAGTTTGTTGCGCAGACTTTCAAGAAGAAACTGGCGGATGTTTTCGAGTTTAGAGACAAGCGTAATTAGCTGAGGATTTTTTTCACCTACATTGTTTTGCAGTTGTTGCTTTTCAATGATGAGGGCGTTGTATTGATTAATGCCTGCGTTGATGGTGGGATCATTGAGGCCGATGTTGGAAGGCAACAGTTCATTCGGATTGGTGATACTTTTTAGGTGGTCATAAACAAAACCACACAATTTGAGTTGAACAGCCGCGGATTGAATCTCAGTCTCGCGCGCACCTTGTTGATTGAGATAGAGGTAGGCATTGGTGGGAATGTCAGTGATATCACGTTCAATTTTGAAACTTGACTCTTGATTTTCGACCTCATTCAAATCAGCAGCAATTTCACTCATGCGCGCATTGATGAATTCTGATGTTTTGCGGGCAATTTGATTGTTGTCTTCTATCGCATCGATATCCCGCTGTTTAAAAAGTGTATTGATGATGTCATTGCTGCGGTCAATGTTTGAACCCGTGAGCGCGACTTCAATAACGGTCGATTCTTTTGTGTGCTGCTCTACAATCAGGTTTGCTTGCAATTGATCGATAACTGCTGAAACCGGCAACACACGAATGAGGAAGTCCTTTCCAATGAATTCATCATTCATTAATGCGGTGGCTGAGATGGACAATCGTCCAACCGGAGTCATAATCGTGTCGCCAAGATTTGCATCAGCGTTGAATTGAGGTTCAGCACATTCGATGTGATAGGTTGTTGCGCTATTCATCGACATGTCGAAATGAATCATTTCCGGAAGTGAGTCGATACCGCTCAGAGCTACACGCAATGGCGAGCGCAGGTAAAGATCTTGTTTAAGCAGACCGGTGGTTTTGCTTAGGGCGAAAAGTTCGGTGTGCAAGCGCAACTCTTCGACCACTTTTCGCAGCAACGTACGCGAACGCAGCAGTTCAATTTCATTGCTGACATTGCTTTCACCTTTCAGTATTCCCAGATCTTTCAAAACAGAGAGTTCAGATGAACCCTGACTTTGTTGTTCATTCTGAATCATAAGTAATCCACGCGAGGTGTAACTCAGCTTTGAATAACGAGAATAGGCCATCGAAACGGCGAGGAAGGCAACAAATATCAATACAAGCCAAATCCAATGGCGTAAGTAAGCCCTTAGCAGGATAACCAAACTATCGAGATAATCGATTTGCCTTTCGCCGGTGTTGGGTTGCTGTTCCATAGGTTATTTGAAGAGTAAGAATGCAGTCAGAATAACCGATATCAGCGGAATCGCTACGGTGCTGCTGTTTTTCAGCAACGTGGAAGAGAATCGTGCAGCAGCGTTAGGCTCTACATACACCACGTCATTTTGCTTTAGGTAATAGACCGGAGATTCTAGCAGTGTCGCCTGTGTTAAATCAACCCGATACTCGACGGATTTGCCGTTTTCATTGCGCAGCACAAGCACGTTGTTGCGCACGCCTGTGATGTTTAAGTCACCGGCAACGCCAAGGGCTTCCAGCAAAGTGATGCGTTCGTTTGGCACATTGAATGTGCCCGGTTTTTTCACATCTCCGAGTACGGTAACTTTAAAATTGAGAATACGGATATGCACCACAGGGTTTTCCAGATACGCGGTGAGTAATTCGCGCAATTGAGCACACGCTTCGTTGCGCGTCTTACCTGCTACGGTCACACCGCCTATTACCGGCATTACAATTTGGCCCTTGTCATCAACAAGGTAACCCAGTTGAGCGGGAATACCGTTTTCGTAGCCGTTATTGATGGTTTGCGGTGCGGCATTCGCCGGCAGATTGAAGGGAACCGCCAATAATGGATCATTGCAGGTAACAAAGACCGAAATAAAATCTCCTGCTTCCAATGTAGGCGAAGAATAGGCGCGTTCAGCCGAAGGTTTCGACGCGTTGAAGTAAACAACCTTTTCACGCGTGGAGCAACTGCTCAAAAAAAGAATCAAAAGTGTCGTGAAAAAAAAGGTTAGACGAAGACGGTTGTCGTTAGTCGGTATTAGGGTGTGGTGAGGCATGGTTAAACTCAGGCACTGCGTATTTTGTTGAACGCAATGTTTTTCACAGCCAAAAATAGATATTTGATATCGGTGTATAAAGGACTTTTTTGCTTCTCCTTGAAGTAAATGCGCTCAGCTTCGATGTTGCTTTTCTCGTCGCCCATCAGCAATGCGACATAAGGCGGAAAACAACCTGGCTTGTATTGAGTCCTGAGCTTTTGAAGATCCTCGGGAAATTGATTAAATCGCGCTTGGCTGAGCGGTCGGGCTCCCACCAGGCGCATATCACCCTTGAGAACGTTCAGCAGCTGAGGCAATTCATCCAGCCATATTTTTCGCATGTAAGCACCGTACGAAAGCACCCGAAAGTCATTTGCTATTTTTCCTTTTCCCTGATTATCGTAACCATGGTGTTGGATCATGAAGTCTTGCAAGTACTCCGAATACGGGTGCATGGTTCTAATCTTATAAACCATGATTGTCTTTCCATATCGACCTACACGCGGCATGCGGTAAATGGCACCATAGCTAGGCCTTGTATGTAAGTATTTCTTTTTCGATTTGGAAACCGTAATCGTATGTTGCTTTCCATTGTTTTCGATGGATTCAATATTAAACCCACAATAGACAAGTCTACCCAATATTTCAGCCTTCGACATCACCAGCCTTCGATGCCCTGTGGTGAATTCGTAGATAGCACGGGTAGGTTTGATTTTCGCTGCGATGCGATGTACGAGAAACAGATAAAGCCAGCCAATAATCCACACGCCGGGCAGTCGCTGCTTCATCTGCTGTCTGCGGTTATCCAATGTAACACAATGCACCACGAGTCTTCCGTTTGCGGGAAGTTGTTTGTGCTTTTCAATCAGTAATCTATTGAGGTGAGGGATACGATTGACTGGGTCTCCGAGTTCGATGAAGTAGGGCGCAGGCGCCGGTGGTCCATCGATGAGCTTTCGGGTGAAAACACGGGAACTGCCCTGCTCGTTAGGAGCGGGTTGCAAGGATCCGAATGCATTTTCAATCGTCATCAGCTGTGGTCGTTCAAGGGAATTCACAGCAAACTATCGAAGACGAGAAATCTTCGGTTAGCATACTGCGCATTGCCTCCGGGTTAGGCGCCGGTTTTTGTTTTTCGGGGTGGAGAAACAAAATAGGTCGTGGCCATCAGTCTTCCTCTTCTAAAAGCGGAATGTTCCAAAGATAGAAACAAAACTTTCGCACAGCAATTTTGATTTTCATGAAAGTTATCCCAAGACATGCGCATGCGGTTGTGAACATCTTGATATTTTAACTTTCAATGAGTATTTCACCACCACTAATTTGCGCTCAAATCAAATTGAATCATGATCAATAGAAAAGAGTTTAGGAAATACGCCACGAGCAATCACGGCATCAGTGGCACTGTGGTAGACGACGTAATTAGTCATGTCTATGGTGCGGAAAATATGACACGCACGGTCATCGAAGAACGTAACATGCCTTTCCGTGAGGTTGACGTGTTTTCGCGATTGATGGCTGATCGCATTATTTTCCTGGGAACGGAAATCGACGATTATATCGCTAACATCGTCCAGGCGCAGTTGCTCTTTTTGGAAAGCGCGGATGCTAAAAAGGATATTCAGATTTACATCAATTCTCCGGGAGGCAGTGTTTACGCCGGTTTAGGAATCTACGATACCATGCAATACATCAATCCCCATGTTGCTACTATTTGCACCGGCATGGCTGCAAGTATGGGTGCTGTGTTGCTTTGTGCCGGTGAAGCCGGTAAGCGCACGGGACTCAAGCATGCGCGCGTGATGATTCACCAACCTCTTGGCGGAGCGCGCGGACAAGCGAGCGATATTGAAATCACCGCCCGCGAAATTCAGAAGCTGAAGAGGGAACTCTACGAAATTATCGCGAGTCACAGCGGTAAGCCTTACGATCAGGTGTGGGCAGATAGCGACCGCGATTACTGGATGATCGCATCTGAAGCTAAGGAGTATGGAATGATTGATGAAGTACTCGATAAGAAAAAAGCATAATCAAAAATTGCATCCTAAAAATGGCGTCCGATGAGACGCCATTTTTTTTGCCGTTCGGTAGGCTTTTAACAATAATGTCCATTGCGAACGTGAGAAATATTTTCTCGAGTATTGAACATCGTCGTTCGCAATGCCTCATTTGGCGTGTATTTCATGATGCCTGTCAGTTGGTTGATAAGATTGAAACGAGGTCATTTTTCTGCCTCTGAAATCGAAGTTGATTTGAATGTCGAAGTATGTTTTTGAAAACATGCCCAGACCAATTTACCAACCCTAATTTTTTCTACATGTTATCAATTAACCAAGCTTTAAAGCATTCCTCTATTGGATGGAGTTCTGCTTTTGTGTTGATTTTCTCTATCCTCACTACCAGTGTATTTGCTCAGCCGGTATTTCAAAATGTCGGTGCTGATCAGACTATTGCCTGTGGTGAGGTTTTGCCTGATTTTGATGGTGTGACCGCCGTAAGTAATTGCGAAGGTCCTGTGCAAGTGAGTTCGATTGTCTATGAATCAGGCAATCAGACGCAATCGTGTGCTGTGTCTACTGCATTTGGTCCCGGAATCGACTGGGCTGTGTGGCTTCCATTGCTTGATGCTCCCTCGGTGGCCTGGAATTTTATCGGTGACCAGCAGTTGACTTTCTATGGGAATGGTACAGGTCGTTTGACAGGAACCATTCAAAACTCCGTCAATTCCAATTGGCAGATGACCATTGAAGTTTGGTTCGAAAACGGACGCAACTGGACCGATTGGTCTTCATTGGGTCGCGGCTATAAAAATGATCTTGGTCTTGCTGCAGCCAATTATCTCGATTGGATGTATTATGAGCTCAACCCTACATTTTCACACATGACCGGTATTGGTGCATTGGACGGTAGCGAACTCAGCCTTACGCACCTTCCCGCCAATTACTATTTCGGTTTTCAGGTTGGTGTAGCCTCCAACAATAAAAATGGAAATGATGGTATGAGCGGCTGGTTTGCTTATTCCGGAACATTCAACGGTGAAGCAGTAACCGGTAACGGCGACGTGAATATTGATCGCTCTTGTCAGAACAATGAGCAGGAATGCGGCAGTACTGCTTTCACAGCGGTTTATCGCGCGGAAGACGCTTGTGGAAATGTTGCTTTTGAAGAGCGAGTGATTACTATAGTTGACAATGCAGCACCTGTAATTGATGCAGTTGAAAGTCCTATCTTCATTAGCTGTAGTCAACAGACTAATATTTTCATTTCAGCGACAGATGCTTGTTCATCTGTTGAAATCACCTTTACGGATGTGGTAGAACAAGCCGGTTGTCCCGGTCTGATTACGCGTAACTATACCGTTGCTGACGCTTGTAATAATACCTCACAGGCCAGCCAGCAAATCTACTTAGTTGAGGAAGGAACACTCGAGTTTACAGTCTTCCCTGCTGATACCATGGTGAGCTGCACGGATGCATTGACATTAAATCCTGTAATCGAATACAGTCAGGTGTGCTTCAATACGCAGTTGACGCAATCGGAAGTGATTGAGGCCGGAAATTGTCCTGCCAACTACACCTTGATTCGCACGTATTCTCTGAGTGATGCATGCGGAAACACGGCTTCACAGGTTTGGACAGTAAGCGTCTCTGACATGGATGCACCTCAATTTACTGCTGTCGCCGAAGATTTGGAATTGACTTGCGGTGAAGAAGCCGTCGTGAATGAGCCCACCGTGTTTGATGCATGCAGTGAAGTGACCGTAAGCTCAAGCCAGGTCACGCAGCCGTTGACGTGTGCTTACGAAGTGGTGACCACCTGGACTGCGACAGATGCATGCGGTAACAGTGCTACTGCAGAACAAACGACTACCTATATCGATGATGTTGATCCTGAATTCTCGTTTATTCCTGAATCTGTTACAATCAATTGTGGTGAACCATTCGTACTGGACACAGCTGAAGTTGCTGATGGTTGCTCTGAGGTGACCTTGGCGTGGACCGATGAGCCTTTGTACGATTGCGCCGGCAGTTACATCCGTATCTGGAGAGCATTCGATGGCTGTGGCAATCAAGCGCTCGAATCGACTATCGTTACCTTTATCGATACGCAAGCTCCAACGCTGGTGGGTATTCCGGAGTCGAACAATGGCTCTTGCGGAAGTCCGGATTTTGATGCCAACGTGACGGCTGTCGATAATTGTGATCAAGAGCCAACCGTTACCATTGATGTTGTGTCTGTTCCCGGCAATTGCGGAAGCATCGCAACATACATGTGGACAGCAACAGACGCCTGCGGAAACACAGCAACACAGACACGTACTTACAACTTGACCGATGATTTGGGTCCTGATTTCGGTAGCGCCTTGGATACCGCTTATGCTATTTGCGGAGATGCTTCGTCTTTGTTGAATATTCAGGCACCGGAAGTTACAGACGCTTGCTCAGAGGTAACAAGCGTAACATTTTCCGATACAGAGACCGCTGCTGATTGCGGAAGTCTGATTGTGAGAACCTACACGGCTACTGATGGCTGTGGTAATACGTCGTCGGCAGATCAAGTTATCGTTTTGGCAGATAATACGCCTCCTGTTTTTGTATCGACGCCTCAGGATGTGCTTGCTACATGCGGTGGTACTGATGAAAACACCGAGCTTCCGGTTGTTACGGATGATTGTTCAGAGGTGACCATCACCTACACCGATGAAGTTATTACCAGCGAAGGCTGCAGCGGAACTTTGTTGCGTCAATGGATAGCAACGGATGCTTGCGGCAATGTCGCGACTGCTCAGCAAACAATTGCCTACACAGACAATAGCGCTCCGGTGATCGTTTCTGCTCCTGAGGATCTCACGGCGAGCTGCAGTGATGTTCCTGAAGTTGATTTGACTGCTATTGTTTTTGAAGACAATTGCAGCAATGCAACGGTGAGCGTTACTGAGAATCTCATTCCCGGTTTCTGCCCCGGTGGCTATAACATTGAGCGTATCTGGACAGTTACAGATGCGTGCGGAAACAGTGTTACCGCAACCCAGTTCGTTTATGTTGTGGATGAAGAAGCGCCTGTATTGACCGGCGTTCCGGTGGATGCTTCAATTGTGTGTGGCTCTGAACTTGAAATCTCAGATGTAAGTGCAACGGATAACTGCACTGCCTCCGAGGATATAACGATCACCGTGGTGGATGAACTCTTGTCAGCCTCGTGTGGTAGTATTATTCAACGTATATACTCGGCCTCTGATGCTTGTGGAAACACAACGAATATTGTGCAACAGATTTCATTGATTGATGATGTAGCACCTGTATTTATCTCGGTTCCGGCGGCTACTTCGATTCTTTGCGGTGATGAGTCGGGCTTGCTCGATGCTGTTGCAGCCGATGGGTGTTCGGAGGTCACGATTACTGAAGAAAGAGTTTCCAATGGTGACTGCGCCAACAGCTTCACTCGCATTTTCACTGCTACGGATGGTTGCGGAAATTTTGTTACCGCTCAACAGCAAGTAACGGTTGAAGATGTGGAGGCACCAAGTTTTGCCGGTGTTGCTGCAACTATTACACTGAATTGCGGAGATGCGCTTCCGGCAGCTGATGTTGTCGCTGTAGATGCCTGCGGCACTGTAACTATGTCACATGTGGACGATGCTCAAGTGACGCCTTGTGGAAGTCAAATCGTTCGCACTTACACGGCAACGGATGGTTGCGGAAACATTGCAGAGTTTGCTCAGGTGATTGAATTTATCGATGCGGTAGGGCCTGTATTTGAAAATGTTCCTGCAGATCTTTTGTTGTCATGCGGAGATGAAGCACCTGCCGTTCAATTGCCAACCGCATCAGACGCATGTTCCGGTGCAGCTGAAGTAATCTATGCTGACGTTATTGAGCCCGGTTTCTGCGCCGGTTCTTACGCCATTTCGCGCGTATTTACGGCCAATGATAATTGTGGTAACATCAGCACTGTAACACAAACAATCTTCTTCAATGATAACGTTCCACCGGTGTTTGATGCCTTCGAAGCTCAACTTGAAGTTGGTTGCGGTGACGTGGATCAGGCTTATGCAACAGCAACGGATAACTGTGGAAGTGTTTCGGTGAGCTATGAGGATGAATTTATTCCGGGCAACTGTGGTCTTCGCACACGCACCTACACTGCTGTTGATGCATGCGGAAACCTTGCGCAAGCAACTCAGGTTATTTCGGTCGTGGATAATGTCGCTCCTGTGTTCATTGGATTCCCTGCAAGCCAAAGCATTTCATGCAGCGATGTTGTGCCGGTAGAACAAGTGGATGTAGTCTACGCTGATAATTGTTCGGACGTAACCGTTTCATGGGTGGAGGATATCATTCAGGGTAATTGTCCAAATGCTTACACCGCTGTTCGCACCTGCACGCTAACAGATGTTTGCGGAAATACGGCAACAGAAACCTATACGTTAGAGGTTAGCGACACAGAAGGGCCCCAAATCATTGGTGTTCCTGAAGACATCACCTTGAATTGTGGCGAAGACTTGCCTGTAGTCGATGTTTTCGTGGTGGATAATTGCACAGCGGAGCCTGTATTCACGCTCTCTGAAACGATGGAAACCATCGGATGTACCATGATTGTTACACGCCGCTGGACAGCGGAAGATGAATGCGGTAACGTAACGCAGAGTGTACAGATTGTTACCTACATCGACGAGACATTGCCAATCTTCAGCGAGTATCCTGATGATGTGATTTTGATCTGTGGTACTGCTTTGCCGGAAGCACCGGTCATTACCGCTGTTGATGATTGTTCGGGTGAAGTAGCTGTGACATACACGGAGATTATCACTTCCTCAGACCCATGCGCAACGGTTGAACGTTCATGGTGTGCAATCGACTGCTCCGGAAATGAGGCGTGCTTCACCCAGCTAATCATCTTCGAACAGCCACAAGCTTCCTTACTCCAGGATCAACCTGAAGTGCGTGCATGGCAGAATGCTGCCGATGAAATGCTGGTAAGCTTCACTGCGAATGCTTCCGGTCGCTGGGGGCTTGATTTGTATGACTTAAACGGTAGAAAAGTCATCAATGTTTTTGCGGGTGATATGAAAGCCGGTGAAACACGCACGATTGCCATGGATATTGAGCAATTGATTCGCGGTGTCTATATCATGGGCTTCAGCAACGGCGAGCAGAAAGCGACGCAACGCTTGCCTATTATTCGATAATTCAAACGTTCATTTGATAATACAAGGGACCCGCTGTAATGGCGGGTCTTTTGTTTTTAGCCCTTTTCGGTGCCGAGCCGCTGCTTACCTTAGCCGATGTGGAACGGATCACGCTTTTCGCCGATGTTGTGGTGCCACAGGCGCTGCCTGTGCCGCTAACCTATCGCGTTCCACACGATTGGAATAATCAGGTTCAGGTGGGTTTGCGTGTAGTAGTCCCTTTGGGCAAGGCCAAACTTATAACCGGAATCATCCGCGCTTTGCATGAGGTTCCTCCGTCGCATTATCAAGCCAAGTATATCGATTCGCTATTGGATGAGCATCCACTCGTTCATGAACAGCAGCTTGCGTTGTGGGATTGGATGGCAACGTATTACTGCTGTACGCTCGGCGATGTCATGAATGCCGCTATTCCTGCGGGTTTAAAGCTTTCGAGTGAAACCAAATTTGTGGCAACGGAGCGGGAAGGCGACGAGACATTGCCTGAACGCGAACAAATCATTGTACGCGCCATGCGCTCCAGGGGAAGCATGACATTAGCGGATGTAGCGGAAGTATTGGGAATAAAGACGATTCAATCTTACGTCAAGCGATTGATTGATTTAGGCTTTGTGAAAAGTGAAGAGGAACTGCGCGAGCGTTACCGACCAAAGATGATGGATTTTATTTCGTTGTCCGGCGTCTATCGCAATAATGATGCGCTCAATCAATTGTTTACCGAACTCGAGTCACGACGCGCCCAGAAGCAGGTGGATGCCATTATGGTGTTTTTACAACTGGCCCAGTGGGATGGTCAGCGTTTGGCTCAGGTAGAGCGCGCAAAACTCGTTAAACAAGGTGTTGGTGCAGGAGTAGTTTCTGCGCTGGTGGAAAAGGGAATCTTTGAAATCGAGCGTAAGGAAGTTGGGCGATTGTCAGCGGAATGGCTTCCCACAGAATCCACGCGTTCACTGTCGGAAACCCAAGCTGCCGCGAAGAGTCAAATCATTGAACACTGGAAGCAAAAGGATATTTGTTTGCTTCATGGAGTGACCTCGAGCGGTAAGACTGAAGTTTACGCTTCTTTAATTGAGGATGTTTTGAAGGAAGGAAAGCAGGTATTGTTCTTGCTCCCTGAGATTGCATTGACCACGCAAATCATCAATCGCTTGCGAAAGTTTTTTGGCAAACGCATAGGAGTATATCACAGTGGTTACAACGACAACGAACGCACTGAGGTGTGGAACAAAGTGCT
Source organism: Flavobacteriales bacterium (assembly GCA_046304755.1). GTDB lineage: Bacteria > Bacteroidota > Bacteroidia > Flavobacteriales_D > Sanyastnellaceae > JAIBBG01. Next base: position 76,930 of record JBKCDO010000253.1, read on the forward strand.
CAGTGATATTCCGGGTGAATGCGATGTTATTCTGGGCGCTCGCAGCGCGTTATTTCTGCCGTTTAAACGTCTGGGTTTGATCATCGTGGATGAAGAACACGAACAGAGTTATAAGCAACATGATCCTGCTCCGCGGTATCAGGCCCGTGATAGTGCGCTGTGGCTAGCCGGTCGATTTAAGGCAAAAGTGTTGCTCGGTTCTGCGACTCCCGCGATTGAAACCTATTGGAATGCAGTGAATGATCGCTTCGGATTGGTGAGTATGACCGAACGCTATGGGGGTATGCAACTTCCGGAAGTAGTGTTGTGTGATATTCGAAAGGAACTGAAGGAGAAAACCATGCATCAGCAGTTCACCTCGCAGTTGTTACAGGAAATGCAGCAAGCCATTACGCGTGGCGAACAAATTATCCTCTTTCAAAATCGTCGGGGGTATTCGCCGCTATGGGAGTGTGAGAGCTGTGGTTGGGTTCCCATGTGCACGCGCTGTGATGTGAGCTTGACATATCACAAATATGCGCATCAGCTTAAGTGTCATTATTGCGGCTACACCACGGCTCCTGTTCCGGCATGTCACGCCTGCGGAAGTGTCGATATGAAGATGCTGGGTTTCGGAACCGAAAAAATTGAGGAGGATATTCAAGCGCACTTTCCCGATGTGCGCATTCAGCGAATGGACTTAGATACGACGCGCAGTAAATCGAGCCATCAAAAAATCATTGGTGATTTTGAAGCGGGTGTTACGCAAATTCTGGTGGGAACGCAAATGGTGACCAAGGGTTTGGATTTCGATAATGTATCGCTTGTCGGCGTTCTCAGTGCAGATAAGATGATGAACTATCCCGATTTCCGATCGATGGAACGCAGCTTTCAAATCATGATGCAAGTAGCTGGAAGAGCCGGTCGCCGCAACAAACGAGGAAAGGTGCTCATTCAGACCTATGCTCCCGACCACTGGTTATTGGACTTAGTAGTGAAGGGAGATTACGACGCCTTCTACCGAAGAGAAGTTCAAGAACGCCATCAATTCGTTTATCCGCCGTTTGTGCGATTGATGCGTATCACGCTCAAGCACAAGGAGGATAATGTAGTCATTCGCGCAGCGCATGAGGTGGCGAAGCTTATCGGACCTGTATTGAAGGATCGCATCCTTGGTCCCGAGCGCCCATACATTCCGCGCATCAACACCTATTTCTTGCAGCAGTTTTTGGTGCGATTGGATCGGCGTCAGGAGAGTGCTGCCATCAAGGCTACTGTTGTGCAGATGATTCGCAAGCGCCTGTCCGACGCTGAGTTCAAGCAAGTGCGCATCAGCATTGATGTTGATCCGTTATAAAAAAAAGCGGAGCAATGCCCCGCTTTTTTCTACTCTATCGATGTAAGATTTTATTTGAGCGTTCCCACCATGTTGGCCGGAATTACCCATTGGTCATAATCTTCAGCACTTACATGTCCAAGGCGCACAGCTTCTTCCTTCAAGGTAGTACCATTCTTGTGTGCGGCTTTTGCAATTTCTGCAGCCTTGTAGTATCCGATTTTGGTGTTCAATGCGGTCACCAGCATGAGTGATTGATCCACCAGTTGTTGAATGCGTTCGTGGTTTGGTTCAATTCCGGCAGCACAGTGGTCATTGAATGAAACGCATGCATCGCCAATGAGCTCGGCACTTTGCAGGAAGTTGTAGGCCATCATAGGCTTGAACACATTGAGCTCGTAATGACCCTGTGTTCCACCGACGGTAATGGCAACGTCATTTCCCATTACTTGGGCGCAAACCATGGTGAGTGCTTCGCATTGCGTTGGATTCACTTTACCTGGCATGATGCTGCTGCCCGGTTCATTTTCAGGAATGAAAATTTCGCCAATACCGGAGCGCGGACCGCTGGCCATCATGCGTATGTCGTTGGCAATTTTGTTGAGCGACACAGCCAATTGCTTGAGTGCACCATGACTTTCAACGATGCCGTCGTGCGCAGCCAACGCCTCGAATTTGTTGGGCGCGCTGGTAAAAGGAAGACCGCTGAACTCAGCGATTTTTTTCGCCACGAGTTCTGAATATCCTGCAGGTGCGTTCAATCCGGTTCCAACAGCCGTTCCACCCAAGGCCAATTCACCGAGGTGAGCAAGCGTGTTATTCAGTGCGCGTAATCCGTGGTCGAGTTGTGCAACATACCCGCTGAGTTCTTGACCCAGAGTTACAGGTGTTGCATCCATCAGGTGCGTGCGACCAATCTTTACCACATTCATGAATTCGCGGCTCTTGGCGTGAAGTGTATTGCGCAATAGTGTTACGCCGGGTATCGTTTTTTTCACCACAGCTTCATAGGCCGCGATATGCATCGCCGTTGGATAAGTGTCGTTGGATGACTGCGACTTGTTCACGTCGTCATTGGCACCGAGCAGCATTTGCGCATCACCAAGTGAGCCGCCTGCTGCAACATGTGCGCGATTGGCGATGACCTCGTTAACGTTCATGTTGCTTTGTGTGCCGCTGCCCGTTTGCCAGATAACCAATGGAAATTGGTCGTCAAGTTTGCCTGCCAAAATCTCATCGCAAACAGTACCAATGGCATCGCGTTTTTCTGAAGGTAATACACCCAGTTCACAGTTGGCGTGTGCTGCGGCCTTTTTCAAAATGGCAAATGCACGAATGATTTCTTTTGGCATTGATGCTTCGGGACCAATTTTGAAGTTGTTGCGGGAGCGTTCTGTTTGTGCACCCCAGTATACATGAGCGGGCACTTTTACTTCGCCCATGGTGTCTTTTTCAATTCTGAATTCCATGTGTGTTGAATGGTTGTGGTTGTTATAGTGTTTCGGCAGCTTTCCCTTGCTGCATCAGGTATCCTTTCAAGAAATCGTCGAGGTAGCCATCCATTACGGCATCGACATCGGATGTTTCAACGCCTGTGCGAACATCCTTAACCAGCTTATAAGGCTGCATCACATAGTTGCGAATCTGCGATCCCCATTCGATTTTCTTCTTGGTGGCTTCGATTTCACTGCGGGCAGCATTGCGTTTTTCAAGCTCCATTTCATAGAGCTGCGACTTGAGCAATTGCATTGCCTTCTCTTTGTTCTGCAGCTGAGAACGTGTTTCGGTATTGTCGATGATGATACCCGTTGGAGCGTGGCGCAGACGAACACCGGTTTCAACCTTGTTCACGTTTTGACCTCCGGCACCACCACTACGGAACGTATCCCAGGTGATATCGGCCGGATTGATGGCTATCTCGATAGAATCATCCACTAGCGGATAGACGTAAACGCTGACAAACGATGTATGACGACGAGCATTCGAATCAAACGGTGAAATGCGCACTAAGCGATGCACGCCGTTTTCACCTTTGAGCATACCAAAGGCAAACTCTCCGGCTATTTCCAGCGTGCATTGTTTGACACCTGCCACATCGCCTTCCTGCAGGTCAAGTTCTTTCACGGTGTAACCGTTTTTCTGCGCCCACATCACATACATACGCATGAGCATTCCCGCCCAATCACAACTCTCGGTACCACCTGCACCTGCAGTGATTTGAAGAACGGCATGAAGCCCATCCTCCTCTGCACTGAGCATGTTTTTGAATTCGAGGTCTTCGATTTTGGTCGAGGCGATTTTGAACTGTTGTTCCAATTCCTCTTCTGTGGCGGCTTGTTCTTTGAAAAAATCAAACAGCACAGCGAGATCATCTACCGCGTCTGCGCAGCCTTTGAAGGCATCTGTCCATATTTTTTTGTTGCGGATTTGACGCATGACCTGTTCGGCTTTTTTTGCGTCATTCCAGAAGTCGGGATCTTGTGTGAGCTTCTCGTCCTCTTTGATTTGAAGTAGTTTTACTTCGACGTCAAAGGTACCTCCCGAGCGCGTCCACGCGCTCTTTCAGCTCACTGATAGCATCGCTAGTAATTGCCATAATGATTAATCACTGATTTTGTTATTGCGGCCGCGAAGGTAGTTATCTTTACCCGTCTACTTCAATCAAAATCACCATGGAATTCTCCGGTAATACCCAGCAAGGCGCGCGCAGTTTGGCCGAACTCACTGCCAATGGCTATTCATTCCGTTGGACTGAATATTTGTCCACTGGCTTTCGCGCATTTGGTAACGACTTCGGGATATACGTGGCGTTTACGTTGGTTTACATTGCCATTAGTATGGCTACAGGCCTTGTTCCGTATATCGGAAGTACCATTGGTTTGTTTGTGAATCCTGTCCTTATTGCTGGTTTTATTTTTTATGGCCGTGCTCAATTTGTCAATGATCATCGTGACTTCAATACGTTTTTCAGTGGATTTCGACAGCCGTACTGGATTCCCTTGATGATGCAAAGTTTGATGGCGAACTTTCTGTTGATAGTCGCTGTTGCAGCTTCCACCATGCCCTTTTTCTATGAAGCGATTGTAAAATTTATCGAAGACGCTCAACGAATAGAAACACTTCCGCAGGAGGAAGTAGGGGAATTCGTAATCGGACTATGGAATTCGGAATTGTCGATGGCATCGGTCATAGCCTTGATTGTGGGTTTGATGGTCAGTACGTTGATTTGCCTGGCTCCTTATTTTATAGTTTACCGCTCGCATTCATTCGGTGAAGCGGTTCAGTCCAGTTTCCGAGTAGTGAAGATGCGTTTACCGGGATTTTTGGGATTGATGATCACCTTGTGGCTTGTGTTGATTCTCGGGGTGATGCTATGCTGTGTGGGCTTTTTGGCTGCTTTCCCGATCTATCATCTGACATTACTCGCAGCCTTCAGAGATATCATGGGTGAAGATCAAGCTCCCACTCCGGCAGCAAGTCTTTGATAGCGCGATTGATTTGATCTGCGGTAAACCCTTTGCGCAGTAAATGTTGCATGAGTTTTACTTTTCGCTCGTATGGTGACTTCCCTTTGATGGTAGGCCACTTGCGGTGCGCGAGTGTTTGAATGTTTTCCAGTGATTCGGAATCATTGAGAAGTGAGAGCGTTTCTTCGATGAGCTGCTGGTTGATGCCTTTTGCACGCAGATGCGCTTTAATTTTTTGAATTCCCCATTTACCAAAGGTGCTTTTGTCATGAGCATAGGCCTGGGCGAAGCGTGCATCATCGAAGAAATTGCGCGCACGCAATTGCGAAAGGATGCGTTGTACGACCTCATCAGATGCCCCCAGACGCTTCATCTTGGTTCGCAAATCGCCTGAACAGCGCTCAGCCTTGTTGCACCAATCGCACATTCGCGAAAGCAATACCGGTTCACTGTATTTTAAATCAATGGTCACAGCTTCAAATGTAGCGCCTTGGAACATGCATGAAAAGCCATGTTCATTTTTGTCCTGAAAAAGCGAACCTTTTGTCTAAAGTTCCGTTTTAACACCTTTTGAATAAAGGTCGCTTTGCTTACTTTTGCGAGGCGGTCGCTAAAAATAACAGACCCAATTAAGGTATTAATGAAAAACGATTTGATTGTTAAGCTGCGTGAGTTGCTGAAAACGGAAGAGGTAGGCTCTATCCGTGACGGCATTCGCGAAATCCGCAACGACTGGAAAGCGGAAACTGCCAAGGAACGCCAATTGCAGCTGGAAGCATTCAAGGCCGAGGAACACCCTGAAGATGTAGAGTTTGTTTATGCTCCGCATGAACTAGAAGGTGAGTTCCAGGAGCTACTGAAAGTCTATGAAGATCGCGTTGAAGAACACGGTAAAAAATTAGCGGCGGAGCGCCAAAAGAATCTGGAGCAAAAGGTGGCGATTTTAGCTGAAATGGATGCGCTTATCAAAGATGAGCAAAACATTGGAAAGGCTTTCTCTTCACACAAGGCGCTCAAGGATCAGTGGGATGGTATCGGTGATGTTCCCGGTGACAAGTACCACGAGTTGCAGGAGAAGTGGCAACGATTGAATCACGAGTTTTTCTATAACATCAACATTTATAAATCGCTTCAGGATCATGATTTGAAAATCAACCTGAAGATGAAAGAGGAAATGATTGAAGAAGCCAAAAAGCTGAGCGAAGTAGCTGTCATCAGTGATCTCGAGGTTTTGGTGAAAAAATTCCAGCGTGAATGGATGAATATCGGTCCTTCACCGCGTGAGACATTCAAAGAATTGGGGGATACATTCTTCGGTATCCTGCGCGAATCGCAGACCCGTATTCAAGCGCATTACGATGAGATTCACAAGCACAGTGATGAAAATCTTGCCCGTAAGAAGGAGCTTGTACAGAAGATGAGCGAAATCCTCACCATGGAGATTACCAACGCTGCTACCAGCAATCGCTGGACAGACGAGGTACTCAAGCTGCAGGAAGAGTGGCGCACCATTGGTTGGGCCAGAAAGAAGGAGAATGAAGAAGTTTGGCAGGAGTTCCGCGGTTTGTGCGATTTGTTTTTCTCTAAGCGCAATGCGTTGTTTGAGGAAAAGCGCGGTGCGTATAAAATCAATAAGGACAAGAAAGAGGCACTTATAGAAAAAGCTCGTGCCATCCAAAATAGCGAAGACTGGAAGGGTGCTACCGACGAACTCAAGCGTCTGCAAGAAGAGTGGAAGGCCGTTGGCGGGGCAGATCCGCGCGAGGAACAAAAGTTGTGGCAGCGATTCCGCTCAACTTGCGACCATTTCTTCGCACGTAAAAAAGAGAATTATTCCAAGGTTGTTGAAGAGCAGGCTCAGAATCTTGTCCTGAAGCAAGACATGCTCACTGAGCTGGAAGCCTTGGAAATTACAGGTAATAAAGGTGCAGACCTCGCCGCTTTGAAAGCATTCGGTGAGCGCTGGCACGGTGTGGGTTTCGTACCCAAGGACAAGGTGAAGGAAGTGATGGACCGCTACAACCAGTTGCTGGATCAGAAGTATGGTCAAATCAATGCCGATCGTGAACAGCGCGAGATGTCGAGCTTCCGTAACCGCATCGACTCCATCAAGGGAGGTGCGAACAGCGAAAGTCAAATGAAGCGTGAGCGCAATTTCATGCGCGAGAAGATTGAAAAACTCAAGCATCAGATTACGCAGTACGAAAACAACATGGGCATCTTCACCGGAAAAGGAGCAGAGGCCTTGCGTAAGGATATTGAGAAGAAAATCAAGGCTACCGAGCGCGAAATTGATGATATCAAAAAGAAGATGGAACTACTCAACGGGTAGTTTCATTTCCCTTTTAATTTTTCAATAGCCTTTGTTGTCGAGTATCCCTCGACGATGGTAATACTGTGGACTTCCCCTCCGCGAAGGCGGGTTTCTTTCGATCCTACCATGTAACGCGGTGATGTGCTATCGGTTTCTTCCGGATTGTAATCTCCACCTTTCACGAGTACATCAGGTTGTAATGCTTCAATGAGTTCGAGCGGAGTATCCTCTTCGAAAATAACAACCGCATCCACGCATCGCAGGGCGGACAATACGATTGCTCTGGCTTGTTGATCGTGAATGGGGCGCTCCGGCCCTTTATTCAATCGTTTGACGGATGCGTCGGCGTTGAGTCCGACAATCAGGCGATGACCCAGTGCCTGTGCCGCTGTGAGATAGGTTACATGGCCGCGGTGAAGGATATCGAAAACGCCGTTGGTGAAAACGATTTTCTCGCCCGTGTTACGCCAACGCTGAATTTGTGCAGCAGCCTCGCTAATGGTGTATGCCGGTTCTGTTGTCATGATTTTTTCGCTGTTGCAATCATAAAGCTCACAGCACCGATGGTGATATCCCAGGTGGTTTTGATTGACCAGGAAATGAGCGCGTAGATTTTTCCTACATCCGCAGAGTATCCTAGGGCCCCCAGTCCAAGCACAGCCATCCCGTGAAAGGCTCCAGCACCGCCGGGCGTAGGTACCATCATTCCGAGGCTGCTGGCCGCCATGAAAAAGACCGTTTGGCGTAGCGTCATCGTTGAAGTAGCGTCGAGCGCGAGCAAAGAGGTATAGGTCATGAGTAACCAGAACACCCAAATTCCCAGAGAATAGGACCAGAAAAGCAGTTGACGTTTTATTTTGAAAATGCTTTTCATACCATCCATCATGCCTACGAAGAAGGTGCGAAGCTTATTAACGAATGGAATATGATCGAAAAAACGAAGGGCATACAGGAATGCGGCAAATGCCACAATGGCTCCCCCAAGCAAAATCAGAATCAATCGTCCTTTGCCTCCATCTGCTTGAGCGAAAATGGTGGCGAAGGCGTCGTGTTCCAGCACGAAAGCGAGAAAAACCAGTGTGCCCAGGAAGAGAATGTCTACAATGCGCTCGAGTAAGACCGTTCCAATGAGTTTGTTTACGGGAACATGATCCGTGCGGTTCAGGAGTGTGCAGCGGGCAAGTTCTCCCGAACGCGGGATGAGGTTATTCATGCAGTATCCAAAAGCCACGGCATGTATAGCCCACCAATTCCGAACCGTGTAATTCATCGGTTCCAACATGATGTTCCAGCGAAGACCCCTGAGTACGGTTGCAATGTAACCAAATAGAAATGAGGCAAATACCCAAATCCAGTGGACGCGCTTTAAGGCGGGAAGCAGGTCATTTTCCCAGCTGATGTCTTTGTATAACACCCACATGAGTCCTGCGGCTAATCCTAAAAAAACAAGGTAGGTGAGGATTTTTCGCATGGCTTTACGGGATTGATTCACAGTAAAAATGACTGATTTTGAATGGTGTCTGCCACCGTTTTCAAAAAGTTGTTCACCCTTTGAGTTTATTGGTGGCCGTATCCGGGAAAACAATGGCCGGCTTGAAGGTTTTGGCCTCTTCGCGGGTCATGTGAGCATAAGTTACCACGATGACCACATCCCCGGGGGTGACTTTTCTGGCTGCCGGTCCGTTGAGACAAACCACACCACTACCGCGTTCACCTTCAATGATATAGGTTTCAAGGCGTTCGCCATTCATACAGTTAAGCACCTGGACCTTTTCGCCCTCAATCATGTCGGCGGCCTCCATAAGGAGCGGATCAAGGGTGATGCTGCCGATATAGTTCAGATTTGCTTCCGTGACCGTAACACGATGGATTTTTGACTTGAGTACTTCAATCAACATAGCCGCAAAAATAGACAGTCAGGGCAAGGGAATTCACCTTGATTAGGGGGTTAAAAAATAATTTTAGTCTAAACAAAATTAAATTTTATCTAAAATCGACTCAAAATCAGCACCTTTTTGGAACATGTCCCGTACAAACTGACATGATCCAACCATTCACCAATACAAAGCTCACCCTGACGACCGTGGTACTCGCTCTGATGACCGCCACGGCTTGGTCGCAATGTCCACGAGTGTTTGACTTCTATGGTCAGGCAACCTCGAATCCAACGTGGTACTCCTGCAGTGGCGGAAATTTCTCGTTTAACTTGAGTACCCCAAACACCTGGAACGGATTCACCATCAACTGGGGTGACGGTTCGCCGGTTACCACCGGTGCATCATGGGCTCCTCCGGCGTTTCAAAACCACGTATATGCTGCGGCAGTAGCAGTTTACCAAGTAACCATCACCGAGACCTCAACGGGTTGTGTGGTGAATGGCACTGTGGTTATGGAAGAAGCGTCGAGCGCTTCTATTCAGATTCCGGTGGGAGGTTTGACACAGTCTTGTGCTCCCCAAACCATGGAGTTCATCAACTCATCCACTAACGTTTCCGAAACAACAGTGTTTACATGGGATTTTGGTGATGGCTCACCTGTGCAAACATTTGATCATACCAACTGGATGCAAACAATCGCTCACACCTATGAGCAAGGAACGGTGGATTGTGAGACAGAAGTAACGCTCACTGCTGAGAACAACTGTAATACGGTTCAAGGGGGTAATTCTGAAGCCACTTTTAATCCTATTCGTATTTGGGATATTGATGAAGCCGGCATCACAGCTTCTGCTACAACGCTGTGTTATCCTGATACGACTGTAACGTTTACCAACACCACTGAGCGCAATTGTTTGATGCAGGGTAATATCTACCAGCGTTATGAATATTGGAACTTCGGTGACTACTGGGGTTTGGGTTATGATAGCATTATTGACTGGACGCCATGGCCTCCGACATTTCCTCACACGTTGAGTTTTCCCGGTATTGGAACGTATACGGTGGAATTGGCGGATTCAAACTTTTGCGGTATTGCTACAACCAGTTTGACTATTCAAATCGTTCCTCCTCCAACGGCTTCCATTGCTGCCAGCCGGGATACCATTTGTGTAGGTGAATCAGTAACCTTCTACCAAAATGCCTCAGGCGGTGCGAACGTGTTTCAGTGGAATTTCGGAACGAACGTAGCGTGGTATACTACCGGCGGTGGTAACCTCACTTACGTTTACAATACAGCCGGCACTTATGTGGTTGGAAATATCGTAAGCGTATCCGAGTCTTCAGGGTGTGCTGATACCGCTTGGGTAACAGTGGTTGTATTGCCTCGCCCGTCCATCACGCTGACAGCTGACCAAACTTCCGGTTGTGATTCGCTTTGGGTTGACTTTTCTGCAGCTACACCGAATGCTGTTTCATGGTCATGGGATTTTGATAACGCTGCACCGGACTTCAATGGTGCGAATCCGGCTCCAATGCTTTTCGACGAGGCGGGTAATTATGATGTCACGCTAACCGTCGAAAACGCCTATGGATGCAGCAACGATCAGGATATTACCATTCACGTTCATGAATCACCCGAGGTTGATTTCAGCGTGTTTAATGTGTGTGAAGGCCAGGAAGCGCAGTTCACCGATCTTACGGTGACCGCATCAAATGATGATATTCAAGACTGGTCATGGGACTTTGGCGATGGATTGACTTCTGATTTGGAAGATCCAACACACACCTATGCCGGCACCGGTAACTTCTTCGTTCAGCTGTTTGTAACAACGGATCATTGCACGGGGCAGGACACAGCGACAGTGCAGGTTCAGGAAGCGCCGGTTGCGTCATTCACTGCGGATATTGTAGAAGGTTGTGGTCCTTTGACAGTGAACTTCACCAACACCAGTGAGCCGGCTGCAACTTATCAGTGGAACCTGGGAAATGGTTTGACTACATCTAATTTCTCCGGTCAGCGTACCTACATCAACCTTGGTTCAACGGACACCACTTACATGGTGACTTTGTCTGCTTTGAATAGCTTTGGTTGTGGTTCGACGGATACCTTGTATATCACAGTTTACCCCGGTGCAATCGCCATGTTTGATGATGGTGGAGCATTGCCAAGCTGTGAACCAACACCGACACAATTCCAGAATAACTCGTTGAATGCAGTAGGATACGCCTGGGATTTTGGTGATGGTGCTACATCGAACCTGGTGAATCCAAGCCATACTTACGTGAACAATACTCCGCTGCTCGACATCTTCGAAGTGACCTTGATTGCGTACAGCAACAGCGGTTGTAACGACACCACCTCAACTACCGTGTTCGTTTATCCGATGCTGGACTTGGATCTGGCTATCACCGGTGGTAGTGGTTGTGCGCCTTATACCATGACGATGCCTTTCGTAAACGGTATTCAAACCTATCAGTGGGATTTCGGAGACGGCACAACTTCACCTTTTGCAACACCGACTCACACCTTTGAGAATATGACCTTGAGCGCGGTAACGTATGATGTTACGCTGATTGGAACTTCAGCTTTTGGATGTTCGGATACAACCACAACACAGGTGACTGTTAACCCCAACACGGTTGCTCAGTTCAACTCAACACACATGTCAGGTTGCGCGCCACTCACTGTGGACTTGAATAACCTCTCGATTAATGCCAGCACTTTTGATTGGAACTATGGTGATGGCACCATCTCACAAGAAACGGCTTTGACACATTCACACGTGTTTTACAACAACAGCGATGTGCCGTTAGTGCGCACCGTTTCTTTGGCAACCAACAACATTTACGGCTGTTCTTCTACATTCCACTTGAATCTGGAGATCTACCCTCAGATTCAGGTTTCTTTCACACAACCGGCAGACGTATGTTCTCCGGCTACCGTGCAATTCACAAACACCAGTGTTAACGTGAGTGCATATTCCTGGAATTTGGGCAATGGCCTTCAGTCTGTAGCTCAAAATCCGACCGGTGTTTATGAGAACATCACTGCAAACGATTTGGAATACACGGTGACCCTGACAGGTGCATCCATCTTTGGTTGCGTGGATTCATTGAGTCAAACCTTCAGTGTAATGACCACGCCGGTAGCTTTGTTTCAAGTCAGCGAGCTGGCGGCATGTGCTCCGGTTGAGGCGATTATTTCAAACCAGACTGTCAACGCAGACAGCTTGTATTGGAATTTCGGTAATGGTGTGACTTCCACATCGAATGCGGCTGAGCAAACTGTTGTCTTTGAAAACAACGGTTCTATTGCTGTTGATTACACCATCACGCTGAATGCATGGACAGTACAAGGTTGTGCCAGTCAGCAAACGGCTACGGTGAGCGTTTATCCTCAGATTCAAGCGGTATTTGCTGATCCTGCGGATTACTGCTCGCCTGCAACTGTTCAATTCATCAGCTCAAGCGTGAATACAAATTCAGTGCAGTGGAATTTCGGAAATGGAACCGTTTCTTCTGTTCCTGCTCCATCGGCTTATTTCACGAATGATACCGGCACTCCGGTAGACTACACCATCACCTTGTTGGCTACCTCAACCTATGGTTGTGTGGATTCGGTGTCTCAGATCTTGACGGTGAATCCTACTCCTGTCATCAACTTCACACCGAGCACATTTGGTGCTTGCGCGCCGTTGAATGTTGAGTTTACCAATAACTCGCAGTTTGCCAATGAGATTGTATGGACCTACGGTGATGGTTCGACTTCAACAACGCTTGAGACCGTTCATAGCCATTTGTTCGAGAATTTCGGAACGACTCCGGATATTGCTACAGTAACACTGAGCGCTGTATCTGCTCAAGGTTGTAACTCTTCTTCTTCGGTTGAGATTACGGTTTATCCTGCAGTAAATGCGGCATTCATGAATCCCGGTGAATTCTGTTCTCCGGCTCAGGTGAATTTCATCAACACCAGTATGAATGCGGTTTCTTATCAGTGGGACTTCGGCAACGGATTGATGTCGATAATGGCCAATCCGAATACCAACTTCACGAATACCGGCTTCAATTCAAATGAAATTCAGGTTTCCTTGATTGCCGCGAATGCATTCGGATGCACCGATACGGCTTATCAAACCGTAACCATTCACCCGACGCCGGAAGTAGCGTTGACTGCTTCGGTGAACGGCGGTTGCTCACCACTGGAAGTGACTTTGCACAACGATACTCCATATGCGGATTCGTATACCTGGTACTATGGAACCGGCGCTGTATCGCATACAGACGATGCGGACCATGTATACACGTTTGTAAATAATGGCAGTGATCTGGAAGAGTTCAACGTGGTGTTGGAAGCTTATTCTAACCAAGGTTGCGCAGGTCAGGCCAATGTGCTTATCCAGGTTTATCCTCACGTGGAAGCTTCCTTCGAACAACCTTCGCCGGCTTGCTCGCCTGTAAGCGTTGGATTCATCAACACGAGCACAAATGGATCAACCTATCAGTGGGATTTCAACAACGGTGTGCAATCAATCATGGAAAATCCGGTGGTGTATTTCGCTAACAACAGCGATACCACTGCAATTTACAATGTGTCACTCAACGTTACATCCGGTTACGGTTGTCAGGATACCATGTCATTGCCGGTGACTGTCTATGCTTTGCCAAGTGCAAATTTCACCATCGACGAACCTAACACGTGTGCAGTCGGTGCTGTTCACTTGTTGAACAATTCAACGGGTGCTGCTTCTTACATGTGGGATTACGGTGATGGCACAGCTTCCAATACAGCCGTATTCAATCACGTGCATGATTTTTCGAATGCGCCCTTCCAGTTGAATGCGTATACCGTGCAGCTCACAGCTACCAGTGAGTTTGGATGTGTGGATCAGTTTTCTGCCAACTACACGATCTATCCTGGTGTTGTTGCAGCCTTTGCTGTTGACACCATCGGCTGTGCACCCCACAATGCACCTTTCGTGAATCAAAGTGTTGGTGCGGTTTCTTATGTGTGGAATTTCGGTGATGGTCAGCAGTCGGTTGAAACATCGCCGGTTCACCTTTTTGATGCACCCTTTGATACGGATGTGGAGTTGACTGTTGAAATGATTGCAACCAACATGTATGGCTGCACAGATACAGCCACACGGGTGATGCACATCATGCACACACCACAGGCGATTGCACAAATCGACACGGTGATGGGGTGTTATCCTGCTAACGTAGTTTTTTACAATGGATCAATTGGTGCTGACAATTTCAACTGGATTTATGGTACGGGTCAAACGTCGAATACTGCGGATGAATACCACGAGCATGAGTATGTGAATGTGACCGATGAATTATTCACCTTCTATATCACTTTGCAGGCAAGCACTGATTTTGGTTGCGTGAGCACGGATCAATTGACGCTCGATGTTGCTCCGCAAATCGAAGCTGATTTCAACTCGATTACTCAAGGCTGTTCTCCGCTTGAAGTGTATTTCGACAACATCAGCGATGGCGGTAGCAGTGTTGCGTGGAATTTCGGTGATGGCGATATTTCGAATGCCTATGAACCACAGCACACGTTCTTCAACTGGGGTACGAACGACACTACCTATGCGGTAACGCTTGTTTTGTATGATAGCTACGGTTGCAGCGATACCATTACACGCAGTGTGTATGTATTCGCTAATCCTGTGGCCGGTTTTGAAGTAACTCCACAAACCCAGATCTGGCCTGCCGCAACCATCGACATCACGAATACAACCATTGGAGGTGAATTGGCTGCAACCTGGAATATGAATGACGGCAACTTCCTTTACGATTTCAATCCGGGTTCATACACCTACGAGCAGTGGGGAGAGTTCAACATTCAGTTGGTCGTGAGCAACGGTTCTTGCAGTGATACTACTTTCCGCACGATTGAAATTCTGCCGCCGTCACCGGTTGCTAATTTCACCGGACCTGCTCAAGGTTGTGCTCCGTTGCGCGTTCAATTCAACAATTTGAGTGAAAACGCTGTCGTATCTACCTGGTCATTTGGTGATGGTAATCAATCGACAGCTAACAATCCGGTATACACATACTATCAGCCGGGTATCTACTCGGTGACCTTGACTGTAGTTGGTCCTGATGGAAGTTCGGATGTGATGACACAGGAACAGATTATCTACGTCTACGCCAACGCGACTGCATCTTTCGCTGTGACTCCGAATAACGTGAGTGTTCCCGGTGAGCCTGTGTACTGTTTGAATTTATCTGCGAATGCATCTACCTATGTTTGGGAATTTGGTGATGGCTCAACTTCTACCGAAGAAAGCCCGCTTCACTACTACCAGGAGCAAGGTGATTATGATGTTACGCTCATCGCTACCAATGAAAACGGTTGCGCGGATACGTTGACTTTATTGGGATTGGTTCATGCCAATGATGTTGGAGAGATTGAATTCCCCAACGCCTTTTCACCGAATGTGGTAGAGAGCAGTGGTGGTTACTATAACATCCACAGTTTGGATAACGATGTGTTTTTCCCTATGCATAAAGGTGTGGAGGAATACCAACTGCAAATCTTCAATAAGTGGGGTGAGCTTATCTATGAAAGTAACGATGTGGCGAAGGGTTGGGATGGTTACTACCGCGGTCAATTGGTGAAGCAGGATGTGTATGTATGGAAGGTCGATGCCCGCTTTGTAAACGGTCAGCGATATGAAAAGGCCGGAGATGTAACCGTAATCGTTAAATGACCGTATACGCTTACTGTATTCCATGAATACCCCATAAAACAATGAAAAATCGTTTCCTGAATATCCTCTTCTTGTGTCTTGTGACACTGGCCGGGCGTGCTCAGGACCAACAGTTTACTCAGTTTTATGCGGCGCCAACAGCGGTGAGTCCTGCCTTCGCGGGAGCATCTGTTCAGAGCCGGGTGAGTATGCAATACCGCAATCAGTGGGCAGGTATTCCCGGAGGATTCAATGCCGGTAACATCACCTTCGATCAATTTATGCCGAACATCAATAGTGGCATCGGTATGCTGGTGAGCTATGATCAGGCTGGATCCGGAGCATTGCGTTCTTCAACGGTTGCTCTGCAGTATGCTTACGAAGCGCGCATCAAGCGCAACTGGTTTTTCCGTCCTGCGCTTCAATTTGGTTATGGTCAGAAGTCCATCGATTTTGATAAGCTCACGTTTTATGATCAGTTAATTCGCGAAGGCGATGTGCCATCGCTTGAGGCGGGTACCGTTCGTCCCGTGAATTATTATGATATGGGAGCCGGATTGCTGACGTATAGTCCCAAATTCTGGTTTGGTATTTCGGCGTTTCACAACAATCAGCCGGATGTATCGCTTTACGATTCACAGAAATCACCGCTTGCAAGAAAGATTTCAGCGCACGGCGGATACCGCATTCGCCTTAAGGGAAATTCACTGCGCAAGCTGGATCATTACATGGTGATTGCTGCGAATTATTTGGCCCAACAGCAGTTTGATCAGTTGGACATGGGTTTCTACTATGAATTTTCACCCATGATTTTGGGCTTGTGGTATCGTGGTTTACCGATGAAATCCAATTCGTATGGTTATGCCAATCATGATGCGTTGGCTTTCGTTCTCGGGTTTCAAGCCGGCAATTACAAAGTTGGCTATAGCTACGACGTGACGATTTCTCGTTTGGGTATCGCGAATTCTTCCGGATCCCACGAGATTTCACTGGTCTATCAGTGGGCCAACAAGCACAACCAGCGTGCGAAGAAGATTCGCATCATGCCGTGTGCGAAATTCTAATGCTTACAGAATGATGTTCACTTCACGCTCGAGTTCTATGCCGAACTTCGAGTGAATGTCTTGGATGATGGCCGTGCTCAAATCATAAATCTGTCTTCCTTCTGCGCCCCCGTAATTGACAAGCACCAATGCTTGTTTGTCGTGAACACCGTAGTTGCCCATGTTTTTGCCTTTCCAGCCGGCTTGTTCAATGAGCCAACCTGCCGGTACCTTCACGTGATGCTCGTCAATTGGAAAGCTCGGTGCATTATTGTGATGCGCCTGAATAGCGCGGTATACCTCAATCGGCACAACCGGATTTTTGAAGAAGCTACCGGCATTCCCAATTTTTTTCGGATCAGGCAGTTTGGACGAACGGATATTGATGACAGCTTTTGAAACGTCTTTTATGGACACATTGTCGAGATGCATTTTGTCGAGTTCTTCTTCAATGGCTCCGTATGACGTATGCAACACTGCACGTTTGTTCAGCTTGAACGTGACGGATGTAATTACCCAGTTGTCTTTTTCAGCGCGCTTGAATATGCTTTCCCGATAACCGAATTGACATTCTTCGAGTGAAAATGTTTTGGATGATCCATCGTGAATATGAATGGCTTCCAAGGAATGAAAGACGTCTTTGATTTCGACACCGTATGCCCCGATATTCTGCATCGGACTCGCTCCAACACAGCCGGGGATGAGGGAGAGATTTTCTAATCCGGCATAGTTGAGTTTAATGCACTGCATAACCAGGTCGTGCCAGACTTCGCCGGCCGCGCTGCGCACGTAGTAGTGGTGTTCATCTTCACGGACGGTTTCAATCCCCTTGAGTTCATTTTTTAATACAACTCCGTCGAAGTTGTTGACGAAAAGCAAGTTGCTGCCACCGCCAAGGACAAGTCTTCGGTTGTTGCGCACGATACTATGGCCTAGAAGTTCGCGCAAACGATCCTCATTGTCAAAGGAGGCGAAATAGCGCGCTTGTGCAGGCACTCCAAAGGTATTGAGTGATTTTAGCGACTGGTATTCGGTAATCATGTTTCAAAAATGGCACACGCGCATGATGACTCTGAGTGGACCCGCTCGAAATTATCATCGGAGTTTTCCATAGTGCCACCTTAGGGCTTTTCTTCCATGGCAGCGAACTCCGCGGCGGTAATGGGCAGGTAGCGTCCATCGGCGCAATCAATCACATCACGAATGAGAAGGCGATCGGGAAGAATGCGTGCATGGATTTCGTGGCGCAGGCGCTTACTTCCTATTTGCTGAATTTCAATGCACTGATCTTCGGCAATGACAGCATAGAAGCTTTTTTCCGACAAACTTTTCCGATAGATAGGATATTCCACGGGCATGGTGCAAATTTGAAGCAATCACCAATTGAATCAAGCGTCTATGCCGAAATCCTTTTTACAACAGTTAGCCCATAAGTTACTGGAGGCTTTTCCGGATCGTTTGCATGAGGTGACGGTCGTTTTACCTACGGCGCGCGCGCGACTATTTCTCATGAATGAGCTGAAGCAGCTCAAGCAGAGTCCTTTCTGGACGCCACGATTTGCGATTTTGCCCGATTTGATTCGTTCCATGATTCCCGGTCGGATTGGCGGGGAATTGGAGATGCTCATGATGATGTATGATTGCTATCGTAACGAGGTGAAGGGTGAGGAGAATCTCCATGACTTTCTCCGCTGGGCAGGAATGGCCATGCGTGATTTCAATGATGTGGATAGCGCGATGGCTCCGGCTGCAGCCTTGTTTAAAGACTTGAGAAATATTCGTGAGATTGAGCATTGGAATGTCGAGGCGTGGAGCTTTAACAATGACCCTCTAACACAAGATCAGGAGCGGTTTCTGAAGTTCTGGAATCAATTGGGTGAGCTATACCGTGCATTTACCACAAAACAAGACGAGACGAATTGTCGGACGTATTCCCGAGCAGTGCGCTTTCTGGCGGAGCATCCGGAGGTATTTCCCGAAGATGCGGGTAATCGGGTCTATTATTTTGCAGGTATTGCGGGGTATTCCGCTGCAGAACGAGCTTGGTTGAAGCAACTGGACAAGTGCGCGGATGTGCGCATGGAATGGGACCTCGATGAATTCTATTTGAAGGATGAACATGAGGCCGGCTGGTTCGCTAATCGTCATGGCTGGAAGATTAACCGTGAGGAAGTAAACAATGTATTGGCTACGAATGCTTATTCGGTGAAGATCCATTGCGGTAGCTCGGCAATTGCACAAATACTGCGGGCAGCGGAAATGTTGTCGACGATGACAGCAGAGGAACTCGAACAAACGTGCGTAATCATCAACGACGACTCTTCTCTTGAGCCTTTGGTTTCGTCGATGACGAATCTGGCGAGTGATGTGAACCTTGCCATTGGCAAGCCCCTTTCCCAAACCAACCTCTCGCGGTTGACCGAGCAGTTGTTTGTCATTCGGCAATCATTGGATAAAA
The DNA here is from genome assembly GCA_046304755.1 of Flavobacteriales bacterium. Taxonomy (GTDB): domain Bacteria; phylum Bacteroidota; class Bacteroidia; order Flavobacteriales_D; family Sanyastnellaceae; genus JAIBBG01. The sequence continues at coordinate 96,111 of JBKCDO010000253.1, forward strand.
AAGGAAGTAGTTATTTCAAACATTTTAGTGTATACATCCGCTTATTGCGAACGTTGAATATCGATGTGAGGGCGTGTGATGAAATTCTGCGGGAAATAGTTCGCAATCACATCATCCGAATCGAGAAAGTAGACTGCGAGCGCTGGAAGGATCAGTATCCGTCGTTGTCCGGATTCCTGAGCTTATTGGATAATCAACTAACGCCGGAGTCCGCTGTGCATGGCTTAAGGCTATTGCTGGAAGCGCTTGAGGAAGAGGATGATTTGTTGTTTGCAGCTCGTGTGAAATTGATGGAATTGTTGCTCGATCTGGAGCAACTCATGTCGGTTTATCCGTTGCTCAACGATGCGGAGATTGTGCTTCAGGTATATCAGTCGCTATTGGCTCGAACCAAGATTTATTACCGGGGTGAACCTGTCGATGGGCTTCAGTTGATGAGTCTTTCGGAAACGCTTGCTCTTGATTTTGAAACGGTCATCCTGCTCGATGCCAATGAGGAATTTATGCCGGGCGGTGGTTTTGATCAATCGTTTATTCCGTTTGATTTGCGCGCCTTTCATCAGTTGTCGATGCCATCGGATCGCGACGGTATCCATGCCTATTCGTTTTATCGGTTGTTGCATTGCGCCAAGAACATCCACTTTTTCTATTCGGAAATATCAGCGGATAAAAAGGGTTCCGAGGAGAGTCGGTATATCCTGCAACTGCGCGATGAGTTGGCTCGAATAAATCCCCATGTTGTTATTTCGAATGAAACGATTGGGACCTCTGAGATGGTAACCGGTAAAACAGTGGTGGAGAATTCGCCTTTCATTCAACAGCGTTTTTTGGAGTTTCTACAACATGGCATTTCTCCTTCAGCAATCAATAAATACATTCAATGTCCTCTTGATTTTTACTATCGCTACATCGCCGGGTTAGGTGAAGAGGATGAGGTGGAAGAGTATATATCGAGTGGAACGTTCGGCAACATCTTACATGATGTGCTTGAGGGATTTTACAAAAAGTTTGAAGGCAGATTTCCGGACGAATCGGATTTTGAAGCGCTGGTGCGAGAGTCTGAATCACTCCTTCGATTCTCCATGGGGAAGGAGTATTCATCCCGAAATGCTGATCGCGGGTTGAATTACCTGGCGATAGAAATGGGATTGGAGCTCTTGCGCGGTTATATCGGCAGAGAATTGTCGCGACTAAAGTCCGAGAAGGAGCAGGGCATAGAACGAAAGGTAGTGCTCGTGGAAAAGGAAGTTTCTAAGGTTTTTCTTCCTGAACGAACGTCTCTGGATATTCCAATAAAGATTAAGGGCTATGTGGATCGTGCGGATGAGGTGGATGGTGTGCTTGAGATTTTGGATTACAAGACCGGTAAGGTGAATCAAAAGGACGATTTCAAAAAGGGCCCCGAGGAATTATTCCGTTCATCGAAATGGAGTAAGGTCCTTCAATTATTTACGTATGTGTCGATGACGCGTGAGATAGGAAAACCTCTGCCAAAGGCAGGTTTTTACACTTTCGTCAATGATGGAGGAACATTTATGGATTTGGATACCATCAGTGAACATCCGATTACGGAAGATACTATTGATGATTTCGAAGCCAATCTCATGCGGTGGGCGGAGCAAGTGTATCACGCACCCTCTTTCGCTCATGAGACAGGATCAGCTTTCTGTATGTACTGTCTGGAAAAAACCACCGATCAGCGCTTCTGAAGTTTGCGCAGAACGGCATTGATATCCGGGCTAACCCCTGTCCACAACACCAGCGCTCCGAACACGAGACTAAATGCACCTCCGCGCAGCAGTATGTCGCCGTAACCGTTGTTAATCGGTGGAATCCAATACGCCACCCCGGCGCTGAAAGTACCAATCGCAGCGATTTTTAGAAAGGCAGGCGTGAAAGGCTGAATACCGAATTTCATATAAATGAAAATGAGTCGGGCACTGTTGAATAACGCAAACGTCAGGCAAGAAGCTATGCCGGCACCGGTAATGCCATAAATGGGAATCAACGCGATATTCGTTACGAACGTAAATACAACCAGCACGAGCATGAACCAGGTGTCGTAGCGGTAGAATTTCGAAGTGGCGATAATAATGCCGTTGGCGCCTGTAGCCAGATCAATCAGGTAGCCTAAGCCCATAAACAAAATGACGTTGCGCGCTGCGGAATATTCTGTCGGCATCAGTGAAAGCAGTGCGTCCATAGTCACCCAAAGTCCTAACAATAGAAACAACCCAATGATGAATTGATTGAGTGCGGATTTACGATACACCTGCGCAATGTTTTCCATGTCATGCGTCTTCCATGATTCAGCAATGATGGTGGAGGAAATGCGCATGACCGATCGCGCCGGTATTTGAATCATACTGCCGAAGTACGTTGCTACCGAAAAAACTCCGGCGGCTGCAAGGCCCAGCATGTCATTCACGATAATCTTATCGATAGTGGAAATGAGCATGCCACTCAGACCGGTGATAACCGAGAAGAGTGCGACGTTGCGCATTTCACGTCTTTTTTCTAGCGATAATTTCGCTTGTGGAATTCGCCAGTGCCATTCGCCTTTGCGGTAAAGAATGACCACCATTGCAATAGCAATCGCGCAGAAGGAAGAAAAATAAAGCAGGACGAACGTGTCGAAAGAAAGGTATCCAAAATGGTAGCCCATGGCTGCAGCGAGGATTACTACACGCAGCGCAATTTCTTTGACGATGATTCCGGCAGTGGACACATAAATCGAGCGAGCAAAAACATCCAGCACATTGAAGATTCCCAGAAAGAATGTCAAGGGAAGCAGGAAATAAATATGCTCGTTCAGCAGTGAAGCATTCGTTGCGTTGCGAGTGATGTAGGCATCTTTAAACAGTATAAATGCTCCAACAAACAGCAGTGATCCAATGGCTGTAAAGAGTAATGGGTAAAAAAGAAATCCGCCATGACGTGTTTGAGGATCTCGGAATTGGGGGAACATGCGCATGGTGACTCCGCCAAATCCAAGGTTGCTCAGTGAACTTGTCACGAGTGAAATGGAGATGATGACGTTCAGCAAGCCATTTTGTTCAGGCGTGAGCCACAGTCGGTTCATGAACCACACCGTCAAGAACCCAAGAAACGCTCCTGCATAGGAGTAGATGGTTGATTGGATGGCTTGACGCGTAATGATTCCCATTATACGGAATGAGTTTTCGCTTGCGAAAGCAGTGTTTTCACGTCGCGCATGGCTTCGGCGTTTTGCTTCAGCCGGTTCAGGTCGTTATCCCACCAACGGAGTGCTTCGAGTTGTTCAATCTCTTCATCGGTGAATCGAAAACGCAGGAACTGCGCAGGCACGCCGCCTACAATGCTGTAGGGCGCAACGTCTTTTGTAACAACCGCTCCGGCCGCGATGATTGCGCCATTGCCGATGGTAATCCCCGATTTGATGATGGCGCGAGCACCAATCCACACATCGTGACCAATGTTTGTGTGCGGATACTCGTTGAATAAACTTTGGGAAACAATCACGGGATTCGCCTGTCCGATTTCAGAATAGAACATGGGGTGTGACGAAACAAAATCTTTGCTTGGATGGTCGCCCAAACCGATCAACACTTGCGGACCGATACAACAGAATTTTCCGATGGTCGCATTATGTGCCTGGCTATCCCGGGCGATGTAGGAAAAATCACCGAGTGTGCAATTGCGTAAGCGTGCATATTTATACACCGCGCTGTAGTTTCCCAATGTTACTGAGGCTAGTTCAGCCCCATACTCGATGCGGTTGTGCTTGCCGAAGTTGGAGAGTTTATAGCGAAACCACGTCAACAACCAACGCAGCCAAAGTGTCAAGGGATTCTTTAGAATTACTTCCATGCTTTATCCTCCTGTGTAATGCGCGGAAACGCGTCGATATAACTCTTTACACTTGCGTTGTAAATTTCGCAGTGTCTTGCGGCAGCGTAGTGTTTTAGGTTGAAATAGCCGTTATACACTTTCGACCAGGTGTGAAAGAGTTCGCCCATCGTGCGCGTTGTTTTTTCACCAATATTGGTATGAAATGGCACATAGGTGCAATGCTCCATGTTGTCGTAGAAGTGGACCTCTTTGGTGTACACGATGTTGTCTTCTTTCACCAGAATGTTCTCATGCCAGCTGTGATCAGCACCGAGTAGAATAACGCGTTGGTGACCGGAATTGATGGCGTGAAAAATAGCTGAGACCAGCACGTTCTGGCATTGAGGCGACACCCAACCCATGCGAAACAAGCGATGTCCCAACGAACGAAATCCGTTGTAAACGATGTAATTGAAAAAATGGACGTGAATGTTGGTGTTGCTTTCCAGTCTTTTGAGGTTACGTGCTTTCCGCGCTGCATGCGGTACATAGAGGTGTAGTTTCCAGGAGGTGCGTTGCACCATGGCATCGAGGATACGATGAATGGCCGGGGTTTCTGCTTCCCAAAAAGCCGGGTCGAGCATGAGGTAATAGCGCGGTTTCAGTTGCGCATAGGCCTCCGAAAGAGCGAATCCGTTTACACAGAGGAGGTCATGACGTTGGAGTTCGTTGCGGTATTTCTCTAGGTCTTGGGTGAGGGATGGTCCGTTTCCCAGCACTACGCAGGTTGGATGTGCTGCTACCGGATAATTCGCCGGCTTACGCCATAGGATGAGCATTTTCGCCAGCGACAAGACGGTTTGTGCTAATCTGCTGAAGAAGTCGAGCGTGGAATCTGCAATGGGCTTGAGGACCGACATTCGTGCAAAGTTATTCAACTTCGGATGTAATTTGTGCCCTGATGCAATCACCGGTGGTAACCGTTATTACGGTCGTTTATAATGGCGAGCGATTTATCGAACGCACCCTGCGCAGCGTGCAAGCTCAGAGCGGCGTAGCGCTTGAACATCTTATTGTCGACGGTGCCTCTAAAGATGCCACTCTAAGCGTTGTTGAGCGATGGAAGAAAAGCTCAACGGTTGTAGTTTCAGAACCTGATCGGGGTATTTATGATGCGATGAATAAGGGAATCACGTTAGCAAAGGGCACCTTCATCATTTTTATGAATGCCGGTGATGAGTTTGCCGACGAGGACGCCTTGAGCCGTGCTCTGAAGAATCACGAAGATGCTGACTTTATCTATGGTAATACGCTTGTGGTGGATGAACAGGGAAGTGTCTTAGGCGACCGTCGGCTTTCTCCTCCGGAGCATCTGACCTGGCGAAGCTTCAAGCGTGGCATGTGCGTGTCGCATCAGTCGATGATTGTGCGCAGGAGCTTGGCTGTTCCGTTTGATTTGCATTTTAAAATCAGCGCGGATATCGATTGGACCATCCGTGTGCTGAAGCAATGCAGGGTTGTCGTGAATGCTCACGCCTATATCGCGAAGTTTTTGGAAGGTGGCGTATCCGCTGCGCGTCGAAAGGAAGGGTTGAAAGAACGGTTCAGCATCATGCGCCGACATTATGGATTGTTACCAACGCTCGTCAATCATCTCTTCATTGCGCTACGCTATACTGTGCAGCGGGTAATGAGGAAATCGATGACGTAAAGGGTGAAGTGGTGAAATAGTGAAATGGTGAAAAGGATGGCGACTCCCACCATTTCACCATTTCACTACTTCACCCTTTCACTAATTCGGAGTTACGGATGGAAATGGCGAACGAATCTCATGCACAATCTCGAGCGTTGTTCGAAATGCTGCCACGCGTGAGCCGTATTTGTCGGCGTGCTCTTTCTGCAGTGCAGGCGCGAATTGTTCCATGTACTCGTTCAAGTCTTTTTGATTGCGTGCCACGTATTGTATTGCGTAGGTCACGCCGTTCTCTTCGTACTCATGAATCCGGCAGACGCGGTTTTCCAGGAACATTCCTGTATTCATTACGTCGGGGATGTGTTTGAACATCATCCAGTCCAACCATACCTCATGGATTTCAGGATCGACGCTGCAGGTTACATTGTAGAGTACGCGATTCATAAGCGATTATAGAGCCGCAAAGATTGGATATAAACAGCCAACATCATGGGGTGACATAATTTTTGCCGTCTTTGGCTGTATTGAACGGCTTGAGTTAGTTTTGGCAAAACTTCTTTTACATGCATACCGGATTATTACATCTTCATTCTTTGTTGCGTTGGGTTGGACTGTTGCTCATGTTGATTACCATTGTTGACAGTCTTGTGCGCATTTATCGCCCCTTCTTGAGCAACGAACGCAAGCTTGCGCTTTTCACCATGATTATTCTTCACACGCAGTTGCTCATCGGAATTGGGTTGTACTTCGTAAGTCCATTGGTATCAAATGCCATTGAATCGGACAACATCATGAAGGATCCCGTGAATCGCTTTTATATCGTCGAGCACTTCCTGGGGATGATTATCGCGATTGCACTGGTGACCATCGGTCATTCCAAAGCGAAGAAGCAAAGCGAGAGCTGGGCGAAGCATAAACTCATCTTCACTTATTACACCATTGCACTCATTCTAATTTTAATCAGTATTCCATGGCCGTTCAGAGTAGTTGGAGAAGGACGCGGTTGGTTTTAATTCCTTCCGTTGCGTTGTTCTTTCTTGCTGCTTGTAGTGGTGGCAAAACGAGGGATTTGTACCCTGTTAAAGCGGCTCCCGATGGTCCTGTCGATGCCACATTGGTCAAGAAATTATATGACGTGAAGTGCGCTTTGTGTCACGGATATGACGGGGCGCAGGAGTTTGCGGGAGCGAAAGATTTATCTCAGAGTCAACTTCCCAAGAGCGAAGTAGTCTTGCGCATTGCGGAGGGCAAAGGCACCATGCCTCCGCACAAGGATGTCCTCAGTGAAGAACAGATTGATGCGCTGGCTGATTTTGTGTTGACCCTGCGATAAGCATCCCTATACTCTTTTGCATTTTGATTGAAAAAAAGAACAAACTGATTTCGACTGCCAAGGAGCAGGAAACCTGTGTATTGGTTGGCGTGGTGACACGCGAACAAACACGCGAGCAGCTCGCCGAGTATTTGGATGAACTCGCGTTTCTGGCTGAAACCGCTCATGCGCGCTGCCTGAAGCGATTTACGCAGAATCTCGACAGACCCGATACACGCACCTTTGTGGGTAGTGGTAAGCTTCAGGAGCTGAAAGAATATGTTGCCGAGCACAAGCCGGCTATGATCATCTTCGATGATGAATTGGCGCCTTCGCAACTGCGCAATCTGGAAGCGACATTCAAGGACATGAATGTCAAAATTCTCGATCGTAATAATCTTATTCTCGACATTTTTGCCAGTCGTGCCCGCACGGCTCACGCGAAGAAACAGGTAGAACTTGCGCAGTATGAATACCTGCTTCCACGCCTTACCCGCATGTGGACACACTTGGAAAAGCAGCGTGGCGGTATTGGTATGCGCGGTCCCGGAGAGCAGGAGATTGAAACAGACCGCCGTATCGTTCGCGATCGGATTGCGTTCTTGAAAGAACAGCTCAAAGAGATTGATAAGCAGATGGCCACGCAGCGGGGCAATCGCGGTGCTTTGGTGCGTGTGGCATTGGTGGGCTACACGAATGTGGGTAAGAGCACCATCATGAACATGCTTTCGAAGAGTGAGGTGTTTGCGGAGAATAAACTCTTCGCGACATTGGATACCACCGTCCGAAAAGTAGTTGTGCACAACTTGCCTTTTCTGCTTACCGATACTGTTGGATTCATCCGAAAGCTGCCGCATCAATTGATCGAATCATTCAAGAGCACATTGGATGAAACGCGTGAGTCGGACTTACTGGTGCACGTCGTCGACATCTCGCATCCGCAGTTCGAAGACCACTTCAATGTCGTGAATGAAACGTTGCGTGAAATCGGCGTTGGCGACAAACCAACGATGGTCATCTTCAACAAGATTGATGCTTACAAGCACGTGCCAAAGGCCGAGGATGACCTTACACCTCCCACACGCGAAAACATCACGCTTGAAGAATTGCAACGCTCCTGGATGTCGCGCCTGCAAAACTCCGATGTCGTGTTTATCTCTGCAGCCAAAAAGCTAAATATTGATCAGCTGCGCGACACACTTTATGAACGCGTGCGACAGATTCATATCACACGCTTTCCGCACAACGACTTCCTCTTTCCGATGGAGTAGACACGAATGCACGAATTGGTTGAGTCTATGGCAAAGTTTTATTTCTGAGCTGCAACTTGAAAGATGGAGTAGACACGAATGCACGAATTAGTTGAGTCTAGGGCAAAGTTTTTTTTCTCAGGTGCAACTTGAAATTAGTGCTCCATAATTATCGATTCGTGCATTCGTGTCAATCCACCACCCTCCCGCCCATTCGTGATTGTGAAAACATTCATGATAACTTCACACCTTGAGCGCGCCCCTCGTTTTTACATTCGCCCAACAAATTCTATTCACGCGTTTATGAGCAACACAGCATCACCCGCTAATTTCAGGGTGTCGCAGATGGCCGAGAATCTTATCGGCTCAGAGATTATCAAACTAGCCGGAGAAATCCGCGAATTGATGGCGAAGGGAGAGAAAATTTACAATTTCACGATTGGTGATTTTGACCCCAAAATTTTCCCTATTCCCACCGAGCTGAAACAGGCCATCGTGGATGCTTACATGAACGATGAGACGAACTATCCGCCGGCGGACGGTATGTTGGATTTGCGCAAAGTCGTGGCTGAAAGTATCCGCAAGCAGCAGTCGTTGGAATATGCCGCTGACGAGATTCTCATTGCCGGCGGTGCGCGTCCGATTATCTATGCCATTTTCCAGGCGGTTGTAGATCCGGGAGATAAAGTGGTCTTTCCGGTGCCGAGCTGGAACAACAATCACTACACCCATCTCTCGCATGCCAAGCAGGTTTTTGTTGAGGCTACGCCTGAAAATAATTTCTTGCCAACGGCTGAAGAGTTAAGGCCTTATTTGGCTGACGCGACACTTCTTGCACTGTGTTCGCCGCTCAATCCAACAGGAACAGTATTTTCTAAGACACAGTTGGAAGCCATTTGTGATTTAGTCGTGGAAGAAAACCAGCGCCGGTCACCCGATCAAAAGCCGCTCTACCTCATGTATGATCAGATATATGCGGTGCTGTGCTATGGTGATGCTAAACACTTTGATCCCGTTTCCCTGCGTCCTGAATTACGCCCTTACACCATCTTCGTGGATGGAATTTCCAAGAGTTTAGCCGCAACCGGTGTGCGCGTGGGTTGGGCTTTTGGCCCGCGTAAGGTCATCGACAAGATGAAGAGTATCCTCGGTCACGTGGGTGCCTGGGCTCCGAAGGCTGAGCAAGTTGCCGCGGCGAAGTACCTGAATAATCAACCCGCTGTTGATGCTTTCTTATCCGGATTTAAAGGTGAGGTTGAAGAGCGCCTGCGGGACTTTTACAATGGGATTCAAACGCTGAAATCAGAAGGGTTTCAGGTGGATGCCATAGCTCCAATGGCCGCGATTTATCTCACCGTGAAGTTCGATTTGAAAGGCTTAACGAAGCCGGATGGAACGGTTATCGAGACCACACCGCAAATCACACAGTACTTGCTGCAAGAAGCGAAGCTGGCTGTTGTGCCCTTCAGTGCATTTGGTGCCTCTAAAGAAAGTGTGTGGTATCGTTTGTCGGTTGGAACAGCCACAGTAGCTGATGTGCACGCATCGATTGACAGTTTGCGCGCCGCGCTGGCGAAGTTGAAGGTTGCAAGTTAAAAAGATTGAAGGTTTGCGCTCCCTGTAATCCTATAATCCTACAATCCTACAATCCTGTGTTCCTAAGAATTTCCACCCTATTTTTGCGCCCCCTTGATTTTCAACCTTCAAGGCGGCAAGGAAAACCATGAACAATAAGAATTACTGTGTCATCATGGCCGGCGGTATTGGAAGCCGCTTCTGGCCGATGAGCCGCACGACTTTCCCGAAGCAGTTTCACGACATTCTCGGTGTCGGACGCACGCTGATTCAAATGACGTACGACCGTTTTCTTCCGATTTGTCCGAAGGAAAATATTCTGGTCGTTACCAATGAGCGCTATAAAGATTTGGTGCTGGAACAGTTGCCGGATTTAAAACCGGAACAAGTCCTGTGCGAACCCAATATGCGCAACACCGCGCCATGTGTTGCTTATTCCGCTTTTTGGATTGCCGAGCGCGAGCCCGATGCGAATATCATTGTTGCCCCAAGCGATCATCTTATTCTCAAAAACGAAGAGTTTTTAGAAACGATTCGCACGAGCATTCATCAAGCGCACGAAAGCGGAAATCTGGTGACACTGGGCATCAAGCCTACACGCCCCGATACGGGATACGGATATATTCAATGGGCCGATGAAAAAGATGCCTCACATGAATCGGTGAAGCGCGTAAAAACATTCACCGAAAAGCCAAGCCTCGAACTCGCCAAGGACTTTTTGGAAAGCGGTGACTTCTATTGGAATTCGGGCATCTTTATCTGGTCGATGCACGCTATCATGAACGCCTTCGAAATTCATTTGCCGGAGATGTATCGATCGTTTGCGGAGGGACAAGGCCTCTATGGCACTCCCGAGGAAAAGACATTCATTGATCGCATCTATCCCGCATGCGAGAATATTTCCATCGACTACGGAATCATGGAGAAGGCCCGCAATGTGAATGTCGTGCTAAGCGATTTCGGTTGGAGCGACCTTGGAACATGGGGTTCTCTCCATACGCATTTGGCTCAGGATGCCCATGAAAACGGTATTGTGGGGAAGAATGTCGTGCTCTACAACTGCGCAGACAACGTGGTCAATGTACCGGATGGTAAGCTGGCCGTGCTGCACGGTTTGAATGGCTACATTGTGGTCGACACCGATGATATTCTGTTGGTGTGCAAAAAGCAGGACGAGCAAAAAATCAAGCAGTTTGTCAACGATGTGAAAATGCAAAAGGGAGAAGGTTGGGCGTAGTAACAGCTTTCAATCTTGAATAAGAACATAAAAAAAGCGCGGCCCTTGAGCCGCGCTTTTTATTGCTTAGCGTTTTTTATCGGATAATCTCCAGTCTTCGAATGACAGTCTCGTTGCCCAAGGTCATTTTCAAGGTGTAAATTCCTTGAGCAAGTGTTGCCACGGAAAGTGTGCGTGTCTTATTCACAGCGATCAAGCGAGCTCCACGCATGTCATAAATCTCAACGAAGTCCGGAGCAGTGTTGTTGATTGTTACATGTATGTCGGTTGTTGCAGGGTTTGGATAAACCAAGCTGTTAGTGGCGGTTTCCATAATAGAAACTAAACCCTCACACTGACAGTTCGCATTGTAGACATCACCGATGCTTTCCGGATTACCGTCGTCGCATGGATCGCCTATGAAGAAACAGGAGCCGTCATCCACCATAGCTGCCGCGTCATAGTTGCAAGCATCGGGCATCATGCATCCGGCAGCGACGGTGAATTCACCCACACACATACAGTCAGCGTCAATCATATCATTGATGGTTTCAGCCAGACCATCGTCACAGGGACTTCCCACAAACAAACATGAGCCATCATCTTCTGTTGCTTCGAAATCAAAGTTGCAAGCCGCTGGATTGGTACAGCCGCCTACGACCACTATACTGCCCTGACAGAAGCAATCAATCGTATAAACATCGTTGATGGTTGCTGAATTTCCATCATCACAAGGATCATTGGTGAAGAAGCACGAACCGTCATCAACAGTTGCCGCCATATCATAGTTGCACGCATCAGTCATAGTACACCCTGCAGCAATGACAACTTCACCGACGCACATGCAATCAGCGGCAATGATATCGTTTGTGGTTTCTGCAAGGCCGTCATCGCAAGGAGAACCGATGATGCTGCATGAGCCGTCATTTGTATCTGCCAGCGGATCATAATTGCAGGCCAGCGGATCATTGCATCCACTGATTTCCGGATTGAGCCAAATGACTTGCTGCTGGTACAACTGAATAATATCGCCTGATGCATTCAGCTCATAGTCTCTCTGTGTGCTGAGAATTGGAATTGTGACACCCGGAGCATAATATTCATAGACATGAAACTCACCAAAGGCCGGGTTGAAATTTGGAATCTGCTCCACTTCGTTCATGATGATATGAACCCGAAGCACGTTTGGAATAGTGCCCCATGGAAGAATCACGGTACCGTATCCATCAGCATGTGATTCAATAGTACCCGATCGCGTGAATGAAAAGCCCCCCAATTCGTATTCGGAATAATACGTGTCGTTGGATTGGTTGTCGTATGCAAATGGGTAAGGGAATCGAATTTGTTCATTTTGATAATAGACAAACCAATCTGCAGGCTGGTTGTTATTAATAACAGTTGCGTAAAATCCGGAATGGATTCTTGCGGATTCATCAGAATCATAGATGAAGGTTGTAGAGCACAAGTCGCAGGATTCGGTGATATCGCCATCCGGAAATTCGTTCGACCACGTCTCAAGTGCGAGGTCATTGTAACTGAAGGTCAACTCCGCAGGTGTGTTGTCTGAATAAAGAAAGGGCTCTAAGGCGCTGAAATCCCATACTGCATTGGGTCCGCCGGGTAATTCAGGAAACGTATCCAGCATCACCGATGCACGATAGGTTTGACCAATTTGCGGTGAGTTGTTTTCAAAGGTGAGAACCGGCTGAGCCAAAGCAACACTCAGCAAAAGAAGTAAGCTACACGTAAAGATTGTTTTCATGGAAAATGGTTTGTGCAAACATGGACGAGCGGCAGCTTGCGGTCAATCGCAAATATTTGCTATTCGGCATTAACCGCACAGACGCAGAGTTCATATGTGCTCGCGCTGTTGAGCCGCTCAGCGCGATAAAGCACCAAAGGCCATCCCTATAATCCTACAATCCTACACTCCTACACTCCTTTCAAAAAAACACTCCCACCCCTGCCTCTCAGCGGTAAAAAACCATATATTTTTGCAGCATGAAAGAAATCAGCTGTTCGTTTTGCGGTCGCAAGAAAAGTGAAGTAAGTATCCTCATCGCGGGGATAAGCGGACATATCTGCGCCGATTGCGCCTCGCAGGCCAATCAAATCGTCGCCGAAGAGGCGCGCGCAGCGCATGCCGATCCTAAGCTTGACGCGGCATTGCAGGTGCAAAAGCCGATTGACGTAAAGAAGTTTCTGGATGAGTATGTGATCGGTCAGGATGAAGCGAAGAAGTTTCTCAGCGTCGCTGTATACAATCACTACAAGCGTATCACCAACGCCACCAAGAAGGACGATCAAGCGGTCGACATCGACAAATCGAACGTGATTCTGGTAGGGGAGACCGGTACCGGAAAAACGCTGCTGGCCAAGACCATTGCACGCATGTTGAAAGTGCCGTTCGCCATCGCCGATGCAACGGTACTCACAGAAGCGGGATATGTTGGTGAAGACGTAGAGAGCATTCTTTCGCGCCTTTTGCAAGATGCGGATTTTGATGTGGCCAAGGCAGAACGCGGCATTGTTTTCATCGATGAGATTGATAAGATCTCGCGCAAGAGCGACAACCCGAGCATCACGCGTGATGTGAGCGGAGAAGGCGTTCAACAGGCTTTGTTGAAGTTGCTCGAAGGCGCTACGGTGAGCGTTCCCCCGCAAGGCGGACGTAAGCACCCGGAGCAGAAGATGATTCAGGTGAACACCAAGAACATTCTCTTCATTTGCGGCGGTGCGTTCGATGGAATTGACAAGATTATTGAGCGTCGTGTGAATACGGCCGCTATCGGATACAACAGCAGTCAGCATCGGGTGAACGATGGCAACTGGCTGCAGTACATTTCACCGCTCGACTTGAAACGCTTCGGATTGATTCCCGAACTTATCGGTCGTTTCCCGGTCATTACGTACCTCAATCCACTCGATGAAGAAACGCTGCGCCGCATTCTCACCGAG